>DASXXQ010000275.1:0-3120 GCA_036502985.1 Buttiauxella sp.
AGTGCGCGCTATGTACCCATACATCGAACGCGAACTGGCAAACGGCACATATTTGGGCCATGTCACTCGTCATATGCTCGGTTTATTCCAGGGCATCCCTGGGGCGCGCCAGTGGCGTCGTTATTTGAGCGAAAATGCGCATAAAGCGGGTGCTGGAATTTCTGTCGTCGAACATGCCTTGTCATTAGTCGCGGATAAGCGCTAATTTTTGCCAGCAATAACCGTGCATATTGCTAAGGTATTGCGGAGTTGATCACAACCTTGCATCTTTTAGGCTAAGTTTGCGGGCTATGGGATATCAATAATTTACCAAATCTGACAATATTATCGTGTTGCGAAAAAACGAATTCATCGCGCTGTACCCTACAGACAGAGCGAACAAAAAAAGAATGGGCTTCCTCAGGGAAGCCCAAATTCTTTTATGGAATCAGTAAACTAGAACCTTGAGTACTACGGCTCTCCAGCGTTTTATGAGCCAGGGCCGCATCGCTCAGCGCGAATTTCTGGTTTTCAGCGACATCCACTTTTATCACGCCGCTGGCAATCAACGAGAACAACTCATTACACGCTTCTTTCAGTTCTTCGCGCGTGGTCACGTAACCATTTAGTGACGGACGAGTAACATATAGCGAGCCTTTCTGATTGAGTATCCCCAGATTCACACCCGTTACCGGGCCCGAAGAGTTACCAAAGCTCACCATCAAACCTTGCCGTTGAAGGCAGTCCAGCGACGATTCCCAGGTGTCTTTACCCACCGAGTCATAAACCACTGCGACTTTTTTGCCTCCAGTAATCTCTTTTACCCGCTCGACAAGATTTTCTTCGCGATAATTAATTGTCTGCCAGGCACCGGCATTTTTGGCGCGTTCCGCTTTTTGAGCAGAACCCACGGTTCCAATCAGTTTTGCCCCCAGCGCTTTGGCCCACTGGCAGGCGATTAATCCCACGCCACCGGCAGCTGCATGGAACAAGAAGACTTCATTGGCTTTGATATCGTAGGTTTTGCGCAGCAGATAATAGACCGTTAAGCCCTTGAGGAATGACGCGGCAGCTTGTTCGAAGGAGATGGCATCAGGGAGTTTCGCTGCTTTATCTGCCTGCACGTTATGAACACTGCTGTATGCGCCTAAGCCTGATTGCGCGTAGACCACGCGGTCACCCACTTTAAGATGCGTTACCGCGCTGCCGACTTTGCTCACCACGCCAGCCGCTTCGGTGCCCAGCCCGCTTGGCAGCATCGGAGGTGGATACAAGCCGCTACGAATATAGGTATCTATATAGTTGATACCAATCGCTTTGTTTTCAACCTGGACTTCGTGTTCTGTGGGGGCTGTTGGGGTAAATTCGACGGCTTTTAACACTTCTGGCCCACCGTGCTGACTAAATTCAATGCGTGTTGCCATGAGAACTCCTTCTGTTTCCTCGGAGGGAGATAGAGTAAACTCTCGTCTCTCTTATCTGATTTTGGTAACTCCCTCACTATGGCAGGAAATAAACCCTTCAACAAACCGAAAGAACCCCGCGATCGTCAGATGGAAGGGCTGAAAATGCCGCCACATTCTCTGGAAGCGGAGCAGTCGGTATTGGGCGGTTTAATGCTGGACAACGAACGCTGGGACAACGTTTCCGAGCGCGTCGTAGCCAACGATTTTTTCAGCCGTCCGCACCGCATGATTTTCACCGAAATGCAGCGTTTGCTGGAGATGAGCAAGCCTATCGACCTGATCACGCTCTCGGAATCTCTTGAATTACAGGGAAATCTGGAAAGCGTAGGCGGGTTTGCCTACCTGGCTGAGTTATCTAAAAATACGCCAAGTGCGGCGAACATCAGCGCTTACGCAGACATCGTGCGCGAACGTGCGGTTGTTCGTGAAATGATTGCGGTGGCGAATGAAATCGCTGATGCCGGTTACGATCCGCAAGGGCGTACCAGCGAAGATTTGCTCGACCTCGCCGAGTCGCGCGTTTTCCAGATTGCAGAAAGCCGCTCCAACAAAGACGAAGGGCCGAAAAGCATCGACCAAATCCTTGAAGCTACCGTGTCGCGTATTGAGTCGCTTTACCAGACTCCGCACGACGGGGTAACGGGTGTGGATACGGGCTATCAAGACCTGAACAAGAAAACCGCGGGTCTGCAAAAATCAGACCTGATTATCGTGGCGGCGCGTCCGTCGATGGGTAAAACCACCTTCGCCATGAACCTGTGCGAAAACGCCGCGATGTTGCAGGAAAAACCAGTGCTGATTTTCAGCCTGGAGATGCCAGGCGAGCAAATCATGATGCGTATGCTGGCGTCGCTTTCCCGTGTCGATCAAACCAAAATTCGTACCGGACAATTAGACGACGAGGACTGGGCGCGTATTTCGAGCACCATGGGCATCTTGCTTGAGAAGCGCAATATGTACATCGATGACTCTTCCGGCCTGACGCCAACAGAAGTGCGTTCCCGTGCGCGCCGCATCTATCGTGAGCATGGCGGTCTGAGCCTGATTATGATCGACTACCTCCAGTTAATGCGCGTACCGTCGCTTTCTGACAACCGAACGCTGGAAATCGCGGAGATCTCACGCTCGCTAAAAGCACTGGCAAAAGAGCTACAGGTGCCAGTTGTAGCACTCTCACAGCTTAACCGCTCCCTGGAACAACGTGCCGATAAACGCCCGGTAAACTCCGACTTGCGTGAATCCGGCTCCATCGAGCAGGATGCCGACTTAATCATGTTTATCTATCGTGATGAAGTTTATAACGACAACAGTGACGAGAAAGGCATCGCGCAAATCATCCTCGGTAAACAGCGTAACGGCCCAATCGGCACGGTGCGTTTGACGTTTAACGGTCAATGGTCTCGCTTTGATAACTATGCGGGTCCGCAGTACGACGAAGATTAAAATCCTCGTCATCCCGGTGCCTGGTACGCGGCGTACCCGCCCTGCATTTTTGTAGGGTGGATAAACGCAGTGCCATCCACCGCTCTGGTAAATATTGAGCAAGGAATAAAGATGCAAGCGGCAACCGTAAAAATTAACCGCCGCGCTCTGCGACACAACCTGCAACGCCTGCGCAAATTGGCTCCGAACAGTCGTATGGTGGCGGTTGTGAAAGCAAACGCATATGGGCATG
>DASXXQ010000276.1:0-1734 GCA_036502985.1 Buttiauxella sp.
ATCTCGCCATCAGGACGAAGTGCTGTCAGAAGCCAAGGCTAACCCAGGCATGGCTGCACTTGCCCAGGGGCAGTTCCAGCAGGCAACGGATGGTAACTCGGTACTCTTTATTGAGAGTGTTGATGGCTCAAACTTTAAAGACGTTTTTCTGGCGCAGTTGCGTCCAAAAGGCAACGCGCGCCCTTCCGTGGTGGTGGCCGATTCCGGCCATTTATCCCAACGGCCTGATGGATCGCAAATCGTCACGCTGAATACGGGGACCCGTTTTGAAGGCACGGCACTGTTGCGTGACTTCCGTATCACGGATTTCCAGGATTACCAGGCAATAGTTGGCCACCAGACCGTGGCGCTTGATCCCGATGATTCCAGCCAAATGTATATCCGCACACTGTGGTCAAACGATGCCCCCAATGCGCGAGCCGAATTGCACTGGCGTCTCACGCTGATAGTGACCGTGTTTATTATGGCATTGATGGTGGTTCCATTAAGCGTGGTTAACCCGCGCCAGGGCCGTGTGCTTTCAATGCTGCCAGCCATGCTGCTGTATCTGGTGTTCTTCCTGCTTCAAACCTCGCTGAAATCTAATGCGGCGAAGGGGAGAATCGACCCGATGATGTGGATGTGGTTGGTTAACGTGGTCTATTTTGCCATCGCAGTTGTGCTCAACGTGTGGGATACGGTGCCGATGCGCCAACTACGTGCGCGTTTTAGCAAGACACGAGGAGCGGCATAAATGTTTGGTGTACTTGACCGTTATATCGGTAAAACCATCTTTACCACCATCATGATGACGCTGTTCATGCTGGTGTCGCTATCGGGCATTATTAAATTTGTCGACCAGCTAAAAAAGGCCGGGCAGGGAAGTTATTCCGCGATGGGGGCTGGGGTGTATACCATCCTCAGCGTGCCAAAAGACATCCAGATATTCTTCCCAATGGCTGCACTCCTAGGTGCTTTGCTTGGGCTGGGAATGTTGGCGCAACGCAGTGAACTGGTGGTGATGCAAGCCTCCGGTTTCACACGTATGCAAATCGCAATGTCGGTAATGAAAACTGCTATTCCGTTGGTGCTGTTGACCATGGCGATTGGCGAGTGGGTCGCTCCGCAAGGTGAACAAATGGCGCGTAACTACCGTGCGCAACAGATGTACGGTGGTTCTTTGCTCACCACGCAGCAGGGTTTATGGGCGAAGGATGGCCATAACTTTGTCTACATCGAACGCATCAATGGCAATAACAACCTCGCGGGCGTCAGTATTTATAGCTTTAACAAAGAGCGTCGCCTGCAATCGGTTCGTTATGCGGCATCCGCGCAGTACGATGTAGAAAATAAGGTGTGGCGACTGTCTCAGGTTGATTCATCGAATTTGACCGATCCGATGCAAATCACCGGATCTCAGACCGTCAGCGATGAGTGGAAAACCAATCTGACCCCCGACAAACTTGGGGTGGTAGCTCTGGACCCGGATGCGCTGTCTATAAGCGGCCTGCACAATTACGTGAAGTATCTTAAAGCCAGCGGACAAGACTCCGGGCGTTACCAGCTCAATATGTGGAGTAAAGTCTTTGCGCCGCTTTCCGTTGCCGTAATGATGCTGATGGCGTTGTCGTTCATTTTCGGCCCGCTACGTAGTGTGCCAATGGGCGTGCGTGTCGTCACGGGGATCAGTTTTGGCTTCGTGTTTTATGTTCTCGACCAAATCTTTGGCCCGTTAAGCCTGGTATATAACATCCC
>DASXXQ010000277.1:0-2060 GCA_036502985.1 Buttiauxella sp.
GTTCTTTCTCCTTGTCAAAGATTGGGCTGATACTGCCATTGGCGTGCTCCGTGTCGCGGCTCAGGTTCGCCACGTCCTGCTTCTGATTGTCCTTGTCGCGGATGGTGATGCTGCCGTTGCTGATGGCCGCTTTCGTGCTCCCTTCCGCATCACCGCTGCCACCCAGGCCTGATAACATATTAGTGGCCATGTTACCCATAAACTGGTCGGCAACATTACCGCCGCTGCTGAAGCTCGCCCCGCTGTGGCTGACGTCGTACTCCGCTTTGTTATGGATGTCTTTCCAGCCCAGCGTACTGGTGTCGAGACTGTTTTTGTCTGCGGTGGCGGTAGACGCAATCACCGCACCATCGAGCTGCGTGTGGTTCCCGACAGTGATATCAAAGCCGCCGTCTCCGGCAAAAATCCCGCTCTGCTCAATTACGCTGTCGTAGTCCGAGTTCATCCTGTCTTTGCTGAAACTGATACTGCCGGACCCCGTCATCGACCCGAACGTGAAGCTGGCCCCACCGCTGATGCTGCTCTTTTTACTGTCGTAATGGTCGCTGTCCTGCAGACTGCTGATGGTCAGGTCACCCCCGACATCCGCCACAACTTTATTGCCGCTCACCTGCGCGCCTGCGATTGTGGTGTCGTCCCCGCTGTGGAGAGTGACGCGGTTGCCGGCGTCTATCGTGGTTTCGTTATGCGTGGTGCCGTTGCCGCTTTCATTACCTTTTGATGCGTTACCGCTGGCAGAAATCGTGATACCCCAGCCGCCTGAGCCCACACCGACACCTATGCCCAGCGAACCGCCGTGGCTTTCGTTATCCCCTTCAAACAGTTGCGTGTTCTGCGAGGAAAGCAGGTTGATATCGTTTGCCGCATCCAGCCAGACGTCCCGGCCCGCTTTGATCTGGCTGCCAATAGCAGTGATATCGCCGCCTTTGGCGATTATCGAGATATTATCGCCAGCGGTTAACGTGCTGCCCGCAGCCATATCCTGTTCGCTGTGCGAACTGGATTTCGATGTCTGTGCGCCGATGGATGCACTGATCCCGATAGTATTGTTATTCGACGGATCGCCGCCCTGCGCACTGTCCAGTTGCAACGCCTGGTCTGCCTGGTAACCAGACATGCCCATCTGCGCCAGTTTCAGCGCCGCCAGCCGGTCGTCACTTTCGTCGCGGGCTGACTGTGCAGCTGAAACTGCACTATTCATCGCCCCACCCGCGGCACCGGACAGCGCAATCGTCAGCCCGCTCTGTTTCTGCTCAAATGATTCATCATGGGTACGCTGGTCGCGCCCTGGCTCAATCAGCACGCTGTCGCCCGTGATACTCAAATCTTTCCCGGCGATAATGTCCGCACCGCCAATGTGCGCCAGCCCACCCGCAGTAATGCTGACGTCGCCACCCGTTGATCCCACGGTACTGAAACTCTGGCTTTGCGTCGTGCCGTCGTCGTTCATCTCATAGCGCGATTTATTGGTGCCAATGGTGAAGCCAATGCCTCCATTACCCATCAGGCCGCTCTTTTTGGTTTCTTTCAGGCGGTATGTCGAATCGGTATTGGTGGCCGCCACGATATCCACGTTGTTGCCTGCGGACAGGGAAACATCGCCGTCGCCGACCACAGACGAGCCTTTCACCAGCAGGTTGTTGCCCGCCTGAACGGTGACGTTATCACCACTCAACAGCGAGCCTGCTTCACGGGTCGCACTGTCTTCCTCTACCGTGTGCGTGGTGGTCTTTTTCAGGAACCCTTTTTTGGTCTTCGTCTCTTCCTTAAAGTGGTAATCGCTCTCTGTGGCGGTGCTGAGATTCACATCCCGACCGGCCGCCACGCCAATGTCACCGCTGGCGGTCACCTGCGCGGCCTGGCTGTTCACGTCACGACCGGCAATGATCGTGGTGTTACCGCCGCTGGCAATTTCGCTACCCTGCTGGCGGACCGATTCATCGACAACCGTTTTCTTCTTAGCATGCGCGCTGCTGCCGGTGGTGGTGGCTTCCGCCAGCAGGTTAACGTCGCGTCCGGCCTGGATACCGACATTCCCTTCCGCCGCAATGCCTGATGCC
>DASXXQ010000278.1:0-12375 GCA_036502985.1 Buttiauxella sp.
ACCGAGTTCCAGACCAATTTTACGCACTTCGTCTTTGAACAGCTCTTTAAGCGGCTCAACCAGACCCATCTTCATCTCTTTCGGCAAGCCGCCCACATTGTGGTGAGATTTGATAACGTGCGCTTTGCCGGTAGCAGAAGCCGCAGACTCGATAACGTCAGGGTAGATTGTGCCCTGCGCCAGCCATTTCACATCTTCCAGGCGCAGTGCTTCTTCGTCAAAGACTTCTACGAATACACGGCCAATGGTTTTGCGCTTAGCTTCTGGCTCGTCGATACCCGCCAGCTGAGACAGGAAACGGTCTTCCGCTGCAACATGAACAATGTTCAGGCCGAAGTGATCACCGAACATATCCATAACTTGCTGTGCTTCGTTCAAGCGCAGCAGGCCGTTATCCACAAACACACAGGTCAGACGGTCGCCAATTGCACGATGCAGCAGCATTGCGGTAACGGACGAATCCACGCCACCTGACAGGCCAAGAATCACCTTGTCGTTGCCTACTTGCTCGCGCAGACGAACAATCGCATCTTCGATAATTTTTGCTGGCGTCCACAGTGCTTCGCAGCCGCAGATATCAAGAACAAAACGCTCCAGCAAGCGCTGGCCCTGACGGGTATGGGTCACTTCGGGGTGGAATTGCACGCCATAAAAGCGTTTTTCTTCGTTTGCCATAATGGCGAACGGGCAAGTCTCGGTGCTGGCAACAGTAACGAAGTCAGAAGGAATGGCCGTGACTTTATCACCATGGCTCATCCAGACATCCAGCAGCGGATTGCCTGCAGCGCTCAAAGTGTCTTCGATACCGCGAACCAGTGCGCTGTCGGTGATGACTTCAACCTGCGCATAGCCAAACTCACGTTCGGTAGAGGATTCAACGTGGCCGCCAAGCTGCATCGCCATGGTCTGCATGCCGTAGCACACACCAAATACTGGCACGCCTGCGGTAAAGACATATTCAGGGGCACGCGGGCTATTCAGCTCCGTGGTGCTTTCCGGGCCACCAGAAAGGATGATACCACTTGGATTGAATTCACGAATCTGTGCTTCAGTGACATCCCATGCCCACAGCTCACAGTAAACGCCCAGTTCACGCACGCGGCGCGCAACCAACTGGGTGTATTGAGAACCGAAATCAAGGATAAGTATGCGATGTTTATGGATATTTTCCGTCATTGACGCTTATTCCGAGGCAAGTGAAACAGATAAAGAAAATCGCCCGACGAATGCCGGGCGAGGAGAATCAGGAGCCCATACGGTAGTTCGGGGACTCTTTAGTAATCGTCACATCGTGTACGTGACTTTCCTGAATACCCGCACCGCTGATACGTACAAATTCCGCTTTGGTACGCAGCTCGTCGATAGTACCACAGCCGGTCAGACCCATACAGGAACGCAGGCCGCCCATTTGCTGGTGAACGATCTCTTTGAGATGGCCTTTGTAAGCCACGCGGCCTTCGATACCTTCTGGCACCAGTTTGTCTGCTGCGTTATCAGTCTGGAAGTAACGGTCAGAAGAACCCTTGGACATTGCACCCAGGGAACCCATACCGCGGTAGGATTTGAAAGAGCGCCCCTGGTAAAGTTCGATTTCACCCGGAGACTCTTCAGTCCCTGCCAGCATACCGCCGACCATGACCGCAGATGCGCCCGCAGCGATGGCTTTAGCAATATCACCAGAGAAACGGATACCGCCGTCAGCGATAACAGGAATGCCTGTTCCTTCCAGCGCTTCAACTGCATCAGCAACGGCTGTGATTTGTGGAACGCCAACACCCGTTACGATACGAGTGGTACAGATTGAACCTGGGCCGATACCCACTTTCACAGCACTGACACCGGCATCAGCCAGGGCACGTGCACCAGCAGCAGTCGCGACGTTACCGCCAATGATTTGCAGGTCCGGGTATTTAGCGCGGGTTTCACGAATACGTTGCAAAACGCCTTCGGAATGACCATGAGAGGAGTCAATCAGCAAAACATCAACACCAGCAGCTACCAGAGCGTCGATACGCTCTTCGTTGCCCGCACCTGCGCCAACGGCCGCCCCAACACGCAAACGGCCCTGGTCGTCTTTACAGGCGTTAGGTTTACGTTCTGCTTTCTGGAAGTCTTTAACGGTGATCATGCCGCGCAGATGGAAGTTACCATCAACGACCAGAGCTTTCTCAACACGTTTCTCGTGCATTTTGGACAGCACGACATCACGTGCTTCGCCTTCTTTCACGGTAACCAGACGCTCTTTCGGGGTCATGTACACGCTAACTGGCTGGCTCAAGTCAGTCACAAAACGAACGTCACGACCGGTGATGATACCGACCAGTTCGTTCTGTTCGGTCACAACAGGGTAACCGGCAAAACCGTTACGCGCGGTGAGTTCTTTAACTTCGTGCAAAGTGGTCGTCGGCAGCACGGTCTGTGGGTCAGTCACAACACCACTTTCGTGTTTTTTCACGCGTCGGACTTCTTCAGCCTGGCGCTCAATCGACATATTTTTGTGAATGAAACCAAGTCCACCTTCCTGAGCCAATGCAATGGCCAGACGGGCTTCCGTTACGGTATCCATTGCTGCGGACAGCATAGGGATATTCAAACGAATAGTTTTGGTCAATTGGGTGCTGAGATCGGCCGTGTTAGGCAGAACTGTAGAGTGAGCTGGAACGAGGAGAACGTCATCAAACGTCAGTGCTTCTTTAGCGATTCGTAGCATGGCAATATCTCAACCTGGGGTGAATGAGAACAGATAAAATATTGCCGCGGCATTATACAGAGCGGAATCGATTGCATCCACACTTTTTTGAGAAAAATCCTTGCCAGGTGCGATATGAAAGGTACTATTGACCGAATAACCTGCTGATTTAAAGTTTGATCTAGCTCACATGCCAACAACAAATAAGCCTTCAATTTTTACTGTAAGCCGCCTGAATCAGACGGTTCGCATGCTGCTGGAACAAGAGATGGGGCAAGTGTGGATCAGCGGTGAAATTTCCAACTTTACCCAACCGGCTTCCGGCCACTGGTATTTCACGCTCAAAGACGATACTGCTCAAATTCGCGGCGCAATGTTTCGCAATAGCAATCGACGCGTCACCTTCCGTCCACAGCACGGGCAGCAAGTTTTGGTGCGCGCCACTCTTACGCTGTATGAGCCGCGTGGTGATTACCAGATAATTGTCGAAAGTATGCAGCCTGCCGGTGAAGGATTATTGCAGCAGCAGTACGAAGAGCTGAAACAACGGCTCACCGCCGAAGGGTTGTTTGAACAAATTCATAAACAATCACTGCCAGCGCCTGCACATCAGGTTGGGGTGATTACGTCAAAAACCGGTGCCGCGCTACATGACATTTTGCATGTTCTAAAACGTCGCGACCCCTCTCTCCCGGTCATTATTTACCCAACCGCTGTACAAGGTGCGGATGCACCGTTGCAAATCGTTCGCGCGATAGAACTGGCAAACCTACGCGAAGAATGTGACGTGCTGATAGTGGGGCGCGGCGGTGGTTCACTGGAAGATTTATGGAGCTTTAACGATGAGCGAGTCGCACGAGCAATCTTTGCCAGCAAGATCCCCGTTGTTAGTGCCGTAGGACATGAAACTGACGTCACGATCGCCGATTTTGTCGCGGATGTTCGTGCGCCAACACCGTCGGCCGCCGCCGAAATTGTCAGCCGAAATCAGCTCGAATTGCTGCGCCAACTCCAGTCGCAACAACAGCGTATGGAAATGGCGATGGATTACTACATCGCCCAACGGATGCAGCGTTTCACACGCTTGCACCACCGCTTACAACAACAACATCCGCAACTGCGTTTAGCTCGGCAGCAAACTACACTTGAGCGTTTACAGCAGCGCCTCAATACCGCGATGGATGCAAAGCTACGCCGTACCGCGCAGCAACAACAACGGCTGATGCAACGCTTGAATCAGCAACAACCACAACGACGAATCCATCGCGCGCAGACTCGTTTACAGCAGCTTGAATATCGTTTATCGCAAGTTGTCAGCGCGCGCCTGAGCAATACTCGCCAGCGGTTTGGCACTGCTATCGCCCAACTAGAAGCCGTTAGCCCGCTGGCAACGCTTGCAAGGGGTTATAGCGTGACAACAGCAACAGACGGCAAGCTACTGAAGAAAACAAATCAGGTGCACTCTGGGGATATGCTCACTACGCGTCTGGAAGATGGTTGGGTGGAAAGCCAGGTCACCGGCATTACACCGGTGAAACCTAAACGCATACGCAAAACTGTGGCAAAAAGCTAAAACTTAGCCAGCAATGGGTACGAATTCGACGCGTTTTTTCGAGATCAATCCGTGGCCGTTCTGGCAAAAATAATCGACCGCACCACAAGCTTTTAAGACTTCCAGCGGCTTGTGGCAATCCGGACAGCGGGCTTCCAGGTGATAATCCTGCTGACAGGTTTCGCAGTGCCCACCTGAGTCAGTTTGCAGCAGCGTGTTTTCACACTTCGGGCATTTAATTTCCATAATCACTCCTTTCAACAACTCACCTGAAGACACGGGTTTGCATCACCATGATTTGCTCTTTTAATGATAAAGATAACTACGTCATTAAGCATTAACAACACCAGAGAAGTTGCCATAGGGGCTGATAACGGCGCTCCAGAGAGACTGTGAATTGCTCAAGCAATGTTGCCGTTGCAGCACACCACGCGCTAATAAGTCCATTTGGCCGTTTCTTGAATGGGGGCCAGCGTTTGATACCTCATTTCTTCAAGGTGAGCCGCGGAAAAAGGCAAGGATATGATAGATTACCGCCCTTTCGTCGGTACGTTGTATCGAATTTTCGTGATACCACTAAAGCAATTTATTGAAATTTCTGGAATCTTTTAGATTCCCACGCATTATTGATACAACGGCATAAAAAAGAGATATCTGATTCGATATCGGGATGCGCATTATGCCAGCCCCTGGGACAAGACAAACATTACCTGTTTACTACGATTTGGAGACTCGATGAGACACTACCGACAGCTTGCCACTGTACTCTGTCCCCTGCTGTTGCTTTGTGCTCATGCACATGCCGAGGTTGATCTCGGCTCCCTCGACCTCTACGCCAATGACGGTGCCACAAGCCCCGTCCCCAAAGGCCTGGTGATTGGGGGAGCGGTCCTCGGCGGACAGGCCCGTTATAAGGCGCAGGACAACTCAGCCTACATCATTCCTGGCGCTATCTACTTTGGTGATAAGTTCATGTACCTGGGGGATCGGGCCCGCTATTACTTCCACAAGGATGATACGTTTGCGGCATACGGATACGGCAGAGTGCGATTTGGCAACCTTGATCCAAGTGACGATGAGGCATTCAGAGGCATGAATGAGCGCAAAGGGGAGTTTGAGGCTGGTGTCGGAGCCAACTTCATCACTCCCTATGCTTTACTGACTGCCCGTATCACCACCGATGTGACTGGCCGCAGTAATGGCCAGGAACTGCTCTTGTGGGCCGATTTCCCCTTCATCATAGATAAACTGCTGATCATGCCGGGCATGGGGATGATGATCCGCAGTGACAAAATGGCTAATTACTATTTCGGCGGTATCTCATCTGGTGAAGCCACACCTCAGCGTGCTGCGTGGGACACCGGTACCACTGTCTCGCCAATGGCCGCTATCATCACCAGCTATCGCTTCAGCCCGAACTGGGTGGGTATGTTTGCCGCCAACTACGAACTTTATGATAAAGACATCGCTGATAGCCCCATCGTCCAGCATTCCGGGGAGCTTTATGCTGGATTTGCGGTTGGTTATATCTGGTAGCGTGCGGGAATCGGGATGAACCATTTACGTCGTAAACGTATCAACACTATTCAGGACTGGTCAGTGACAATAAAAAAGCCCGCAATATTTGCGGGCTTTTAAGGCTTTGGGCTCTTTAGAGAATCGTAATGATTCCTTATTTGCCTTTCTTGATGTGCTTGATCAAACGCTTACGTTTACGCATCTGGTTCGGCGTCAGGGTGTTACGTTTGTTAGCAAACGGGTTCTCCCCTTCTTTGAACTGAATACGGATTGGCGTACCCATCACATCCAGCGATTTGCGGAAGTAGTTCATTAAATATCGCTTGTAGGAATCCGGCAGGTCTTTGACCTGGTTGCCGTGAATCACTACGATCGGCGGGTTGTAACCACCGGCGTGAGCATATTTTAACTTAACACGGCGACCACGTACCAACGGTGGCTGGTGATCTTCAGCAGCCATTGTCATAACGCGAGTCAGCATTGCAGTACTTACGCGGCGTGTGGAGCTGTCGTAAGCTTCACGAACGGACTCAAACAGATTACCTACACCACTACCATGCAATGCAGAGATGAAGTGAACGCGAGCAAAGTCGATAAAACCAAGACGGTAATCGAGTGTCTCTTTCACCTGCTCTCTGACTTCATTGCTCAGACCATCCCACTTGTTGACGACAATCACCAGTGAGCGCCCACTATTGAGGATAAAGCCGAGCAAAGACAAATCCTGGTCGGAGATACCTTCGCGCGCATCAATCACCAGCAGAACAACGTTGGCGTCTTCAATCGCTTGCAGCGTTTTGATTACCGAGAATTTCTCCACGGTTTCCGTGATTTTGCCACGCTTACGGACACCTGCGGTGTCGATAAGAATGAATTCACGCTCATCACGTTCCATTGGGATGTAAATGCTGTCACGCGTGGTTCCCGGCATGTCGTAAACTACAACACGATCTTCACCGAGAATACGGTTAGTGAGCGTTGACTTACCAACGTTCGGGCGGCCAACAATCGCCAGTTTGATTGGCAGATCTTGAGGATTGAAAGCTTCTTCTTCCTCTTCTTCTTCAATCTCTTCGCCGTCTTCAGAAACAATGCCATTTTTAGCATTGAATGCCGCCCAGTAGGCTGCATCTTCATCGATCTCTTCTTCCGGTTCACGCGGATTTTTTTCATCAATGAAAGGAATCAGAACGTGCTCAAGCAGGGTTGTTACACCACGACCATGTGAAGCCGCAATGGGGTGAATTTCACCTAAACCCAGCGAGTAGAAATCGATGACTGCTTGATCAGGGTCCATGCCGTCAGTTTTGTTTGCCACAAGGAAAGTTGGCTTCTGACGTGAACGCAGGTGCTTAGCGATGGCTTCATCGGCTGGCATCAGGCCCGCACGTGCATCCACCATGAACAGCACAACATCAGCTTCTTCAATCGCTAACAGCGACTGTGCCGCCATATGCGTTTCAACGCCGTCTTCCGTTCCATCGATACCACCGGTATCGATGGCAATAAATTCGCGACCTTCCACTTCAGCACGACCATACTTGCGGTCGCGAGTCAGCCCCGGGAAATCCGCGACCAGCGCATCTCGGGTACGCGTCAAGCGGTTAAACAACGTGGATTTTCCGACATTAGGGCGCCCGACGAGCGCAACCACAGGTACCATGATAAAAACCTCATAACTCAAAATTCATCATAAAACGACGTTAAATCACGTCGTTTCTAAAAACAGGAAACGGCTCCCGGACTACAGGAACCGTTTCACTTAACTGTACTTCAGGCAAGTTTAGCGCTTGATAGCGTACAACGTACCGTCTTTTGCCTGAATCAACAGTTTATCACTTGCGACAACGGGATCGGTCTGGAAGCCAGAACTGTCGACTTTTTGTTGAGCAACAAAGCGGCCGTCATCAGCATTGATCCAATGCATGTAACCTTCGCTGTCACCAACTACCAGATAGCCGTTGTACAGAACTGGTGCAGTCAGATTACGGTGCAACAGATCGCTTTGCGTCCACAAAGTCACACCACCATCGGCATTCAGAGCAACAACACGGTCATTCTGATCGACAAGGAAAATGCGGTTTGCATCAACAATAAAGTCGTTTACCGAGCCCAGTTCACGTTTCCACATGATCTGGCCTGAACGTAAATCCAGCGCAGTCAAGTTGCCGTTATATGCCAGGGCGTACACAACACCGTTGACAATAACAGGCGTGGTGTCGACATCGCTCAGACGGTCAATTTCGGTAGCACCGGTTGCCTGAGAGATACGTTGTTGCCAGATCAACTGACCTTGCTTCATCAGCACAGCGCTGACGCGGCCATTGTCACCACCAACAATCGCTGCACCAAACGCTACAGCAGGAGCTGACTCGCCTCGCAGAGAAAGTGCTGGCATATCCAGGTTTACGGTCCATTTCACCGCACCGTCAGTCTCATCGAATGCCTGAAGCTGGCCGTTGCTGGTATGCACCAGAACTAAACCATCGCTAACCACTGGGCGAGAAATCACTTCACCCGCGGCTTTGCTTTGCCATGCAATACTACCATCAGAGGTGTTAAGCGCATAAACCTGCGCTTTTTCACTACCCAGGTAAATATGTGCGCCATCAACCGTCAGGCCACCAGAAAGGAGTGCCGGTAGATTGCTGCTATAAAAGTTTGTCTTTTCAGACAGATCAACAGACCAGGTTTCTTTACCGTCATCCGCATTTACGGCTTTAACGGTACCGCGACGGTCTGCCGCATAAATGGTGCCATCCTGCCAGGCTGGGTGCAAATTGGAATAAAAATCGCCAATTCCGCTACCAACGGAGGTGCTCCATGATTTTACAGGTTCAAACTGGTTTTCAACTGTCGGCAGTGGAGACATCTTTACCACGTCTTCTTCACCGCTAAACAGTGAACAACCGCTGAGCAGCGTCAGAGAAATCAGCCCTGGTACAAGTAGTTTACGCAATTGCATCGGGTCCCTCTTAGCTCGACAAATTATTAATTTTCATCTGCATCATTTCGCGCAGAGCTGGAGAAGCGTCGGTTTGTGAGCCTTTGCTCCACGCATCGCGTGCACCTTGCTTATCCCCTTTGCTGAGTAGCGCTTCACCGCGCAAATCAGCAATAATCGCTACCCAACCTTCGCCTTTAATGCTGTCGAGAGTTTTCAGCGCCGCATCAGACTGCTTTTGTTGTATTTGAATACGTGCCAGACGCACATTAATCAACGCCTGCAAATTTTCATCGCTAGTACTACTCAAACCCTGCTGCAATTGAGCTGCTGCTTTCGCCAGGTCATTGTTGTCAGCATACTTCTGCGCCAGTTCAAGTGAAGCCAGAGCGCCATAAGTATTTTTGGTGCTGGCTGCGAATTTCTCTGCGGCACTCAGTGTGGCAGGTTGATCAGCACGCACAGCATCAGTCACTGTTTGATACTCAAGAGAAGAAGCCATCGCGCTTTCGGCCTGATGGCTGCCCCAGTAACGCCAACCCACCAGTGCGCCTATACCCAGTACGACACCAACGACCAGCGCTTTACCGTTTTCAGCAAAGAAGCGTTTTACCGCATCAACCTGCTCGTTTTCGTTCTCGTAAATTTCCACGCAGTCCTTCTCCTTAACGATTAATCACTGGGGAAATTAACCCAGTAGCGCCTGCAAATGAGCCACCGCGTTTGCTTGTTCAACGGTAGTCTGCTCACCTGTGCGCAGATCCTTCACGACGACCTGTCCACTTGCGACTTCGGTTTCACCCAGCACCAGTGCAACACGCGCACCCCACTTATCTGCACGGACGAACTGTTTCTTGAAGTTGCCACCGCCATAGTTAGTCATCAGTTTGATAGCTGGGACCTGATCGCGTAATTGCTCAGCTAACAGCATCGCTGACGCTTGCGTTCCGTGACCTGACGATATCAGGTAAATATCGACAACAGATTCTGCTTTAAATTCCGGATTGATAGCCTGAACCAGTAAAACAAGACGCTCCAGACCCATTGCGAAGCCAACAGCAGGTGCAGCACGGCCACCTAGTTGTTCAACCAAACCATCATAACGACCGCCCGCACAAACGGTGCCTTGAGAGCCCAGGCTGCTCGTGACCCATTCGAAAACGGTACGGTTGTAGTAATCCAGGCCGCGTACCAGACGCTGATTCACGGTATACGCGATACCGGCGGCATCAAGGTACTGACACAGGCCCGCGAAATGTTCGCGAGACTCATCATCCAGATACTCACCAAGTGTTGGTGCGCCATCCAGTAAAGCCTGAACTTCCGGGTTTTTAGAATCCAACACACGCAGCGGGTTGCTGTACATGCGGCGCTGGCAATCTTCGTCGAGTTTCTCTTTATGCTGTTCCAGGAACGCCACAAGCGCATCGCGATAGTTAGCGCGAGCTTCAAGCGAACCGATAGAGTTCAACTCAAGGCTAACGTGCTGGTCGATACCCAGCGCACGCCACCAACGAGCAGTGAGCATGATAAGCTCAGCATCAATGTCAGGTCCTTGCAGACCAAAGACTTCAACACCCAACTGATTGAACTGGCGATAGCGCCCTTTTTGCGGACGCTCATGGCGGAACATCGGCCCGATGTACCACAAGCGCTGTTCCTGATTGTACAGAAGACCATGTTCGATACCGGCACGCACGCAGCCCGCGGTGCCTTCAGGACGCAGAGTCAGGCTATCGCCATTGCGGTCCTCAAAGGTATACATCTCTTTTTCAACCACGTCGGTTACTTCACCGATAGCGCGTTTGAATAACGGGGTCTGCTCTACAATCGGCAAACGGATTTCACTGTAACCGTAGCTGCCGAGCACCTGCTTCAGAATGCCTTCAATGCGCTGCCAAATGGCGGTTTCGCCAGGCAGGTAATCGTTCATGCCGCGGATGGCTTGAATGTTTTTTGCCACGTTTATTCTCTACCGAATTTATACAAAAAATGAACCCGAAATCAGACTGTTTGCTTTCGCAAAATGTCCGGCGGGTTCAATCATACACGGGAAGCCGAATGCTTCCCATGTTTCGCACTATTTTTCCAACTGCTGGATACTAATCCGCTGCGATTCATCAAGCATGGAAGCTTTGGCACGAATACGCGCTTCAAGCTGCGCAATCATGTTTTCGTTATCCATTCGCTCTTTCTGACGCACACCGTCTTCGTAGAAACCACTTTTCTTGTGGCCACCGGTCACACCTAAAGTGGAAACCAGCGCTTCACCAGGACCGTTAACTACGCAACCGATTATCGAGACATCCATAGGTGTGATGATATCTTCGAGGCGCTCTTCAAGGGCGTTAACCGTACCGATAACATCAAACTCCTGGCGCGAACAGGTTGGGCAGGCGATAAAGTTAATACCGCGTGCACGGATGCGCAAAGATTTTAGAATGTCGAAACCGACTTTGATTTCTTCAACAGGATCAGCGGCCAGTGATACGCGCAACGTGTCGCCAATGCCTTCGGAAAGCAGCAAACCCAGACCAATTGCAGACTTCACCGAGCCACTACGCATGCCACCCGCTTCGGTGATCCCAAGGTGCAATGGCTGATCGATCTGCTTAGCCAATAAACGGTAGGACTCAACGGCCAGGAAAACATCGGATGCTTTTACGCTGACTTTGAACTGATCAAAGTTGAGACGATCGAGATGATCGACATGGCGCATTGCAGACTCTAACAATGCCTGAGGCGTTGGTTCACCGTATTTTTCCTGAAGATCTTTTTCCAACGAACCGGCGTTCACACCAATACGAATTGGAATATTTTTGTCCCGCGCACAATCAACAACAGCACGAATACGCTCTTCGCTACCAATATTGCCAGGGTTAATGCGCAGGCAGTCGACACCGTATTCAGCAACTTTGAGGGCGATACGATAGTCAAAATGGATATCAGCGACCAATGGAACATTGACCTGCTGTTTGATGAGTTTGAATGCTTCAGCCGCGTCCATAGTCGGTATAGATATACGAACGATATCGGCCCCAACTCTCTCTAACGCTTTGATCTGATTGACAGTAGCTTCAACATCCGTGGTGCGAGTGTTGGTCATTGACTGGACGGCGATCGGTGCCCCGTCGCCGATTGGCACATTCCCGACGTAGATCCGTTTGGATTTTCTACGTTGAATTGGGGCTTCATTATGCATTACAAATCTCCACAATTACGCGTCATGCTGGCTGTGATTATTCAGCACTTACTGTCAGACGTGCAACCTGGCTAGTTCTGATAAAACGACTCAGGTCGACGGGTTTACCCTGGAACTGAATCTGCACTGCCGCCGGTGCACCAATTTTCAACTTATACGGTGCCTGACCGGCTAAATTCAAACTGGCATCTTTACGCTGCATACCACTGAACAATTTTTTACCGGTTGCATCAGTCACTTCAAGCCAACAATCAGCGTTGAAATTCATGACTAACGCGTTCGGGTCAGCCGCAGGAGCGGTCACAGCGGCTTGATCAGTAGGTAGTGCAGCATTAGGTGCTGATGCCGGTGGCGTGGCAACCTGTGCATTGTCTACAGCAGCCTGGCTTGGAGCCACTACAGCGGAAGCATCCGCTGGTGAGGTTTGCTGAGCTGTTGCTGCCGGAGCCTGGCCTGGTGCTGAATCAGTT
>DASXXQ010000279.1:0-9957 GCA_036502985.1 Buttiauxella sp.
GCGAGGATAACCTCGTCGAACGCTTTTAGCATTGGTGCGGTGACGTATTGATTAAGACGAACTTCAACGCCTGTGATTTCTAACATACGGCGGTAATAACGCAGCGTTTCGTAAAACTCTTCTTTGCCCGGGATCTGCTTCGCAACATTAAATTGGCCACCGATTTCTGCGGCGGCATCAAACAGTGTCACCTGGTGACCACGAGCTGCTGCGTTGATTGCAAAAGCCAGTCCCGCAGGGCCTGCGCCAACGACTGCCAGGTTTTTACGCAACAGGGCAGGGACGATCGGCATTTTGGTTTCATGGCAGGCGCGAGGGTTGACCAGGCAAGAAGTCACTTTGCCGAGGAAAATCTGATCCAGACACGCCTGGTTGCAACCAATACAGGTATTGATCTCATCTTCGCGGCCTTGTTGAGCTTTGGAAACTAACTCAGCATCGGCAAGGAATGGTCGCGCCATCGACACCATATCGGCATCGCCACCGGAAAGGATCTTCTCCGCGGTTTGCGGATCGTTAATCCTGTTGGTGGTGACTAACGGGATCGATACCACGCCTTTAAGTTTGCGAGTCACCCAGCTAAATGCACCGCGTGGAACAGGCGTGGCAATGGTAGGAATGCGCGCTTCATGCCAGCCAATTCCGGTGTTAATTAGTGTTGCACCGGCCTTTTCAATTGCTTTCGCGAGCTGTGCTGCCTCTTCAAACGTGCCGCCGCCATCGACTAAATCCAGCATCGACAGGCGATAGATAATAATGAAATTCGCTCCCACTCTTTCACGAACCGCACGCACGACTTCTATGGCAAAACGCATACGCCGCGTGTAATCACCGCCCCATTCGTCATCGCGCTGGTTGGTTCTTATTGCCAGGAACTGGTTAATTAAATAGCCTTCGGAACCCATGATTTCTACGCCATCGTACCCAGCCTGCTGTGCAAGACTCGCACACTGCGCAAATTCTTCAATCAAGGTGAGGATCTCATCGTGACTTAGTGCATGAGGCTTAAATCGGTTAATCGGCGCCTGAATAGCAGAAGGGGCCACGGGGTTTGGCTGATAGCTGTAGCGCCCGGTGTGCAGGATTTGCAGCGCAATTTTACCGCCTTCACGGTGCACGGCATCAGTCACAATCTGATGATGTGCAAGCTGGCTTGCATCATTAAGTACCGCGCCGCTTTCCACACCCACGCCCGAAGGTGAAGGGGCAACGCCACCTGTCACAATTAGCGCAACACCGTGCCGCGCGCGCTCAGCATAAAAAGCGGCCAAACGTTCGGCACCGTTCGGGTGCTCCTCAAGCCCGGTGTGCATAGAACCCATCAGCACACGGTTTTTTAGTGTGGTGAAACCCAAGTCTAGTGGGGCAAACAGCGACGGATAGCTCATATTCTCTTCCTGAAAGGTCATTATTATTATGTGGTCGGATGAGTTAGTAATTTAGCGGGATGTAGCGTAAATGGGGGGAAGTTGTCGAATGATTGTGACGGGATTCAAAGAACGACGGAGTTTTACATCCGCCGCATAAATTTAACGCTCTCTTTTGCAAAGAGACTTTTTTGTTTACTTAACGGGCTGTTTTTAAGTTGATGATGGCATGACCAACCCTGGTGCTTGCCACATCGACGTCGTCAAACCGCTATCAACCAGCGTTAGCTGATCGGCATAAACCTTCATCCACTTGCGTTTCATCTCCTCATACAAAGCACGGTGCGTCAGATTTGGCGTAAATTCATGCTGCCATTGAACCAGCCGTTCACCTGCATCAGCAAGATTATTAAACAACCCAGCGCCGACGCCAGCCGCAATGGCACACCCGAGGGCTGTTGCCTCTTTGACGACGGGTACACGCACTGGCAAACCTGTTACATCACTCAGTATCTGGCTCCACAAAGCCCCTTTTGAGCCACCGCCGGCAAATACTAGCGACTCAAACTGTATGCCGGAAAAACCAGAAATTTGTTCAAGATTACACGCCGAAACGATCGCTGCGTTCTCTTCCAGCGCCCTGAATAGAGTCGCTTTATTACATTTTTCTGGGTCGATGGAGAGATTAATAAACGACGGTGCGGCGTGATACCACTGCTTAAAATGCATGGCATCAGAGAAAATCGGCATCACGCCGTGAGAGCCCGCCGGAACACGCGCCGCCATTTCTTCGAGTAGTGCGTAAGTGTCCACGCCTAACCTTTCAGCCAGCAGTTTCTCTTCGGCACAGAATGCATCCCGGAACCAGCGCATCGTCAGGCCGGTAAAGAAGCTAATAGATTCTGCCTGCACCATATTGCTGATGACATGCGGATTAATGCGAATATTCATATCAGGGTCGGTTCTGATGACGGGAAGATTCACAACCTGCTGCCAGAATGTGCCCCCTAATACTGCCGCTTGTCCTGCGCGAACGACGCCAAGCCCGACACAGCCCAGTTGCACATCGCCGCCACCCATGACAACCGGCGTGCCTTTTAACAAGCCACTTTGTTGTGCTGCCTGTTGGGTTACTGTGCCGAGCACGCTACCCGTTTCTTTTACAGGTGAAAGGATATCCGCTCGCAATCCGGCCATATCCATCAGCGCGGGCTGCCAGTCGCGGATTGCCAAATCCAGCATACCCGTCGTGCCTGCATTGGAAGGATCAACAGCCAGTTCGCCGCTCAGTTTTGCCGCCAGCCAGTCACTGATCATCGTAATGGTCGCAGCCTGGCGATAAATATCCGGGCGATGATGCGCAAGCCACAGCAGGCGCGGCATAGCGCTTAGTGCCAGCGTCTGCCCGGAGACCTGATAAACCTCAGATTCAAACTGGTAATCGTGGATTTCTTTAAGCTCGCTGACTTCACGGCTGGCCCGGGCATCGACGTTGGCACATGCCCAAATAGCCTCGCCATTATTGTCGTAAAGGACGATACCTTCACGCATTGAGCAGCAGGATACGGCGCTAATGGCTCCGGGTGGAAGATGTGCTTTTTGCAGGGCTTGTTGAATGCACTGGCAGGCAAGTTGCCAGTTGGTGGTGAGATCAAACTCCATCGAGCCGGGGACATCGGCCACGCTCAGGTGTTTCCATTCGGCCTGGCCGACCGCAATTTGGTGCCCCGAAGTATCAAAGATGACGGCGCGAATACTGCCCGTCCCGGCGTCCAGTGCAAGTAGATAA
Source organism: Buttiauxella sp. (assembly GCA_036502985.1). Lineage (GTDB taxonomy): Bacteria > Pseudomonadota > Gammaproteobacteria > Enterobacterales > Enterobacteriaceae > Buttiauxella. The sequence continues at coordinate 3,157 of DASXXQ010000279.1, forward strand.
CTCATCGCCTTTCCTCTTATGAGCGCGTCAGGCGGTGAGTCAGGTTTAACCTGCCAAAGCCAGTACTGCCCGCGCAGTCTCTTCTTCCGTCACCAGGCCGTTGATATGCTGGCCCCTAAGTGCGGCATAAATAGCGTCCGCTTTATCTACACCTCCCGCGACACCCACAATTGTGGGTAGCTGCGCCAGGTCGTCGAGCGTTACGCCAAGCAATTCACGGTGGATTTCCAACCCTTCCACCCGTTCGCCATCCGCTTGCAGGAAATAGCCAAGAATATCGCCCACCGCACCTTTACGGGCGTACATCAGTTGTTCACCTTCGCTGATATAACCGGAGCGCAGAATTGTGGCATCGCGTTTTTGATTGATTGCACCAATTCCCACTACGGCGACATCGGCTGCTGTTGCGGCGAGGATCACATCACGCACGCTGGATTCCATTCGTAAAATCTCAGCGACTTGCGCTGATGAAACGCGCAACGGTGCTGGGATCATGCTGACACTGCACGCTGCATCTAATTGTCCGATACCCGTCATATACGGCCCAACACCACCGGAAAGCGTCACCAGGCGGATTTGCTGTGATCCGATAAACCCGCTCAGATGTTGAAGGCAGTTCATGGTCGCTTCACCAAATCCCACCGCCAATAACTGCCCTGGTTCCAGAATACCCATCAGCGATTGCGCGGCACCAATGCCCAGGCGGGTATTCATCGCAGGCGTGCTGTGCGCGGGCAGAACTCGAGCAATTTTAAGGTTGAAGCGCTGCTGCAACTGCGTTTCAAGCGCCAGGCAACCTTCAAAGCGCGAGTTAATCTGTACGCGAATAACGCCGGACTGGCGGCCCTTTTCCAGCAAACGTGAAATCTTCAGGCGCGGTAGTCCAAGCCGCTCGCCAATGTCGTTCTGCGTTAGCCCGTCGTGGTAATAAGACCAGGCCACACGCGCCAGCAACTCTTCTTCTGCCATTGGCAAGGCAGCTAACTTGCCTTCTTCTGATGCTCGTTTATCGCTCATAGGTGAACTCTTATTAAAATTTAGATCATATGTTCGAATGTGCAGGGTAAGAAAATGTGAAGCGCACGGCAAAAAGATCATTTTCAGATGCAAATGGTTTAGCTGATCTATTTAAAAATTTTGTGATCTCTGCCCTGTTGTAAATATAACCCTGCGTCTACGCTTTTGAACATTATTAATTCAATTTCTCTTTTGTTCAATTGTGGAGTGCCAATGTCCAACACCGCCGCAATGCTTGAAGCTCACCATATCAGCAAACAATTTTCTGGCGTGAGTGTTCTGAAAGGTATTGATTTTGCTCTGTATGCTGGGCAGGTTCATGCGTTGCTGGGGGGGAATGGGGCAGGGAAGTCGACGCTGATGAAGATTTTCGCCGGTGTTGAAACTCCGGATAGCGGTGAACTGAAAGTGAACGGTAAAGCATTTGGGCGTTTAAAGCCTGGGCAAGCGCATGAATTAGGGATTTATCTCGTGCCGCAGGAGCCGATGTTGTTCCCCAATTTGACGGTGCGCGAGAACATCCTTTTTCGCCTGCCGCATCAACGTGATGTCGAAAAACGGCTGCAAGAGAAAATGCACCAACTTGAATGTCAGATCCCGCTCAATGCAACCGCCAGTACGCTGGAAGTTGCCGATCAACAAATGGTCGAGATCCTGCGCGGTTTGATGCGTGAGGCGAAGATCCTGATCCTTGATGAACCTACGGCATCATTGACGCCGGGTGAAACCGAACGCCTTTTCCGCCAGATCCGGGCGCTGCAAAATCTGGGGGTGGGCATTGTGTTTATCTCCCACAAACTACCGGAAATTCGTCAGCTTTCCAGCCACATATCAGTCATGCGCGACGGTGCGGTAGTGCTGCAAGGGGAAACCGCGCAGTTACTCGACGAACAGTTGATTAATGCCATGACACCGAATAATCGCCAACACGCCCTGAGTGATGAGCAAAAGCTGTGGCTGGCGCTACCCGGCAATCGGCGCTCCGAACCGCAGGATTTTCCGGTTATGCGTGTCGAAGAGTTGACCGGCGAAGGGTTTATCGATCTCAGTTTTGAATTGTACGCAGGCGAGATAGTCGGTCTTGCGGGGTTAGTAGGTTCCGGGCGCACGGAGCTTGCGGAGACTCTCTATGGTTTACGTCCTGTACGCGGGGGCCATATTTATCTTGAAAATCGCGAAATTAGCAGCGATCGCACTAAATCACGCCTCGATCGTGGATTAGTTTATCTGCCGGAAGACCGTCAGGTTTCCGGGCTCTTCCTTGATGCTCCGATCCGCTGGAATACCGTATTGCTCAACGAGCCGAGTGTTTGGCAGAAAAACAAACGGGAAGCTGCTGTGGTAGAGCGTTACCACCGGGCGTTGGGGATTAAGCTCAACGATGCGGAGCAAACTGTGCGAACGCTGTCCGGTGGCAATCAGCAAAAAGTTCTGCTGGCACGCTGCCTGGAAGCGAATCCACTGCTGTTGATCATTGATGAGCCGACGCGTGGTGTGGATGTCGCAGCGCGGGCAGATATCTATCAGTTGATCAAAAGTGTGGCGGCGCAAAATGTAGCCGTGTTGATGATATCAAGCGATCTGGACGAATTCAGCGGGCTTGCGGATCGCGTGCTGGTGATGCATCAGGGTGCGATGAACGGCGAGTTACGCAAACCCTCTATTACGGTAGAGAGCATGATGAGCATGGCGTTTGGCGGAGGTAAAGCATGAAAAAATTGCTGGTTAACCGTGAACTGAGTGCTCTGCTTGCGATCGTTGCTTTGTTTGTTGTGCTGGTCGCGCTCAATCACAGCTACTTTAGTCTGCAAACCTTGAGCATGATTTTTACCAGTTCGCAGATCCTTATCCTGCTGGCGGTGGGCGCTTCAATGGTCATGCTCACACGCAATATTGACGTATCGGTGGGATCAACCGTTGGCCTGTGCGCCATTGCCGTCGGTGTGGCGCTAAACAGCGGTTACAGCTTGCCTGTGTCGATGTTTTTTGCGCTGGTGATTGGCGCAGTGGCGGGGTTTTTCAACGCTGTTTTAGTCGTCTGGCTGCGCATTCCGGCAATTGTTGCCACACTCGGCACGCTCGGGCTATACCGTGGCGCGATGCTGCTGTGGACGGGCGGAAAATGGATTGAAGGGCTGCCTGCCAGCCTGAAATCACTATCCGAGCCGGTTGCGCTGGGTATTTCCCCATTGGGTATGACGGTTCTTGTGCTTGTCGCCCTTGCGGCGTGGATGCTGGCTAAAACGGCTTTCGGGCGTGATTTCTATGCAGTGGGGGATAACCTCGCTGCTGCGCGCCAGCTTGGCGTTTCGGTCAACCGGACCCGTTTCCTGGCGTTTACATTTAATGGCATGTTAGCAGCAATCGCCGGGATTATTTTCGCCTCACAAATTGGTTTCGTGCCAAATCAAACCGGCAGCGGGCTGGAGATGAAAGCTATCGCCGCTTGCGTACTGGGTGGGATTTCGCTGCTCGGTGGCTCGGGGACTGTGATTGGCGCGTTCCTCGGCGCATTCTTCCTCACGCAAATCGATACCGTTCTCGTGCTATTCAAGCTCCCCGCCTGGTGGAATGACTTCATCGCAGGCCTGGTTTTGCTCGGGGTTTTGGTGCTGGATGGGCGTTTACGCCAGGCGCTGGCACGCCATCAACGGGCGCAGAAATATAGCCGTTTTGTGCCGCCGGTACCCGGTGCGAAAAATGTCCGGCCTTTTCCCCGTAAGAAGAAGGATGTGGCGTAAATGAAAAGGCTGAAACTTAACTGGGAAATCACGCTGCTGCTGATTCTGGTGGTGGAAATTCTGCTGTTTGGTGCGATTAACCCACGCATGCTGGACATCAACATGCTGCTGTTTAGCACCAGCGATTTCATCTGCATCGGTATTGTGGCGCTGCCGTTAACCCTGGTGATTATCAGTGGTGGTATCGACATTTCTCTCGGTTCCACCATTGGCCTGTGTGCGATTGCGCTGGGCGTCATGTTACAGGCTGGATTGCCGATTTCTCTGGCCGTTATCCTCACTCTCGCTGTTGGTGTGCTATGCGGATTGTTTAACGCGGCGTTGATTCACTACACCGGAATCAGCCCGCTGGTTATCACCCTGGGCACGCTGTATCTGTTCGGCGGCGCGGCACTGCTGCTTTCTGGCATGGCAGGGGCCACAGGATATGAAGGCATCGGCGGATTCCCGGATGCCTTCACAAACTTTGCCAATCTCACGCTTTTCGGCCTGCCGATTCCACTGGTGATGTTCGCCGTTATCACGCTGTTGTTCTGGTTGCTGACTCACCGCGCACGCTTTGGTCGACATATCTTTCTGATTGGACAAAACCCACGTGCCGCGCGCTATGCCGCACTGCCAGTGAACGGTTCGTTGTACGGCGTATATGGCATGGTTGGGTTGGCATCAGCCATTGCGGCGATCGTGCTGGTTTCCTATTTCGGTTCAGCGCGTTCCGATTTAGGGCGCGATTTATTAATGCCCGCATTAACGGCGGCGGTACTGGGCGGGGCGAATATTTACGGGGGCTCTGGTTCGATATTAGGGACAGCGCTGGCTGCGTTGTTAGTGGGATATTTGCAACAAGGTTTACAGATGGCTGGCGTGCCTAATCAGGTATCGAGTGCGTTGTCCGGTGCGCTGTTGATTGTGGTAGTCATTGGTCGTTCGGTGAGTTTGCACCGCGATTATCTACAGGCGACGTGGCGTCGTTTGCGCGGTAACAGAAAACTAACGGGAGTTTGATTATGAAGCAGACAACAAAACGCGTCCTGCAACTCAGTGCGCTGGCATTAGCCTTTAGTGTGGTTAGCGCGCAGGCCGCCGACAGAATTGCCTTTATCCCGAAACTGGTTGGCGTGGGCTTCTTCACCAGTGGTGGCAACGGGGCGATGCAGGCGGGTAAAGAATTGGGTGTGCCAGTGACGTACGATGGGCCAACGGAGCCAAGCGTTTCCGGACAGGTGCAGCTTATCAATAACTTCGTAAACCAGGGTTATAACGCGATTATTGTCTCGGCGGTTTCGCCTGACGGCCTGTGTCCGGCACTTAAGCGCGCTATGCAGCGCGGTGTAAAAGTGCTGACGTGGGATTCCGATACCAAACCAGAATGCCGCAGTATCTATATCAACCAGGGAACGCCGCAACAGCTGGGCGGCATGCTGGTGGAGATGGCGGCCAAACAAGTCACTAAACCTGCCGCAAAAGTCGCCTTTTTCTACTCAAGCCCTACCGTGACGGATCAAAACCAGTGGGTAAAAGAGGCGAAAGCGAAAATAGCCAAAGATCATCCGCAATGGGAGATTGTCACCACGCAGTTTGGCTATAACGATGCCACCAAATCGCTGCAAACCGCAGAAGGGATCTTAAAAGCTTACCCCGATCTGGATGCGATCATTGCACCTGATGCTAATGCGTTACCTGCCGCCGCACAGGCTGCGGAAAACCTGAAACGCACGAATGTTGCCATCGTTGGCTTCAGTACGCCAAACGTCATGCGCCCCTACGTTGAACGCGGCACAGTGAAAGCCTTTGGCCTGTGGGATGTGGTGCAGCAGGGAGAAATTGCGGTTAATGTCGCAAATACCCTGTTGAAAAAGGGCGATCTTAACGTCGGTGACAGCGTTGATGTAGCGAAAATTGGCACCCTGAAAGTCGAACCAAACAGCGTTCAGGGCTACCAATACGAAGCTAAAGGTAACGGGATTGTGCTGCTGCCTGAGCGCGTGGTGTTCACAAAAGACAATATCGGGAAATACGATTTCTGAGGGCTGAAAAATGGCAGATCTTGACGATATTAGAGAAGGGAAAGATTACGGTATTGGTCGCCCGCAGGAAAATAAAGCGTTTTACCTGAAGGGCAGTGGCGCATTGGATTGGGGGATGCAGTCGCGGCTGGCGAGGATTTTCAACCCTGACACCGGACGTACCGTGATGCTGGCGTTTGATCATGGCTATTTTCAGGGGCCGACGACCGGCCTTGAACGTGTTGATTTGTCTATCGCACCGCTCTTTCATGAAACCGATGTCTTGATGTGTACGCGGGGTATTTTGCGCAGCGTCGTGCCGCCTGCCACCAATAAACCCGTGGTGTTGCGCGCATCCGGCGGAAATTCCATTCTCAGTGAGCTGTCCCGCGAAAGTGTTGCGGTGACGATGGAAGATGCTCTACGGCTGAATGCCTGTGCGGTTGCGGCGCAGATTTATATCGGCAGCGAGTACGAACACCAGTCAATCAACAACATCATCAAACTGGTGGATGAAGGTACGCGCTACGGTATTCCAACTCTGGCGGTGACCGGTGTGGGCAAAGAGATGGCTCGTGATGCACGCTATTTCTCTCTTGCCAGCCGCATCGCCGCGGAAATTGGCGTGCAGTTTGTGAAAACTTATTTTGTCGAAGAAGGTTTCGAAAAAGTCGCGGCCAGTTGTCCGGTGCCGATCGTTATCGCCGGAGGCAAAAAATTACCGGAACAAGAAGCGTTGGATATGTGCTTCAGAGCCATCGACCAGGGCGCATCTGGCGTGGATATGGGACGCAATATCTTCCAGTCGGAGGCACCGCTTGCGATGTTAAAAGCGGTGAAAAAAGTCGTGCATGAAAAGGTTAGCGCTCGCGAGGCGCATCAGTTTTGGCTGGATGAGAAACATCACGGAGGCAAAGCATGAACGTGACGCTCGTGGAGATTAATATCAAACCGGAACGGGTCGATGAGTTTATGGACGTGTTCCGCGCCAATCATGAAGGTTCAATCAAAGAGCCGGGTAATTTGCGCTTTGACGT
>DASXXQ010000280.1:0-8662 GCA_036502985.1 Buttiauxella sp.
CGAGCGGCAGAACTTAATGCGCTGTCGCCCAAACGACGCACCGCCAGATATTCCTGCTGCGCCGCCGTCCATTCAGGTATCCACAGCTGTGCCAGCGGTTCACCCGCTTTCACAAATTGCCCTGGCGCATTCACAAATAACTTCTCAACAACGCCATTGGCATTTGCCGGAATAATCTGCAAGCTACGTTCATCTGTTGAAACAGTGGCAAAAGCATCGAACTGATAATCCAGTGTTTTCTTCTCAACCTGCGCCGTTTTAATCCCCAGATTCTGTTGTTGGCGAGCACTTACCGTCACCCCTCCATCTTCGGTGGCTTCATCGGCATAACGCGGCACTAAATCCATATCCATAAACGGCGATTTACCCGGCTTATCAAAACGTTGGCCTGGCGTCATCGGGTCATACCAATAGAGAACTTTTCTCTCAGACTGCGTCGCCGGAACCCTCTCGCTGTGGCTTTGTTTACCCGCGTAATAGCCAACACCAAGTGCTGCCGCGATAGTGAGTGCTAACAGTGATAATTTTGTGATGGTATTCATTATTGATTGTCTTCCTGAGGCGTCAGATAGCGAATGGCGGCCCAGGTTTCAGCCACGGTTTTTTCAGCGCTATGCGCGGTGAGTTCGGTATCAAGCAGAGTGCGGCGGGCATTGAGTAAATCGGAAAGCGTGGATTGCCCGGAGCGATATTGCGCTTCAATGAGCGACACGCGCTGGCGCTGCAGAGGCAAGATCTCTTCTTGTTGGCGCTGCCACAGAGTTTGAGCGGCCTGATATTGCGCGACGAGTGTACGAACCTGGGCGACACGCTCGCGGTTCGCCAGCGCCAATTGGTCATTGGCCTCCATCGAACGGGACATATCTGCCGCCAGGTCTTTATCCTGACGATGCGATTTAAACAGTGGCAAATCCACGGTGAACATCACACCCGCCATATCGTCATAGTCATCAGCGCGGTGGGCGTAATACACCTCAACGCCAACATTAGGCTGTGCAGCCACTTCAGACTGCGCCGAACGCGCTTTAGCGACATCCGCCTCGCGCGCCGCTTCAATGACTTCCGGATGCTGCCCGACATTTTCTTCCAGCACAGCGGGATCGGCAGGCAAGCGCTGATAACGTGGTAGCGCTCCGCTTGTGTTATCAATTTTTTCGCCGGTAAGTTGCAGCAAACGTGTCTGCGCCAGCACCAGGTCACGCTGGGCGAGCGTCACTTTGTCCTGCATTCCCAGCAACGTCATACGCAGATCCACCACGCTTGATGCCGGAGTGCCGCCGCTGGCAACCGTTGCCTTTTGCACACTGACCTGGCGCTCAGTCTCAGCGACCAGTTTTAGCGCTGTAACCAGTATCTTTTGCGACAGCGCCAGATCCAACCAGGCCTGAGCCGTTGCTCTTTGCAACGTCACCCGAATAACTTCGGCTTTAGCGGCACTGCTGGCCGATTGCGCGAGAATCGTTTCGGCTTTGCGGTCGCGTTTTTCCTCGCTAACGTAATCCTGCATGATGCCAATACGCTGCATGGTCATGCCTTCACGGGTAAATCGATGGCTGTTACCGCCCTGTACCGGGACGTTTTCAATGCCAAATTTCAATTTTGGATCAGGTAATTCACGTGCGGAATCTGCCATTGCATTCAGTGCATTGCTCTGATTACGGTTAGCAGAAAGTTCCGCAGAATAGTGTTCAGCAGCAGCCAGGGTCTGTTGCAGGCTGAACTCTGCCGCATGAGCGGCAGAGACAGACACAGCAAACAGCACCCCGCTGAGCCACAAGCTCAGGGAATGTTGTTTCATCATGACCTCAGTTACTTAATCGGCGTAACCGAAGCGAGTGTGTAGCCTTCAGCCTGCTGGCTAAACGTGAAGTCAACCGTATCACCGGCTTTAACCACCGGTAGACCCCCAGCGTCAGGCAAGCTGAAAGTCATGGTCATTGCTGGCCAGTTAAGGGCAGAAACAGGAAGGTGAGCAATCGAAATGGAATCGTTGGTGACTTTCTTCACAACGCCGTGACCATGGTAAATCTCAGTGGTCATGTGCTGGGCCATTGGCATCGACATCTCGTGCGACATATCAGTCGACGCAGCATGGGCCACGGTAAAGAAAGCAAAGATGGACAGCGCGGTGGCTGTAAGAGAACGCACAGAAAAAATAGTCATAAAAAAACTCCAGAACACAAGTCAAAGGATGGCAAAACGCCTGTAAACCAAGACAGTGCTGGAGTTATTCTCTAAAACGACAGAATCGAATTGTGGCCGGAGGCCCGGTGCCTGGAGGGGTTATTACGGCAGCCGGGACCAAAGCTTCCGTACATTCAGGCACCACTAATGCCAGAGTATGGGTGACGGGTAACGCGATTAACGAACTATGGTCGTTATCTTTTTGCATTACATCAGGAATGCAGTGTTTTTCGCACAGCACCCCCTTCGCTTTAACCCTATCAAGACCGTCTTCCATCAACATATGTTGGTTATGTTGTATGGAAAGGGGTTGTGCACTGAATTCTACCGGGCAGTCATGCGATGCCACTGCGACCTGGCTGTTAACAAACAGCCAGCCAAACGCCAACAGCAGCATCAAAAGATGCTTTCTGAAGAAGCGTAAATGGCTAGTCGACCAGAATGTGGATTGCAACATACAAACCCCGAAATATGCGAGGCGGCAGTATAAGCATCAGACTCTTCTATTTTAAAGGTTTTTTTAGCTGCTTTACATTCAGCTAGTTAATTAACAATTCCGTAATATTTATTTAATTTAATAGCCTTCAAATGATTATTAAGAGAACGATAAACTGTATAAATATATAACGCTTATCAATAAGTAAATGCCATAATTGCCGTGCTGCCTGCAAAAGTTTCATGGCAGCGTAACGAAACTGACTAAATTTGATGCTCATCAGAAATCTCTGCCAATGATTCAGGCAGATTGGCACCGTTTTCGCTGACGACTGCAAAGCGTCTTTTTATTTTTCAAGCATGGCGTTACGTTCAGGCTCGGCCAAAAGATGCCGATGGCCAAACGCAACAGGGGGCTTTAATGCTGACTATCATGGAATTACTTATTGGGGTTGTGGTTATTGTTGGTGTAGCTCGCTACATCATCAAAGGCTACTCCGCGACCGGCGTATTATTTGTCGGTGGTTTATTACTGCTTATTATCAGTGCATTGCTGGGTCATAAAGTATTACCGTCAAGTGCGGAAAGCACCGGTTATACCGTCACCGATATTTTTGAGTATGTAAAAATCCTGCTGATGAGCCGTGGCGGCGATCTCGGCATGATGATTATGATGCTGTGTGGTTTTGCCGCTTATATGACGCATATCGGCGCTAATGACATGGTGGTAAAGCTCGCGTCAAAACCGCTAAAGTTTATTAACTCACCGTACATTTTGATGGTTGCCGCTTATTTCGTCGCCTGCCTGATGTCACTGGCCGTTTCCTCAGCCACGGGGCTTGGCGTGTTACTGATGGCAACGCTATTCCCGGTCATGGTTAACGTCGGTATTAGCCGTGGCGCTGCTGCTGCGATTTGTGCCTCCCCTGCTGCAATCATTCTGTCACCAACATCTGGTGATGTGGTACTGGCGGCAAAAGCGGCTGAAATGTCATTGGTTGATTTTGCATTCAAAACAACCGTACCGATTTCTATCGCGGCGATTATTGCCATGGCGATTGCCCACTTCTTCTGGCAACGCTACCTGGATAAAAAAGAAAACATCAGCCATGAAATGCTGGATGTCAGCGAAATCCAGACTACTGCGCCATCGTTCTACGCCATCCTGCCATTTGCGCCTATTATTGGCGTGTTGATTTTCGATGGTAAATGGGGCCCGCAGCTACACATCATCACCATTCTGGTTATTTGTATTCTGATTTCAGCCATCATTGAATTCTTCCGCGGCTTTAATACCCAAAACGTATTTTCCGGTCTGGAAGTTTGCTACCGCGGCATGGCCGACGCCTTCGCAAACGTTGTAATGTTGTTGGTTGCAGCAGGCGTATTTGCTCAGGGTCTGAGCACTATTGGCTTTATCCAGAGTCTGATTTCCATTGCCACGTCGTTCGGTTCCGCAAGTATCATCCTGATGCTGGTGCTGGTCGTTCTCACCATGTTGGCGGCAATGACCACCGGTTCAGGTAATGCGCCGTTCTACGCCTTTGTTGAAATGATCCCGAAACTGGCTCACTCCTCCGGTATTAACCCGGCCTATCTTGCCATCCCAATGCTGCAAGCCTCAAACCTGGGTCGTACTATCTCCCCGGTTTCCGGTGTGGTCGTGGCGGTTGCGGGTATGGCAAAAATCTCTCCATTCGAAGTCGTAAAACGCACTTCAGTGCCGATTGCGGTAGGTCTGGTGGTGGTGATTATCGCCACTGAGATCCTGGTGCCATCTGCTGCCATCGTTGTTGGCGGTTAAATCTCTTAGCTAAACCCTCACAGCGCGCGATATGTGCGCTGTGGGCGTCCTACCTTCCCATAAACAATCTCTGCCATGATTTTCTGACGGCTTGCCGCAAACTCAAGATAACGCCTGGCTGTGGTGCGACTGAGTTGCAACTCTTGCGCCACCGTTTCTGCGGTATGGCGTGCTTCTGGTTGAACAAATAACGCCTCCACTTTAGCTAGTGTTAGCGCATCAATACCTGCGGGCAATTCATCTTTACTCTCGCCACGCGCGTAGGCATTAAACATGTCATCAATCTGCCGTTGGCTGGCACTGGCATGGCTGGCAAGCATTTCCATGCGTTGCTGGAAACGCTCCAGCGTCTGCCCTAAACGCTCATAGGCTATCGGTTTGACTAAATAATCGAATGCACCGCAACGCACAGCTTCCGACACAGTATCCATGTCGCTTGCCGCCGTAGTGAACACCACGCCTCCCGCATAGCGGGCCTGGGTTAACTCAAGCAGAAGCGTAATACCTTTTCCGTCAGGCAAGTAATTATCCAGCAAGATGAGCGTGGGCTTAAAACGTTCAATCATCATGCGCGCTTGCATCAAATCACCCGCCAGCCACACCTGCCCGCAGCCGTAAAAGCGACGAATAAACTCAGCGTGCATCTCAGCCAACGGCGTTTCATCTTCAACTATCAATATCGTTAGAGGTTGTACCATGGGTCTTTTTCACTTTCGGGATAAAAACGGTAAATAACGCGCCATAAGGATCGTTGTCCTCAAGCGTAATCACGCCGCCGCAGCGGCCCACATAACTTGCAATGAGATAGAGCCCAATGCCGTGTTCGTCTGCCATGCCAGTTTTAGTGCTCACACCCAAATCGAAAATGGCTTCTCGTAAATCTTCCGGCACGCCGCAGCCTTGATCGGCAACCTCGATGATCACCTCATCACCATCATCACTCAGCCAAAGTTCAATGCTCTTATTCCCTTGCGGATTATTCAGACTGGCATCAAACGCGTTGTCGAGCAGGTTACCCACTACTGCAGCAAACTCGGTGCTGTCCATTCCTTCAGGAAGTTTGCGCAGCTTACAGCCGGAAGCAATATTCAGCACCAGACCTAACTCATGCGCGCGCTGGGACTTGCCAAACAGCAAGCCCGCGACCTGACGATCGTTAAAAGAGCTGCGCAAATAATCGATAAGCTCCTGCTGTGCCTGCGATTTACCTTTTATCATCGCCTGAACCCGATCGTACTCTTTCATTTGTAACAGACCGCTCAAGGTGGACATCCAGTTCAAATGTTCGTGACGTAACGTACGCAGGCTTTCAACGTATTGCTTAATTTGCGTCAGTTGCGCATTGAGCGTGCTGATTTCATCTTTACTGCGAAAACTGATGATCGCGCCCAGCAATTCATCGCCGGAGTGGATCGCACCGCGATTCGCTATCACGCTCAAACCGTTAAAGGTACAAATAACATCCTGCTGTTTTTCTTCTATTTTTTTCGTGAAAAAAACCGCGGGGTGGACAACTTCATCGACAGGCTTCCCAAGCCACTGGCGGCCCGGAGAACCTAGCCCAAGCATTTTGCGAGCATTACGATTAATAGCAGTGATTAGCCCATCGGGATCAACGGCGATCAACCCTTCAAACACCGATCCAAATAACGCTTCTTGCTGGCGTACAACACGGGCAATTTGCCGCGGCTCCATACCCAACATTTGCCTGCGAATATGGTTGGCAAACAGCCAGGACAACAACAGCAAAATAATCAGAATCACGATGAAAACGCCCGCCAATGGCAGTAAGAAATCGAGTCGCCAACTGTCGATTTTGCTGACCAGATACCCTAAGGACACCACGCCGATAACTTTTCCCTGCTCATCAAAAATCGGGGTTTTGGCGCGCATCGCCATACCTATCGAGCCGGTGCCGGTAATAAAATAACTTTCACCCTTTTCCAGCGCACCGGGTTTGCTCCACTGCATGGGGTAACCGATTTTTTGCGGGTTTGGATGGAAAAGACGGATAGAGTGGCTGTCCCCGATGACGACATAATCAAAATCAGAACCGTGTGACAACTTGCCGACAATAACCGCAAGGCGCTTGCTGTCCCGATTTTTAACCGCGTCGATCAGGCTGTCGTTCGACGCGATAATTCGAGCCTGGTTCATTGCCATATCACGAACATGATTGGTTAGATAATCTTCAAAACTTGCCGATAAATACTGACCAAGCGCTGCGATTAAAAGAATGGAAATCAAAAGGAGCAGAAGAAAAATACGTAAAGGGAAAGCAATACGCTGGAGGAATTTAAATTCCGCTTTATGTTTTAAACCGACCATCACTCTTCCCTGTGTAAGCACTGTTTTAAGCAACAAGCGCCCGAAGAATGTAATAGATTTGTTTCCAGCGAGTCCAGCCCCCCTTCATTGAATCGTTACAGACCCCACAAATTAAATTCATTAAACAAATAAAAACCACATCTTATTACGCAATAAAAATAATTAAGAAAATAAAAACCATTAAGTCTATTTAAACCCCTTAACCGTTTGTGAAACCAGTCAAAATTCGCAATAAAAATACGCCGTACGATCTTTCTGCCATCACTGATAACAACAATAGAAATAGAACCTGTCGCAATTGAAAACAAAACGTTAAATACACCAAAAATTATAACATTCTTCGAATGACCATATTGTAAAAATAACAAGGGTTTTTAAGTTATGTCTGGTAATACCGTATTCACTCAGGTTTTGCGTTCAGAAAATAAGAAAATAGCTGATATCACGCATTTTCTTCGCGCCAATGATCTGAGTATCGACACTACGGTAGAAGTCTTTATTACCGTCAGCCGTCATGAGCAACTTATCGCCTGCGGGGGAATTGCCGGGAATATCATCAAGTGCGTCGCCATCAGTGAATCTGCGCGCGGTGAAGGATTAGCGCTAACACTTGCCACCGAATTAATCACCCTTGCCTATGAACGCCAGAGCACCAACCTGTTCATTTACACCAAAAGTAACAATGAAGCGTTATTTAAACAGTGTGGTTTTTATACCCTAGCAAGCGTGCCTGGCATCATGGTGTTAATGGAAAACAGCGCCACTCGATTACAGCGTTACGCCAGTTACCTCACAACACTTCGCCACGACGGCGCAAAAATTGGCTGCATCGTCATGAATGCCAATCCGTTCACGCGGGGCCATCGCTACTTGATCAAAAAAGCCGCCGAACAATGCGACTGGCTGCATGTCTTTATGGTGAAAGAAGACACCTCACGCTTCCCTTATGAAGACCGCCTGGCGCTAGTACGAGCAGGCAGTGCAGACATCCCTAAAATCACAATACACCGTGGCTCGGAATATATGATTTCCCGCGCCACCTTCCCCTGCTACTTCATCAAAGAACAAAGCGTCATTAACCACTGTTACACCGAAATCGACTTACAGATTTTTCGCCAGCACCTCGCCCCTGCCCTCGGTATCACCCACCGATTTGTCGGCACTGAGCCTTATTGCAAGGTCACGGCCGGTTACAACGCCGACATGCGCCTGCGCCTCGCCGACCCCACCATGAACGCCCCCATCATCGAACTGGTGGAAATTGAGCGTCTGCACTACCACGGCATGGCGATTTCTGCTTCCTGGGTGCGGCAATTACTGGTGAAAAAAGACCTCGCAACCATTGAGCTGCTGGTTCCTGAAGCAACACGAAATTATCTGCAACGCATGCTTGCCTCGAGCTCAAAAAACACGCCGGACAGGCAACCAGAATCTGCATTAGCCACAGGTGAAAAATGAAAATTATCCGCTCCGCCGTCGTCGGCACACTGGAGTCCGGTGATGTGATGATTCGCATCGCACCACTCGACACCCAAGAAATTGACCTGCAAATCAACAGCAGCGTAGAAAAGCAGTTTGGCGATGCTATTCGCGCCACGCTCATGGAAATCCTGGAACGTTACAACGTTCAGGGCGTCCAGTTGAACGTTGATGACAAAGGTGCGCTGGACTGCATTCTGCGCGCTCGCCTGGAAACATTGCTGGTACGCGCAAGCGAGGCCACTGCATTGCCATGGGAAGGTTGCCAATGATTGCGCAAATTGCCCAACAGCGTAAAAGCCGTACCCGTCGCAGCATGCTTTTTGTACCCGGCGCGAATGCCGCGATGGTCAGCAATGCGTTTATCTATCGCGCTGATGCCCTGATGTTCGACCTCGAAGACTCGGTGATTTTGCGCGAGAAAGACGCAGC
>DASXXQ010000281.1:0-7054 GCA_036502985.1 Buttiauxella sp.
CTGCTATATGCCCATCCGGAGTCACAAGACTCGGTCGCCAACCGCGTCTTACTCCAGGCGGCGCAGAAGCTTGATAATGTGACGGTGCATGATCTTTATGCGCACTATCCTGATTTTTTTATCGATGTCTATCGTGAGCAGACCTTGCTGCAAGAACATGATGTCATCGTCTTCCAACATCCTCTTTATACTTACAGCTGCCCTGCGTTGCTCAAAGAGTGGCTTGATCGTGTGCTAAGCCGTGGATTTGCAAGCGGAGTCGGAGGTACTGCGCTGGCGGGAAAGTACTGGCGTAGTGTGATTACCACTGGAGAACCGGAAGGCGCCTATCGGCATGATGGTTTTAATCGTTTTCCGCTAACCGATATTTTGCGTCCTTTTGAACTCACTGCTGCGATGTGCCGTATGCACTGGATGAATCCCATCATTGTTTACTGGGCTCGC
The DNA here is from genome assembly GCA_036502985.1 of Buttiauxella sp. Lineage (GTDB taxonomy): Bacteria > Pseudomonadota > Gammaproteobacteria > Enterobacterales > Enterobacteriaceae > Buttiauxella. The sequence goes on from DASXXQ010000281.1 coordinate 445, forward strand.
CGCCAGTCTCCTCAGGAACTTGCCAGCCATGCAAAAGCGTATGGTGAGTGGTTGGCGTCGCCGTTACCACCGGGAGGTCGCTGATGGAAGGATCGGATGTGTTGCTAGCCGGGGTACTGTTTCTGTTTGCGGCGGTTGTCGCTGTACCTATTGCCGCTCGTTTAGGCATTGGTGCAGTGTTGGGATATTTGCTTGCAGGCATTGCCATTGGGCCGTGGGGTTTAGGTTTTATTAGTGATGTGGATGAAATTCTCCACTTCTCTGAATTGGGCGTTGTGTTCCTGATGTTTATTATCGGGCTGGAATTGAACCCGTCAAAACTGTGGCAGCTTCGACGTTCGATATTTGGCGTAGGTGCCGCGCAGGTCTTGCTTAGCGCACTGGTGCTTGCCGGGCTACTGATGTTGACGCAGTTTTCCTGGCAGGCGGCGGTGATTGGCGGTATTGGCCTGGCAATGTCTTCCACCGCGATGGCACTCCAGCTAATGCGTGACAAAGGCATGAATCGCAATGAATCCGGGCAGCTCGGTTTTTCTGTGTTGCTGTTCCAGGATTTAGCCGTTATTCCGGCAATTGCGCTGGTGCCGCTGTTGGCAGGGCATGGTGACGATAGCCCTGACTGGATAAAAGTGGGGTTCAAAGTGTTGGCGTTCGCCGGCATGTTGGTTGGCGGACGTTATCTGTTAAGGCCTCTGTTCCGCTTTATAGCCGGTTCCGGCGTTCGGGAAGTATTTACCGCTGCGGCATTGCTGCTGGTGTTAGGTTCGGCGTTATTCATGGATGCTCTGGGCTTTTCTATGGCACTCGGTACGTTCATTGCGGGGGTGTTGTTGGCCGAAAGTGAATATCGACACGAACTGGAAACGGCTATCGATCCTTTTAAGGGATTGTTACTGGGGCTGTTCTTTATCTCCGTCGGCATGGCGTTAAATCTTGGTGTGCTCTACACCCATATATTCTGGGTTGTTTTGGGTGTTCTGGTGCTGGTGGCGGTGAAAGCTTTAGTGCTTTATGGCTTATCGTGGTTCTACGGTTTACGTCGCTCCGAACGATTACAGTTTTCTGGTGTTCTGAGCCAGGGCGGAGAGTTTGCATTTGTCCTGTTTTCTACCGCTTCATCGCAAAAGCTATTTAGTGGCGACCAGATGCCATTGCTGTTAGTCACCGTTACGCTCTCAATGATGACGACTCCGCTGCTGATGAAAGGTGTCGATGCCATTCTGGCGCGACGTTTTAACGTTGCCGATGATGAACATGATGAAAAACCGTACGTGGAAGACGACCAGCCGCAAGTCATTATTGTTGGCTTTGGGCGTTTCGGGCAGGTGATTGGCCGTTTGCTGATGGCGAACAAAATGCGTATCACCGTGCTGGAGAGAGATATCAGCTCCGTGAGTCTGATGCGAAAATACGGTTACAAGGTTTATTACGGTGACGCGACTGAACTCGAACTGCTGCGCTCTGCGGGTGCCGAGACAGCAAAATCTATCGTGATTACCTGTAACGAGCCGGAAGATACGATGAAAGTGGTGCATTTGTGTCAACAACACTTTCCACATCTGGCTATTTTGGCACGCGCCAGGGGCCGTGTAGAAGCTCATGAATTGTTGCAAGCTGGCGTGACGCAGTTCTCACGTGAGACGTTCTCCAGTGCGCTAGAGTTAGGGCGTAAGGCGCTGATGACATTAGGTATGCATCCACATCAGGCGCATCGCGCACAACTCCACTTCCGGCGACTCGATATGAGTATGCTGCGTGAGTTAATGCCGATTCATACCGATAACGCACAAATTTCCAGGGTGCGTGAAGCACGTCGTGAGTTAGAAGAGATTTTCGAACGCGAGATGCAACAAGAGCGTCGGCAGTTCGATGGTTGGGATGATTTTGAATAATTAAGGTGAAGCGAATGCCGGTGCGTAAACGTTTTATTGCCGGGGCCGTTTGCCCCGAATGCCAGGCGCGAGATTCCCTCGCTATGTGGCGTGAGAACAATGTTGATATTGTTGAGTGTGTTAAGTGCGGCCACCAGATGCGAGAGGCGGATAAGCAAGCTCGCGAGCACGTTCGCGAACAAGAGCAAGTCATCGGGATTTTTCATCCGGACTAGCGCGATGCGTCAGCTTTTTTTAAGCTTAGGGGTACAGCGGCGCTAAATTCCGCTACAATCGGCGCCAGTTTTTTTCTCACGCTCGCTCAGGAGATATCATGAAAGTAGCAAAAGACCTGGTGGTCAGCCTGGCTTATCAGGTACGTACAGAAGACGGTGTGTTGGTTGATGAGTCTCCGGTGAGTGCGCCGCTTGACTATCTGCATGGTCATGGCTCCCTGATTTCAGGCTTAGAAACAGCGCTGGAAGGCCACGTAGTTGGCGATCGTTTCGACGTGAATGTTGGCGCAAATGACGCTTACGGCCAGTACGACGAGAATCTGGTTCAGCGCGTACCGAAAGACGTCTTCATGGGCGTTGACGAGCTGGAAGTGGGTATGCGCTTTATGGCAGATACCGACCAGGGCCCAGTGCCAGTTGAAATTACTGCGGTTGAAGATGAGCACGTTGTTGTCGATGGCAATCACATGCTGGCAGGCCAAAACCTGAGCTTCAACGTAGAAGTTATCGCAATCCGTGAAGCAACTGCTGAAGAACTGGCTCATGGCCACGTTCACGGCGAGCACGACCATCATCACGATCACGGCGACGATGGTTGCTGTGGTGGCCACGGTCACGACCATGATCACGAACATGGTAAAGGCGGTTGTGGCGGTAACGGTGGCTGCGGTTGCCACTAATCGGCTAAACATAAAAAAGGCGTGTCATTGACACGCCTTTTCTTTTTGTACCGCTATACCACTAGTAGTGTGGAGGGGGAGTTTCTTCAGCTTCCGAGGCAACCATCGATGGTTGGCTGGCTTTCAACTTTTCTACCAACAAGCGAAAATGCTCGCGCAGTTTGACCATCTCCAGTTCGTGCGCCGTTACTGTCTGATTTAACTCTTCTATCGTGATCTCCTGGAAAGCGAGACGACTCTCAAGTTCTTCCAGCCGTTGTTCGGTCGATTTTTGATGCATGGCTAATCTCTCCTGGCCTGCGGATGGACAATTTGCGGCGATTCTACTGAAAAAAACCGCATGTTACAGCGCCGTTTTGCTCAGGACGAAACTTCTTTATACAAAAAGAGTCTGAATTTGTCTCGATAAGACGCGGAGAGATTGTGTAGATTTCTTCCACGACGTTATAGTAGGTCTCTTAGTTGATAATAACCTTGGGGTTAGAGGCCCCGGCCCTGGAGAAATGGATGAAATCACTGTTTAAAGTAACGCTACTGGCGACCACGATGGCCGTTGCCCTGAGCGCTCCGGCGTTCGCAGCCCCAGCTGCTGCCGCTAAAGATGCTGCGGCTCCTGCTGCAAGCAACGCGGCATTCAAAAATGACGACCAGAAATCTGCGTATGCATTGGGTGCTTCGCTGGGCCGTTACATGGAAAACTCTTTGAAAGAACAAGAGAAACTAGGGATTACGCTGGATAAGAACCAGCTGATCGCTGGTGTTCAGGATGCATTTGCTGATAAGAGCAAATTATCTGACCAGGAAATTGAGCAGACGCTGCAAGCTTTTGAAGCTCGTGTGAAATCTTCTGCTCAAGCGAAAATGGAAAAAGACGCCAAAGAAAACGCGGATAAAGGCAAAGCCTTCCGTGATACTTTCGCAAAAGAGAAAGGTGTTAAAACTTCTGCTACTGGCCTGATGTACAAAATCGACAAAGCCGGTACTGGTGAAGCGCCGAAAGACAGCGACACTGTTGTTGTGAACTACAAGGGTACGCTTATCGACGGTAAAGAGTTTGATAACTCTTACACCCGTGGCGAGCCACTCTCTTTCCGTCTTGATGGTGTTATCCCAGGCTGGACTGAAGGTCTGAAGAACCTGAAGAAAGGCGGGAAAATCAAACTGGTTATTCCACCAGAATTGGCTTACGGAAAAACTGGCGTTCCAGGAATTCCAGCCAACTCCACACTGGTATTTGACGTTGAGTTGCTGGATATCAAGCCAGCTCCAAAAGCAGATGCTAAACCGGATGCTGCTCCAGAAGCCGCTCCAGATGCTGATGCTGCGAAGAGCAAATAAGGCATTATTAACCGCCGTCCTTAGGGGCGGCGGTTTTTTATTTGAGGCAGGATATAATAAAAGCTGGAAAGCGCATCTTACGCTGTATTACCTTAGCAGACTGCGCAACAACGAGTTTGAGTCTGCCCTGACACCATATAAGCGCGACAGGCTCTCTGTAGAGGGTGGTATTTTTAAATGTCCAATTCGCTTTTAACCAATGAAACCAGTGAGCTCGACTTACTGGACCAGCGTCCTTTTGAACAAACCGACTTTGAAATATTAAAATCCTACGAAGCGGTAGTGGACGGGTTAGCGATGCTGATTGGTTCTCATTGTGAAATCGTGTTGCACTCGCTGCAAGATCTGAAATGTTCTGCCATCCGTATTGCGAATGGTGAACATACAGGGCGTAAAATTGGTTCGCCAATTACCGATCTTGCACTGCGTATGCTGCATGATATGACTGGTGCAGATAGTAGCGTTTCAAAATGCTATTTCACCCGTGCAAAAAGTGGCGTCCTGATGAAATCAGAGACTATTGCCATTCGTAATCGTGACGAACGTGTCATTGGCCTGTTGTGCATCAACATCAACCTTGATGTTCCATTCTCGCAAATCATGTCGACCTTTATCCCACCGGAAACACCAGAAGTGGCATCTTCCGTTAATTTTGCGTCTTCTGTGGAAGATTTAGTTATGCAGGCTCTGGAATTCACGATTGAAGAGGTGAATGCCGACCGCAATGTGTCCAACAATGCCAAGAATCGACAGATTGTGCTGAATCTCTATGAGAAAGGTATCTTTGATATTAAAGATGCGATCAACCAGGTTGCCGACCGTCTGAATATTTCTAAGCACACGGTTTATCTCTATATACGTCAATTTAAAAACGGTGATTTCCAGGGGCAGGAGAAGTAATGCGATTTGCCATCCTGGTGACAGGCCCGGCTTATGGTTCGCAACAGGCTAGTAGTGCGTTGCAATTTTCCCAGGCTGTTATCGAAGAAGGCCACACGTTGGAAAGTGTATTTTTCTACCGTGAGGGTGTGCATAACGCAAACCTTCTTGCTTCACCTGCAAGCGACGAATTCGATTTGGTTCGCGCCTGGCAAAAGTTGCATCAGCAGCACGGCGTTGAATTACATATCTGTGTCGCCGCTGCATTACGTCGTGGCGTAACGGATGAAGAACAAGCCAGGCAACTCGGTCTACCGTGTCATAACTTGCAACCCGGCTTCACCCTTAGCGGGCTGGGTGCATTGGCGCAAGCATCGCTAACGTGTGATCGGACGGTTCAATTCTGATGAAGCGTGTCGCATTTGTTTTTAAATCGGCTCCTCACGGCAGCGCTGCAGGTCGCGAAGGGTTAGACGCTTTACTCGCTACTTCGGCATTAACCGAAGACATTGGCGTGTTTTTCATTGGCGACGGCATATTGCAGTTGATGCCAGGCCAACAGCCAGGGCTCATCCTTGCCAGAGATTACATCGCAACATTCCGTGTGCTGCCGTTATACGACATTGAGCAGTGCTATCTTTGCGCTGCTTCAATCCGCGAACGGGGATTATCGTCAGAAAGTGCCTGGGTTCTCGATGCAAAACGACTTGAGCCTGATGCGTTGTGCGAAATATTGCATCAGTTTGATGTGGTATTAACTTTCTGAGGCGACATGCTGCATATTTTACAACACTCACCTTTTCAGACCGATCTTGAATCGTTGCTACGCTGTGTGGCACACGGTGATGAGATTTTATTGCGACAAGATGCGGTCATTGCTGCACTATCAGGGACCCGAGCCCTTGATTTGCTGCTCGCCGCCCCCATTTCTATCTATGCTCTGCAGGAAGATATCGAGGCTCGCGGCATAACTGCTCAAATTTCAACCGGCATAAGCCAGGTCAGCTATACTGATTTCGTCAGATTGACGGTGAAACACGAACAGCAAATTTCCTGGTAAAATCCAGGATTGTTGTATATTTCTTGACACCTTTTCGGCTCAGCCCTAAAATTCTGCGTCCTCATATTATATGAGGCCGTTTTATTACGTGTTTACGAAGCAAAAGCTAAAACCAGGAGCTATTTAATGGCAACAGTTAATCAGCTGGTTCGCAAACCACGCGCTCGCAAAGTTGCAAAAAGCAACGTGCCTGCGCTGGAAGCCTGCCCGCAGAAACGTGGCGTATGTACTCGTGTATATACTACCACTCCTAAGAAACCAAACTCCGCACTGCGTAAAGTATGCCGTGTGCGTTTGACTAACGGTTTTGAAGTTACCTCCTATATCGGTGGTGAAGGTCACAACCTGCAGGAACACTCCGTGATCCTGATCCGTGGTGGTCGTGTAAAAGACTTGCCAGGTGTTCGTTACCACACCGTTCGTGGTGCACTTGACTGCTCCGGCGTTAAAGACCGTAAGCAATCTCGTTCCAAGTACGGCGTGAAGCGTCCTAAGGCTTAATGGTTCTCCGTTAAGTAAGGCCAAACGTTTTAAATAAATGTCAAA
>DASXXQ010000282.1:0-16805 GCA_036502985.1 Buttiauxella sp.
CTGCGAGTGCCCACACAGATTGTCTGATAAATTGTTAAAGAGCAGTGAGTTGCGCGCTTTCGCTTGCTAACTCGAGGTGGCGTATATTACGCTTTCCTCTTTCAGAGTCAAGCGTTTATTTTCGCTTTTCATCTGGCTGACGGGCCGGTTTGTAAGCCGTTGCGCCGTGTCAGTGGAGGCGCAGTATAGGGATTTTCTGGAAGCTGACAACCCCTATTTTCAATTTTTATTTCAACCGTCGCTTTTTTATTCAAAATCGCTGCAAACAGCCAGTTTTTCTAGCCTTGGAAAGCCATAACGCTGCAAAACGGGCGTTAATTGTGCAATCTCAGGCGTGAGCCCCATACAGAAAGCAATATTCTCATCAGCAGATAATGCAGCCGGAGATTCATGTTCTAAAAGCCATACGGTACGGCGAGCAATCGCAGCACCTGAGTCTATTAATCTGGTGCCTTCGGGCAGGACTTGCAGCAACTCCTCTTCTAATAGAGGGAAATGGGTGCAACCCAATACCACTGTGTCTGGCGGTTCTTTCATTCTTAGCCACGGACGAAGAATTCTGCGTAACTCTTCAAGATCAACTGGCTTACCGTGTAACTTGGCTTCAGCCAGTTCTACCAACTCAGCCGATCCGAGCATTTCGATTTTGCATTCTGAAGCAAAGCGCGCAACCAGCTCGTGGGTATAAGGTCGACGAACTGTACCGCGAGTCGCTAGCAGACCAACGACACCATTAGTCGTCAGGCGTGCAGCTGGCTTAATAGCAGGAACAACACCGACTACAGGGAAAGCGAATTTTTCACGGAGTGCAGGAAGTGAAACGGTGCTTGCCGTATTGCAGGCAATGATGGCAAGTGCGAGCGGATATCGTTCCTGAACGGCAGTAACAATTTCTACTACACGCTCGACAATGAACTCTTCGCTTTTCTCGCCATAGGGAAACGCTACGTTATCGAAGGCATAAATGTAATGCAGGTCAGGCAACAGCTGCCGGACTTCATCATACACAGAAAGCCCACCGACACCGGAGTCAAAGACCAGTACGGTGGGACGTGTATTAGAAGGTATAGCTGCCAGTGAGGTAGTATTCCCGTCCTGGGGTTTGATAGCCATAAACCGTCTCGTAATCTTTATCGAACAGGTTGGCGATTCTACCACGAACGGTTAGATGTGAGGTGACCGGATATGACGCAGCGATATCAACTGTGCTGTAGCTCGGCAAAATTTGCTGAGTATTGTTATAAGCAGAGGTGTTGTTATCGTAACGTTTCCCGTAGTACTGCCACGCCACATCCATATTCACATTAAACATGATCCAGTCGAGCTGGTATTTTGCTTGATGCTTAGCGCGACGAGCCAGTACTTCACCATTTTGGTCATCACGCGGGTCCATATACTGCAAGGTGACTTTGTGGGTAAAGATGCCAGTGTCCATGCTACCCGTCCATTCAAGCCCTTTGATGGTCGCGGATTTGATATTGTCGTAGGCTCCATCATAAGTCACTGGATCAGAGTAGTACGTAATCAGGTTATCAATCTTGTAGTGATAAGCCGACAAGCGCCAGTCCAACGGACCCGTTAATCCTTCAAGCCCAGCTTCCCATTGTTTGGACTCTTCTGGCTTCAGGTTTGGGTTGGAGTCGATACCAAAACGTGTTGAACCAAACTGCTGGCCAAGTGATGGCGCGAGGAACCCAGTGCCGTAAGAAACGGTAGCGCGATAGCCTTCAACGAACTCCCAACCAGCAGCTGTCTGCCAGGTTCCGTGCCAACCGAATTGCTCGTCATTATCTTCACGGCCAGACGCTTCTAACGTCACATCGCCAAACTGCTGCTGGCCACTTAGGTATACACCCGTGTTATCGCGGTTATAGCTGTCAGAGACTACGGTATCGGAAGATGTCAGACGCTGCTGCTGCCAATCTACGCCTGCGCTGATCGAACCATGCCCTACAACAAAGTTGTTGCCCCATTGGATGTTGCGCTGAGTCATGTAGTCGAGCGTCGTACCCTCGTTATAGCGGCCATACTCGCTGCTATAGTTGTAATCTTTGACTTTTTGATAGCTAGCCAACAGCTGCGAAGAATAGATTCCCGAATGGAAGCGCATACCAGCATCGTAATTTTGATTATAAAGCTGATGCTCATCTGCACTGTATGCAGCAGAGAATGGAGGGCTGCCGAGATCATAATCACTATTGTTTGCGTAGCCATAGGTACGGAAGAAACCATCAAATTCATCGCTAAACTTGTGTTCCAGGCCAGCCCAATAACTCTTGCTACGATACCCGTCGCGATCGTTATCGCCACTGTAAGTCGAGTGTGGTTGGACGTTAAACCCTTTGGTGGTTTCGTACGCACCAGAGACTGTCGCTACCGTGTCGCCAAAACGCTGACGCCAGGTACCGTCATATTGCTGGTAACTATTTGAGCCAACGCCCGCATTAATCTGCGATTTTTCTTCATCAGTCTGAGTGATGATGTTGACCACACCGCCAATTGCGCCAGAACCATATACAGCTGAGCGAGGACCGCGAATGTACTCCACTCGCTGCACTAAAGAGATGGGGATTTGGCTTACGTCAGAGGAGTTGGAAATACCAGGGCGCGCCAGCGGCACACCGTCCACCAGTACTAAAACATGGCTGGCGCTCGTTCCACGGACAAACATAGAAGAAGTCTGCCCCAAACCACCGTACTGTACGATATCCACACCAGGCAAACGACGCATCACATCGTTAAGTGATTTGGCTTGCCATTGGTCGATATCTTCCCGGGTCACAATATCGGTAGGCGCCAACACAGTATTCACAGGTTGCTGAAAACGATTTGCCGTTACGACCACTGTGTCATCAGAATTGCTGTCTTGCGCCCAGCCAGAAAAAGCCGTTACGGACAACGCCGTAAGCAGCGAAAGTTTTTTTAACTTCATTTATATAAGCATCCGCTTTCCAATAAGGATGCCGCAGACATAACCGATAGCACGCGATAGTTATGCCGATTGCGACGTATACCGGCAGGTCTTCGGGCTTGGAGGTGTTTTACTTCTGGACGATGACTTCCCACTTAGATAAGCAGTGTCTGCTAATTGCACTCATCCCACTCTTCCTTACCGCTGCGCGTCAGCCCCAGAATTACACTGGGTTCCCTTTTAACTTATGTAAAAGGCCGGAAACGCTATGCTACGATTTTGTTAACAAGCTTGTCTATAAGCATCAAAATGCAACAGCGCTGGACAACACGAGTCGATTCCATACAATCGCCGCGTAGTTTGACTTTATTAACAGGTAGCAGCCTATGACACCCGAACATCTCCCGATTGAACAATACGACGCGCAACTGGCCGAAAAAGTCGCCCGCTTGCAAAGCATGATGGCTCCTTTTGCCGCGCCTGAGCCGGAGGTGTTCCGTTCGCCGGTCAGCCATTACCGGATGCGTGCTGAATTCCGTATCTGGCATGATGAAGATGACCTGTACCACATCATGTTTGAAAGCCAGACCAAGCAGCGCATTCGGGTAAATAGCTTCCCGGCGGCAAGCTCACTCATTAATGCACTGATGCCAGCAATGCTCGATGGTGTCCGTGATATTCCCGCACTGCGCCATAAACTCTTCCAGATTGATTATCTGACGACAATGAGCAACCAGGCGGTTGTTTCTATGTTGTATCACCGCAAACTGGGTGAAGAGTGGCAGCAGCATGCGCAAGCGCTACGCGATAAGCTGCGTGCTCAAGGTTTTAACGTTCATTTAATTGGTCGCGCCACCAAAACCAAGATCGAATTAGATCAGGATTTCATTGATGAGCGTTTGCCTGTTGCCGGTAAAGAGATGATTTATCGCCAGGTAGAAAACAGCTTTACCCAGCCGAATGCCGCAATGAATATTCATATGCTGGAATGGGCGCTGGATGCGACTAAAGGCTCAAACGGTGATTTACTTGAACTGTACTGCGGAAACGGCAACTTCTCGCTGGCATTGGCTCGTAACTTCAATCGCGTATTAGCAACTGAAATCGCTAAGCCTTCGGTTGCCGCCGCGCAGTACAACATTGCCGCAAACCAAATCGACAACGTGCAGATTATCCGCATGGCCGCAGAAGATTTTACTCAGGCGATGAATGGTGTTCGTGAGTTTAACCGCCTGAAAGGTATTGATCTGAAAAGCTATCAGTGCGAAACCATTTTCGTCGATCCACCACGCAGTGGTCTGGATGCAGACACGGTAAAAATGGTGCAGGCTTATCCGCGTATTCTTTATATTTCCTGCAACCCGCAGACTTTATGTGAAAACCTGGAAACACTGACGCAAACTCATAACGTGTCGCGACTGGCGCTCTTCGACCAGTTCCCGTATACGCACCATATGGAATGCGGTGTCTGGCTGACACGCAAATAGCAAAACGGACGCCCTGGCGTCCGTTTGTTTTTGGCTCAGGATGTTATTCGATTATCTGCGCTTTACGGGCGCGGACTTTAACACCAATCCAGAACAACAATGCTACAGAAAGCACCGCTGGCAGGAAGTTAGAGCCAATAGCCGGGTATTCAGCCCGCACAACAGCGCTATACAACAAAACGCCTAACACAAAACACGCTGCCGCAAGACTTGGCAGGCCAACGGGCATCGTGCGGTTTTGATAACGTTGATGCAAACAGTACACCGTCAGCACTAGCGCAATAATCGGAAAAATAGAAAACGGCACAACCGAGCTAAAGAGCGCGGCAAAGGTCCCGTTAATTGACAAGCCAGCGATAAACGCCAACCCGAGCGTACCTCTCTCTTGTAACTGTTTCATTGCTCTTCCTTCACTCACTCTTCGGATAATTGAGCTGATGCCATTTTTTCTTGCTCCCGGCGATACCAGTAGTACGCACCTTTTGAAATCATGCGTAGCTGCAGCACCAGGCGCTCTTCAAGCTGACGACGCTGATCGGCATCAACATCCAACGCTTCGGCACCGGCACTAAAGACAATTGTGACCATGGCTTCTGCCTGCGCTTCGGTAAAGCTGCGAGGCATGCGATTTTCGAGTTCCAGATAATCCGCAAGTTCCGCAATAAAGTGCTGAATTTCGCGCGCGACAGCGGCACGAAATGCGGCAGACGTTCCAGAACGCTCACGTAACAGCAAACGGAACGCGTTGGGATTATTGCCGATAAACTCCATAAATGTTGAGACAGACGTGCGGATAACGCTCCCGCCTTTGGCAATTCGTTGGCGGGCCTGGCGCATGAGCTGGCGCAACATCAGGCCACTTTCATCGACCATCGTCAGCCCGAGCTCGTCAACGTCACGGAAATGGCGATAAAACGATGTTGGCGCAATACCAGCCTCACGGGCGACCTCGCGCAAACTCAGGCTGGCAAAACTCCGTTCAGCACTTAACTGACTAAACGCGGCTTCGACCAGAGAACGCCTGGTTCTTTCTTTTTGTTGCGCTCTTACACCCATCATGTTGCCTGAATCTCTTAAATCGAATTTGCACTATACCAGAGAATAACTTAACTGGTTTTATACAGGATTGTGAATGATTGTTTACGCGAGCTTCCTCGCGTTACGCAGCAAAAAGCACAAGGATAATTGGGTTATCTTGCTGTTGATGTTACCATTGTGTTGCTTTTATGTATAAGAACAGGTAAGCCTTACCATGTCACACACCTACGATTATGATGCAATAGTAATTGGTTCCGGTCCGGGCGGCGAAGGTGCCGCAATGGGGCTGGTGAAACTTGGAGCACGGGTAGCCGTTGTCGAGCGCTACCATAACGTGGGTGGCGGTTGCACTCACTGGGGAACCATCCCCTCAAAAGCCCTCCGCCACGCAGTCAGCCGCATTATCGAATTTAATCAAAACCCTTTATACAGCGACCACACTCATCTTCTTCGTTCTTCATTTGCCGACATTCTGAATCATGCCGACAGCGTCATTAACCAACAAACTCGCATGCGTCAGAGCTTCTATGAGCGAAACCGCTGTGAGATGTTGCAAGGCGATGCGCGTTTTGTAGACGAGCATACCATTTCGCTGGAATGCCACGATGGGTCGGTGGAAATGATTACCGCCGAGAAGTTTTTGATTGCTTGTGGCTCGCGCCCGTATCGCCCGCCAGAAGTCGATTTCAGCCATCCGCGCGTATACGACAGCGATTCCATTCTCAATCTGCACCATGAGCCACGCCACGTCATTATTTATGGCGCAGGGGTAATTGGTTGTGAGTATGCGTCTATTTTCCGTGGCATGAACGTCAAGGTCGATTTGATTAACACGCGCGACCGCTTACTGGCCTTCCTCGATCAAGAGATGTCCGATTCGCTCTCTTACCACTTCTGGAATAGCGGTGTCGTTATCCGCCATAACGAAGAGTTCGAGAACATTGAGGGCGTGGAAGATGGCGTCATTGTTTCGCTTAAATCCGGCAAAAAAGTGAAAGCTGATTGCCTGCTTTACGCAAACGGGCGCACGGGCAATACCGATTCATTGTCGCTGGAAAATGTCGGGCTGGAAGCTGATGGGCGCGGTCTGTTGAAGGTCAACAGCATGTACCAGACTGCTCAACCGCACATTTATGCTGTCGGCGATGTGATTGGATATCCGAGCCTGGCATCCGCGGCTTACGATCAGGGCCGAATCGCCGCGCAAGCGATGGTTAAAGGCGAGGCAACCGCACATCTGATTGAAGATATTCCAACGGGTATTTATACCATTCCGGAAATCAGCTCTGTAGGGAAAACCGAGCAACAATTAACCTCGATGAAAGTGCCGTACGAAGTGGGTCGGGCGCAGTTTAAACATCTGGCTCGAGCGCAAATTGTCGGTATGAACGTAGGGACACTAAAAATTCTCTTCCATCGTGAGACGAAAGAGATTTTAGGTATCCACTGCTTTGGTGAACGCGCGGCTGAAATTATTCACATCGGCCAGGCGATTATGGAGCAGAAAGGTGGCGGTAACACGATTGAGTACTTTGTTAACACCACCTTTAACTACCCGACAATGGCAGAAGCTTATCGGGTAGCGGCATTAAACGGCTTAAACCGCTTGTTTTAACGTTGGCTCAAAATGGCCATCCATATGTGTACGGATGGCCTCTGCGAGTTGCTCATAGCGACCACGCAGTGGGGAACCAGGACGATAAACCAGGCCGATAGTACGACGCGGTTCTGGTTTATAACATGGCAGATAAACGACACCATCACGACAGCGTTCATTCGGTACTGCCAGCGCCGGCAACAACGTAATTCCACTTCCGGCAGCAACCATGTTACGCAGTGTTTCCAGGCTGGTTGCACGGAAATGGGTATCTTCTTCCGCACCTGCTTCAAAACAGAACCCCAGCGCCTGATCGCGCAGACAATGCCCATCTTCGAGCATCAGCAGCTTTTCACCCGCCAGATCCGACAATGGCACGCGATCCCGTTCAGCCCACGGGTGATCCTGATAAATCGCCAGCATCATTGGCTCGTCAAACAACGGCACTTCAATAAATGCTTCGCTCTCTTTCACCAAAGCCAGAATCGCACAATCGAGTTTACCGCTATCAAGCTGTGCTAACAGTTGATGGGTTTGCGCCTCGTGCAGGTACATTTCCAGTTTGGGGAAAGTTTTATGCAGCATCGGGATTATCTGTGGCAACAGATATGGCCCCACAGTTGGGATCAAGCCAATGTGCAGCGGCCCGGACATTGCCTCGCCCTGCTGGCTAGCCATTTCTTTAAGGACTTTTACTTCTCGCAACACAGTACGAGCCTGATCCACCAGCAGCAAACCCGCCTGAGTGAACAGCACTTTACGACTGGTACGTTCAAGCAGCATGACACCGAGTTCATCTTCAAGCTTGCGAATCTGGCCGCTCAGTGTTGGCTGACTGACATGGCAGGCATCCGCTGCCCGACGAAAGTGGCGATGTTCAGACAGCGCCACCAGGTATTCAAGATCACGAATATTCATTCTCTTTCCTCCGTCGCCATGATAGCCCATGGCGATAGAAATCATAGCAACGAACGATTATCCCTATCAATAGTTGATAGTGAATAATTGCCACCAACAGCACAATCCATCCATGACCTTGGTTTTGCTGTTGACCCCCCTGTTCTCCGAACAGAACTGAAGCCAACATGAATCATTTAGCGGACTTTACGTCCGCTCTTTTTTGCACGTTACAAAATAAAAAAGCCCGGCACAAAGCCAGGCTCATTTTCGTTTGCAAAGCGACTAGACCAGACGTTGTTTCGCGTCGACAATAGCCTGCGCCACCTGTTGAGGAGACACTCCACCTTTAGCTGCACGCTTATCAAGGCAGGACTGCAAAGACAAAATCGCATAAACATCATCACCAATGGTAGCGCTGAATTTCTGCAAATCTACCAGCGACAATGCTTCCAGCGCTTTTCCCTGACGAATCGCTTCTACCACTGCTTCACCTACAATATGGTGCGCTTCACGGAACGGTACGCCTTTCGCTACCAGGTAATCAGCCAGTTCCGTTGCGTTAGCATAACCTTGCTCGGCCGCTTCTTTGCAGCGTGCACGTTTCACCTGAATGCCATCCAACACCAACACTGACATATGCAAGCAATCAAGCCAGGTGTCAAGCGCGTCGAACAGGCCTTCTTTGTCTTCCTGCATGTCTTTGTTATACGCCAGCGGCAGCCCTTTCAGCGTCATCATCATGCCGGTCAGCGCACCTTGCACGCGGCCACACTTGCCACGGATAAGCTCCAGCGCATCCGGATTTTTCTTCTGTGGCATAAGGGATGACCCAGAAGTTACACGGTCAGACAGCTCAACGAACCCTGCTTCACCTGTGTTGAAGAAAATCAGGTCTTCGGCAAAACGCGACAAGTGAACCATGCCGATAGATGCATCAGAAAGCAGTTCAAGCACGTGGTCACGATCGGACACGCTATCCAGGCTGTTACGCGTTGCAGACGCAAAACCTAACCAGCCCGCCAGTTGCTCACGGTCGATTTCATAAGCCGTGCCCGCCAATGCGCCACTACCCAGCGGGCTAACATCGAGACGTTCAAGCGTGCTCTGCAAACGGCTTTCGTCACGCGCCAGCATCTCGACATAAGCCAGACACCAATGCGCAAACGTCACCGGCTGCGCACGCTGCAAGTGGGTATAACCCGGCATCACAGCATCTTGATTATTTTCAGCAGTTTCAATCAGCGCATGTTGCAGTTGGCGAGTCGCCCCCAGCAATTCGCTGATTTGCATTTTGCACCACAGTTTAAGGTCAGTGGCAACCTGGTCATTACGGCTACGGCCAGTGTGAAGTTTTTTGCCCAGTGCGCCCACTTTATCGATGAGCTTACCTTCCACCCAGCTGTGAATATCTTCCGCATCGCTCTCAAGAATCGCCTGCGGATGAGCTTGTACTTCTTCAAGCAGGAAATTCAGTGCCTGCTCAAGTTCTTGCTGTTCAGCAAGAGTCAGAACACCCACAGTAACCAGCGCTTTGGACCAGGCGACAGAACCTACAATGTCTTGCTCAGCCAGTCGATAGTCAAAGCGCAAAGAATCATTAAACGATTTGAACCGTTGGTCTGCTGCCTGAGTAAAACGTCCACCCCAAAGTGCCATAGCGATGCTCCATTAATTTATCTTCATTACTTTATTGGGCGGATACATCTGGTCTATCCGCCCTTAATGCGAGATTTACTTCTTCAATTCGTTCAATGCACGAATACGTGATGACAGCGAGAACAGACGGATAAACCCGCCTGCGTGGCTGTGGTCATACACTTCGTCTTCGCCGAAGGTTGCGAACTCTTCGCTGTACAGGCTGTTTGGCGATTTTTTCTGCTGAGCGGTAACCTGACCTTTATAAAGCTCCAGCACAACTTCGCCATTCACTTCTTCTGCCAGCGATTCAGCGGATGCCTGCAAAGATTTACGCAGCGGTGCAAACCAACGACCATCGTAAACAACATAGGACATTTCCAGGCCCAACTGCTCACGCCATTTAAAGCTATCGCGGTCCAGAACTAACTGCTCAACACCACGCAGAGCCGCCATTATGATGGTGCCTCCTGGGGTTTCGTAGCAGCCGCGAGATTTAATCCCGACCAGACGGTTTTCTACGATATCAATACGGCCGATGCCGTGTTTAGAACCGATCTTGTTCAGTGTTTCCAGGCACTGGAATGGCGTCATTGTTTCGCCGTTAACCGCAACAACTTTGCCTTGTTTAACGGTAACAGTAACTTGCTCTGCCTGATCTGGTGCTTCTTTCGGATCAACAGTCCAGACCCAGCAATCTTTGTTTGGTGCATTCCACGGACTTTCCAGCACGCCGCCTTCGGTGGAGATGTGCCATGCGTTTTCATCGCGGCTGTAGATTTTCTCAAGCGAAGCGGTTGTAGGAATATCACGCTCTTTCAGGTAATCCAGCAGCGCTTCACGGGAACGCAAGTCCCACTCACGCCATGGCGCAACCACTTTCAGATGCGGGGCCAGAGCTGCCCAAGTGGATTCGAAACGCACCTGGTCGTTACCTTTACCCGTCGCGCCGTGACACAAAGCATCCGCGCCGACTTTATTTGCTACATCAACCAGCACTTTTGCGATAAGCGGACGTGCCATAGAAGTCCCCAGCAGGTAGCTGCCTTCGTACAGTGCGCCAGTCTGTAATACCGGGTAAACGTAGTCACTGATGAATTCTTCACGCGCATCCACGACATAGCACTCAGTTGCCCCAGAGCGCAGTGCTTTTTGTTCCACGCCTTTCAGGTCTTCGCGATCCTGGCCAATATCCACCACACACGCGACGACTTCACAGCCGCCGTAGTTTTCTTTCAGCCATGGAATGATGGCTGAAGTATCAAGGCCGCCAGAGTATGCGAGAACAATTTTTTTGATGCCGTGATTTTGCATTGTCTTATCCTTCAAATTCGAAATTGATGCGCTAAATAATTCGAGTTACAGAAGGCAGCAAGCTCGAGAATCCCAGGTGCTTAAATAAAGTAAGTGACTGGGGTGAGCGAGTGCTGCCAACGTATCTGCGGCTCAAAGTATGATGCGCAAAACTAGGCCAGAATACGGGTGCCGATTGCCACACCGTTAAATAAAGAAGGTAACTGCTCCGCGTGACGCCAGGACGCGATGTCCACAGGGCGACCCAGCGTGCGTGCTGCATCCAGCGCCGCGTTAACTTTAACAATCATGCCGTCGGTAATAATGCCCTGAGCGATTAACTGCTCAGCTTTCGCCGCCGTCATTTCTGCAATACGTTGCCCTTTGCCATCCAGAATGCCGCTGACATCTGACAGCAGAATCAAATCCGCACCAAGGGTTGCTGCCAGCGCCGTAGCAGCCTGATCGGCATTCACGTTCATCAACTCGCCTTCAACGGTCACGCCGATGGAGCTGACAATCGGTAAAAAATCCGCTTCAAGCAGCGTTGTAATCAGCTTAGCTGAACCTGGTTTTGCAAGACCAACATGGCCAAGTTCTTCGTCCAGTTTGGTTACCGTCACACTATCGCCATCACCAAGACAAAGCCCGACACCATTGATGCCATGTTTTTTCGCCCAGGCCAACAAGGTTTTGTTCGCCGTGCCCGCCAGTGCACCAGTAATAATGTCAATCTGATCGGCAGGTGTGACACGCAGGCCGTTTTTCTTCGTCACCGGCAATGAGAGCTTTTTCATCAACTCATCCACCAGGCAACCACCACCGTGTACAATCACCAGCGGGCGTTGATGAGACTGACGATAGTTCACCAACGCAGTAAACAAACGTTCCAGCGCTTCTTCGCTATCCAGCAGTACGCCACCTAACTTGATAATTAATGGATTCATTATTATTCCACCCGACTGCCGGTTAAATAAGAGACTGCGTTTCGGT
Organism: Buttiauxella sp.; assembly: GCA_036502985.1. Taxonomy (GTDB): domain Bacteria; phylum Pseudomonadota; class Gammaproteobacteria; order Enterobacterales; family Enterobacteriaceae; genus Buttiauxella. Next base: position 11,855 of record DASXXQ010000282.1, read on the forward strand.
AAAGCCAAAACGGATATTCAGGCATTGCACGGCCTGGGCCGATGCGCCTTTCAGTAAATTGTCTTCGGTTGCGACAACAATCAGATGCTCACCCTGCACGGCAAATCCGATATCGCAGAATGGCAGGCCAACCACATTTTTCAGTGCTGGGACCCCTTTGTCGTACAGACGCACTAACGGTTTATCTTGATAAGCTTGATTAAAAGCATCAGCTATTTGCTGCTGCGTTACCCCTGCTTTCAAACGACAGGTAATGGTCGCCAGAATGCCGCGCGGGAAATTACCCAGATGCGGCGTGAAAATGACTGGGGTACCCAGGTGTGTTGTGATTTCCGGATGGTGACGATGGTTAAAAATGCCATACGGCTGCAGGCTCACTTCGCAGAAGCTGTTAGAAATCGCTGCTTTACGCCCGGCGCCACTCACACCGCTGGTCGCGTTAATCACTGGCCACTGGTTCAAATCCAGCAATCCAGCATCAATCAGCGGCTTTAGGGCCAATTGCGACGCGGTTGGATAACAGCCAGGAACAGAGATCAAACTGGTTTCTTTCAGTTTGTCGCTCTGCCATTCCGCAAGGCCATACACAGCCTGCTCCAGCAATTCGGGATGTTGATGGGTAAAACCATAATAACGCTGATAAAACTCGGCATCGTTAACACGGAAAGCACCAGAAAGATCGATGACTACACAGCCAGCCGCCAGAAACTGCGGAGCCAAATCATGGCTAACTTCATGGGCGGTTGCGAGGAACACCACGTCTACGCCATCAGTAAATTCGCTGATATCCGACATTGCCTGTAACGGCATGTCGACGGTACCTTTTAATTGCGGATGCAAATCAGATATCAACTTTCCTGCGTCATTACTTTGCGCTGAAACCGTCAATGCGGTTATGTTCATATGAGGATGGCGATTCAGATAGGTCACAAGTTCTGCGCCCGCATAACCGCTGGCACCAACAATCAGCGTATTCAACATCTCGGCTGTACACCTTCTTAGGTTGTGTCTGCTAAAGGTGTCAGCGGGAAAGCCATCACCCAACATGTAATTACGTGGTTAATTCCACCGGAACCAGGGGTTCCATCGCGGCAGGTAATAATGTATTTTTATTCAATATTACTGCATGATTATGTATACCAACCTGAGCTAAGGCCTGTCAACAGTGAAGATGAAATTACCTCCTTTTATCGAGATTTACCGCGCATTGATCGCCACACCGTCCATCAGCGCCACCGACAGCGCGCTGGATCAGAGTAATGAGTCTTTAATCAATTTACTGGCTGGATGGTTCCGCGACCTTGGATTTAACGTCGAAATACAACCGGTGCCGGGTACGCGCAATAAATTCAATATGCTGGCGAGCACTGGCAATGGCGCTGGTGGGCTGTTGCTCGCAGGCCATACCGACACCGTGCCGTTTGACGATGGCCGCTGGACGCGCGATCCCTTCACACTGACCGAGCACGAAAATAAACTGTACGGTCTCGGCACTGCCGACATGAAAGGCTTCTTTGCGTTTATTCTCGATTCACTGCGGGATGTGGATGTCTCCACGCTGAAAAAACCGCTCTATATTCTGGCGACAGCTGATGAAGAAACGACGATGGCGGGCGCTCGTTATTTCTCTGAAACCACAAGTTTACGCCCGGACTGCGCCATCATCGGCGAACCGACCTCATTACAGCCAGTACGCGCGCATAAAGGCCACATTTCAAATGCGATCCGTATTCTTGGGCAATCAGGCCATTCAAGCGATCCCGCTCGTGGCGTGAACGCCATCGAACTGATGCATGATGCTATCGGCCATATCATGTCGCTGAAAAACACCCTGAAAGCACGTTATCACCACGATGCCTTCACCGTGCCATACCCAACGCTGAACCTCGGGCATATCAGTGGTGGCGATGCTGCCAACCGTATTTGTGCCTGTTGTGAATTGCATATGGATATTCGCCCGCTACCAGGCCTGACATTAAATGATCTGAACGGTTTACTTAACGAAGCATTAGAACCTGTTAGCCAGCAGTGGCCTGGTCGCCTGACGATTTCTGAACTGCACCCGCCAATTCCGGGTTATGAATGCGCCAAAGATCATCAGCTGGTGCAAGTGGTCGAAAAATTACTGGGTGCCCAGACTGAAGTGGTGAACTACTGCACCGAAGCGCCATTTATTCAGACCATCTGCCCAACATTAGTGCTGGGGCCGGGTTCAATAAACCAGGCACATCAACCTGACGAATACATCGAAACACGTTTTATCGAGCCAACGCGCAAACTGATTACGCAAGTAGTTCATCATTTTTGTTGGCATTGAAAAATAGCGATTCAGGGGGTTTTGCCCCCTTTTTAAGCTGCTTTTTAGCGGATCCTCATAAGAAACGCTTATCAACGAAGTTAGTAATTAAATTTCATGAATTAGCGTAATTTATTCGTTTGCTGAAACGATTTCGTAGCAATTGACGAACGAAGACTTACGTGGCTTTATAAAGACGGTGTTGAACCTTCACGGGTGAAATTAAGTTACATAAAAGATGGGGTGTCTGGGACTATAATGAACGAACAATATTCCGCTTTGCGAAGTAATGTCAGTATGCTCGGCAAGTTGCTCGGGGATACCATCAAGGATGCGTTAGGTGAAAACATTCTTGACCGGGTAGAAACAATCCGTAAATTGTCGAAGTCCTCGCGGGCAGGCAATGAAGCAAATCGACAAGAATTGCTGACCACGTTACAGAACCTGTCTAACGACGAACTGCTCCCAGTAGCCCGTGCATTCAGCCAATTCCTGAACCTGGCCAACACCGCAGAGCAATATCACAGTATTTCCGCCAATGGCGAAGCCGCCAGCAATCCTGAAGTCATCGCTAAGACAATCCAAAAATTAAAAAATCAGCCGGATATTAGCGAAGCTGCCATTCGTGATGCTGTTGAATCTCTGTCACTGGAATTAGTGCTGACCGCACACCCAACCGAAATTACCCGTCGCACCCTGATTCATAAATTGGTTGAAGTAAATAGCTGCCTGAAACAGCTCGACCATAGCGATATCGCTGATTATGAGCGCAACCAGATTATGCGCCGCCTGCGTCAACTGGTCGCTCAGGCCTGGCACACCGACGAAATCCGTAAGCACCGCCCTTCCCCAGTCGATGAAGCGAAATGGGGCTTTGCGGTCGTTGAAAATAGCCTGTGGGAAGGTGTTCCAAACTACCTGCGCGAGCTGAATGAACAACTTGAAGACAATCTGAATTACAAACTGCCGGTCGATTTTGTTCCGGTGCGTTTCACTTCATGGATGGGTGGTGACCGCGACGGCAACCCAAACGTTACCGCTGATATCACTCGCCACGTTCTGTTACTCAGCCGCTGGAAAGCAACTGACCTGTTCTTGCGTGATATTCAGGTGCTCATTTCCGAGCTTTCAATGGTGGAATGCACGCCGGAACTGAGTGAACTGGCTGGCCCTGATGCTTCACAAGAACCGTACCGTTGCATCATGAAAGGCATTCGTCAGCAATTAATGGCGACCCAAACGTGGCTTGAAGCGCGTTTGAAAGGCCAGCGTCTGCCGAAACCACAAGGTTTGTTAACGCAAAACGAACAGCTTTGGGATCCGCTTTATGCGTGTTACCAGTCGCTGCAAGCCTGCGGAATGGGCATTATCGCCAACGGCCAGTTGCTTGATACCCTCCGCCGCGTGAAGAGTTTTGGTGTGCCACTAGTGCGCATCGACGTTCGTCAGGAAAGTACGCGTCACACCGAAGCACTGGGTGAAATGACTCGCTATCTGGGCATTGGTGATTACGAAAGCTGGTCCGAAGCTGACAAGCAAGCCTTCCTGATCCGCGAATTAAACTCCAAGCGCCCTCTACTGCCACGCCAGTGGGAGCCAAGCGAAGCCACTCGTGAAGTGCTGGAAACCTGTAAAGTGGTTGCCGAAGCGCCGCGCGGTTCGATCGCTGCCTACGTTATTTCAATGGCGAAAACACCGTCTGACGTACTGGCTGTTCACTTATTGTTGAAAGAAGCGGGTTGCACCTTCGCCCTGCCTGTTGCGCCATTGTTTGAAACACTCGACGACCTGAACAATGCCGATGACGTAATGACTCAGTTGCTGAATATCGACTGGTATCGCGGCTTTATTCAAGGCAAACAGATGGTCATGATTGGCTATTCTGACTCTGCGAAAGATGCAGGCGTAATGGCTGCTTCATGGGCGCAGTACCAGGCGCAAGACGCGCTGATAAAAACCTGTGAGAAAGCTGGGATCACTTTGACGTTGTTCCACGGGCGCGGCGGTTCTATCGGCCGTGGCGGCGCACCTGCGCACGCTGCTCTGTTGTCGCAACCGCCAGGCAGCCTGAAAGGTGGCCTGCGTGTGACTGAGCAAGGCGAAATGATCCGCTTTAAATACGGCCTGCCTGAAATCACCATCAGCAGCCTGTCGCTTTACACCAGCGCGATCCTGGAAGCTAACCTGCTACCACCGCCGGAGCCGAAGAAAGAATGGAAACATATCATGGAGGAGCTATCTGTTATCTCCTGCGATATGTACCGTGGTTACGTTCGCGAAAACAAAGACTTTGTGCCGTACTTCCGTTCAGCTACACCAGAACAAGAACTGGCTAAACTACCGCTTGGCTCGCGCCCTGCAAAACGTCGCGCAAGTGGTGGTGTTGAATCGCTGCGCGCCATTCCATGGATTTTCGCCTGGACGCAAAACCGCTTGATGCTGCCAGCCTGGCTGGGCGCTGGTGCCGCGCTGCAAAAAGTGGTGGAAGATGGTAAACAGGACGAGCTGGAAACTATGTGCCGCGACTGGCCGTTCTTCTCCACCCGTCTTGGCATGCTGGAAATGGTATTTGCAAAAGCCGACTTGTGGCTTGCGGAATATTACGATCAGCGCCTGGTGAAACCTGAGTTGTGGAAACTTGGCACTCAACTGCGT
>DASXXQ010000283.1:0-1763 GCA_036502985.1 Buttiauxella sp.
CGTGTTCCTGCGTGAGCTCATTATCAAACTCGGTTTGTCGGCGCTGATGGTGACGCACGATCAGAATGAAGCGATGGCGATTTCTGACCGCATTTTGTTGCTCAACAACGGTAAAATCGAGCAACAAGGCACACCGCAGGAAATGTACGGTTCACCAAAAACGCTGTTTACCGCAGAGTTTATGGGCAGTAACAACCGTCTGCACGGCAAAGTGACTGAGATTCGCGACGGGAAAGCGCGCATTGAAGGCAAAGGCTGGGCGCTGTGGGGAATGGCTAGTGAAGGGGTGCAAAGTGGCCAGGAAGGAACCGCGGTTATTCGTGTGGAGCGCGTTTTGCTGGCAGACGGTCCTGGGGATAATCAACTGGAATTGCCGCTGCTGACCAGCATGTATCTCGGCGATCGTTGGGAGTATTTATTCCGGACATCCGGCGATGATTTTGTCATCCGCGCTTACGGTACAGAGGTTCGCGATCCGCAGCATTGCCATCTGGCGTTGCCAGAGGATCATGTTTGGATCTTCCCGAAATCCTGATCTTTGCCGGTGAGGTTAATGTCGGATGTCGCTAACGCTAATCCGACCTACGAAAAAACAGTTGTAGCAGTTGTAGGGTGGATTAGCGCAGCGACATCCACCGCAAGCACGCCGTTGTAGGGGGGATTAGCGTTAGCGACATCCACCACCAGCCCGCAGTTGTAGGGGGGATTAGCGTTAGCGACATCCACCACCAGCCCGCAGTTGTAGGGGGGACTAGCGTTAGCGACATCCACCATAAGCCGCAGTTGTAGTGGGGATTAGCGCAGCGACATCCACTAATTTGTCGGTGCCACGGCACAAGTCAGGCATTCGAAAGGATGAACAATTCAGCGCTTACGTTGTGGCAAGCAAACCATCATCAATCCGATAAAAATCACGCTGACGCCAATAAGTTTCCCGGTGCTGAAACTCTCATGCAGCCACGGCAGCCAGATAGCCGTCGCCCACACCAGCACATAGCTTAAACTCAACAGCGGATAGGCTTTGCTCAGCGCAATGCGCCGCAATGCCAGAAACCAGCACCCCATCGAAAAGACATACGCGAGCAGCCCAACGAAAAGCGCCAACGCGCCTGAGCTAAGACTCAAAAACGCCGCAAGAAATTCAGCATGTTGGGAGACCGGCGGCAGCGTCATCATTGCCCATTTCATGATGAGCTGAGCGCAACTGACCAGCAGCACGCTCATCAATGCCCAAAAATAGCCCATCAGGCAACGTTCCCCATGATAATAATGCCGCCGATAATGAGCACTACACCCAGCCAGTGCCGAATTGAAACCGGCTCATGCCAGATGAAACGTGCAGCAAGCGTAATAAAAATAAAGTTCAGGCTTAGCATCGGGTACGCCACGCTGACCGGTACGCGCTGTAGCACCAGCAACCAGAGCAACATCGCGCATCCGAGCAGCAAGATACTCAGTGCCAGCCAGCCAAACATGTGTCGACGACCCGGACGGCAGGTGGCCTGCTTCTGACAAAGCTGGCCACCGCAACTCAGTAAACTTGCCAGCACAATGAGCAGATAACTCATGGTGCTTTTTCGTAGAAGAACAGTACAAACCGCCCTTTGCGATAGAGGTGGTCCGGCGTTGGCACATCATGGTCTTCCGGCACTTTGTCTTTCGATAGCAGCATCACCAGCGACACGTTGCCTTCTTTGCGGTGCTCTGCCAGCCAGCCAGCAAAATCCTCGCGCGAGACAAAGTTATCTTTCGCATCATCGAAA
>DASXXQ010000284.1:0-29129 GCA_036502985.1 Buttiauxella sp.
CTGGCAAGCGAACCGCTGACCATTTCGCGTTTAACTTCAAGGCCAATCATCAGGAAGAAGATGGCCATCAACGCATCGTTAACCCACAACAGCAGGTTTTTGCTGATATCCAGAGAACCGATACGAACTTCAACCGGTGTATCCAGAAACGATTGGTACAACCCGCTGGTGGAGCTAAGATTAGCAAGAACCATTGCCAGTGCTGCGGCAAGGATTAAAACGATGCCGCCTGAGGCGTCATTGTTGAAAAAGTATTTTAGTTTTTTCGTCATTCTTTCATCCAACTTATTCGAATGTCTTAAACATTTAAGCCATTAATATGTTTCTAGCATATCCCTTCCAATACATCGATAAAAGTAGATTATATAGCTAGAAACACTCGAAAAAAACGAACTGAATCGCAAGTTGAACTCATCATTGTCTGGCGCATAAAAAAAGCCTGAATCAAAAAATATTCGATTCAGGCTTTTTTGCACTACCCTTCGTACTACATAAAGGAGAGTGAATTTTAGCGAGTCAGATCATCAAAGAATTTCTTCACGCCATCAAAGAAGTTCTTCGAACGCGGGCTGTTCTTTTCACCGCTTGGCCCACCAAAACTTTCAGCCAGATCGCGCAGCAATTGCTTCTGCTTTTCATTCAGACTGACAGGTGTTTCAACCACAACGCGGCATAACAGGTCGCCCTGTGCCCCGCCACGTACAGATTTTACCCCTTTGCCACGCATTCTGAACAATTTGCCCGTTTGCGTTTCACCAGGCACTTTCAGGTTCACACGCCCATCAAGTGTTGGGACTTCAATCTCGCCGCCCAATGCTGCCATTGCAAAGTTAATTGGCACTTCACAATACAGGTTATTGCCTTCGCGCTCGAAGATTGGGTGCGGTTTAACCTGAACCTGAACATACAAATCGCCTGAAGGTGCGCCATGCTCGCCCGCTTCACCTTCGCCTGCAAGACGAATACGGTCACCGGTATCAACACCCGCCGGGATTTTCACCGACAGCGTTTTGGTTTTTTCTACACGGCCATGACCATGACAGGTGTTGCACGGATCTTTAATAATCGAACCGCGTCCCTGACAGTGCGGACAGCTTTGCTGCACGGTGAAGAAGCCCTGACGCATTTGCACCTGGCCTTGTCCATGACAAGTCGGGCAAGTTTGCGGTTTAGAACCTGACTTCGCGCCGCTACCGTGGCAAACACCACACTCTTCAAGCGTTGGGATACGGATCTCTTTGGTAACGCCACGTACTGCTTCTTCCAGCGTTAGGTCCATGTTATAGCGTAAATCGGAACCGCGAGTAGCGCGTTGACGACGGCCACCACCGAAGATGTCACCGAATACGTCGCCAAAGATATCGCCAAAGTCGGCACCGCCGCCGCCAAATCCACCGTGTCCGCCGCCACCCATACCGCCTTGCTCAAACGCGGCATGACCATATTGGTCGTACGCTGCACGTTTTTGCTCGTCGGTAAGGATTTCGTAGGCTTCTTTGATTTCTTTAAACTTCGCCTCTGATTCTTTATCACCCTGATTACGATCCGGGTGGAACTTCATCGCAAGGCGTTTGTAGGCTTTCTTGATTTCACGCTCTTCCGCGTTTTTCGGAACGCCTAAAACCTCGTAATAGTCTCTCTTCGCCATCTTTTTTGTCTGCCCCTAACATGCGTGCACGGGCGCAGAGGAAAACCTCGACGCCCGTGCCAGTGTATCAACCGCTCAAAGGGCGATTATTTTTTGTCTTTAACTTCTTCGAACTCTGCATCAACAACATCGTCGTCTTTGCCAGCGGTAGTCGCATCTGCTGCGTTACCTGCTTGCTGCTCCGCGTGTTGTGCCTGAGCCAGTTCCATCAGCTTCTGGGAAACTTCCGCCAGAGCCTGCATTTTCGCTTCGATGTCGGCTTTATCTTCACCTTTCAGAGAAGATTCCAGCGCGCTCAGTGCAGATTCGATAGCAGTTTTGTCGTCAGCTGGCAGTTTATCACCGGCTTCTTCAACCTGCTTACGAGTACTGTGCATCAGGTGGTCGCCCTGGTTACGGGTCTGAACCAACTCTTCGAACTTACGGTCAGCTTCGGCGTTAGCTTCAGCATCGCGTACCATTTTCTGAATTTCTTCTTCGTTCAGACCAGAAGAAGCCTTGATGGTGATCTTCTGCTCTTTACCGCTGTTTTTGTCCTTCGCAGACACGTGCAGAATACCGTCAGCATCAATGTCGAAGGTCACTTCGATTTGCGGCATACCGCGCGGTGCTGGGCTGATACCATCCAGGTTGAACTGACCCAGAGATTTGTTATCAGCGGCACGTTTACGCTCACCCTGAATCACGTGGATGGTTACCGCAGACTGATTGTCTTCAGCGGTAGAGAACACCTGGCTGTGTTTCGTTGGGATAGTGGTGTTTTTGTTGATGAGTGAAGTCATCACACCGCCCATGGTTTCGATACCCAAAGACAGAGGGGTAACGTCCAGAAGCAGTACGTCAGTGACATCACCCGCCAGAACACCACCCTGAACAGCCGCACCGATTGCAACAGCTTCATCCGGGTTAACGTCTTTACGCGGTTCTTTACCGAAGAACTCAGTAACTTTTTTCTGCACCATTGGCATACGAGTCTGACCACCAACCAGGATTACGTCCTGGATATCGGATACGGACAGGCCAGCATCTTGCAGTGCAACTTTCAGTGGCTCGATAGAACGGTTCACCAGGTCTTCGACCAGAGATTCCAGTTTCGCGCGAGTCACTTTGATGTTCATGTGTTTTGGACCGGTGGCATCTGCTGTAATGTACGGCAGGTTCACATCGGTCTGTTGAGCAGAGGACAGCTCAATTTTCGCTTTTTCAGCAGCTTCTTTCAGACGCTGCATAGCCAGAGGATCGTTACGCAGATCGATACCTTGATCTTTCTTGAACTCTTCCACTAAATAGTTGATCAGACGGCTATCGAAGTCTTCACCACCCAGGTGGGTATCACCGTTGGTTGCCAGAACTTCAAAGGTTTTTTCGCCATCTACTTCATCAATTTCGATAATAGAGATATCGAAAGTACCACCACCCAAGTCGTAAACCGCGATAGTACGGTTGCCTACTTCTTTATCCAGACCGTAAGCCAGAGCAGCTGCGGTTGGTTCGTTGATGATACGTTTTACTTCCAGACCTGCGATACGGCCGGCATCTTTAGTTGCCTGACGCTGTGCATCGTTGAAGTATGCAGGAACGGTGATAACAGCTTCAGTTACTGGCTCACCCAGGTAATCTTCAGCAGTTTTCTTCATTTTCTTCAGCACTTCAGCAGAAATCTGCGGAGGTGCCATTTTCTGGCCTTTCACGTCAATCCATGCGTCGCCGTTATCAGCGCCGATGATTTTGTACGGCATGATAGCTTCGTCGCGCTGGACTTCTTCGTCCTGGAAACGGCGGCCAATCAGGCGTTTGATCGCGAACAGTGTGTTCTGCGGGTTAGTCACTGCCTGACGTTTAGCCGGCTGACCAACCAGAATTTCACCATCCTGGGTATAAGCAATGATAGAAGGAGTGGTGCGGTCGCCTTCAGCGTTTTCCAAAACGCGAGCAGTAGTACCATCCATAATCGCTACACAAGAGTTGGTAGTACCCAGGTCGATGCCAATAATTTTACCCATCTAAACGTCTCCACTTAAAATTTGTTCGTCATGTGGTTGTGAACCTGTTATGCGGGCAAACAAGTGTCTTTCAACTGCCCAAACACGCTTTTTTTTCAGGTCCATCAACTGCGGTTGCATACAAGATGGGGTCACTACGCTCGCCATCAAGGGGCAAGGTAAAAAAAATTTTCATCTTCACACCTGTTTAGATCATAGACTCGGGCCCTACACCTGATTATGATGCCGCGCCCCGCTGCCCTTTCGCGGCGGCGAGGCTAATACATATATTCATTTTCAGACGAATTTTAGAGGAACTATGGGCAACACTAAGTTGGCTAATCCAGCTCCCCTGGGCTTGATGGGCTTCGGCATGACCACCATTCTGCTCAACCTGCATAACACTGGCATCTTCCCTTTTGATGTCAACATCCTTGCAATGGGCATTTTTTACGGTGGTATCGCACAAATTTTTGCCGGCCTGTTGGAATTTAAGAAAGGTAATACTTTCGGCCTGACAGCATTCACGTCTTATGGCTCTTTCTGGCTGACTCTGGTCGCCATTCTGATCATGCCTAAGATGGGTCTTGCAGACGCAGCGAACGCTCATTTCCTCGGCGCTTATTTGGGTCTGTGGGGCGTTTTCACACTGTTCATGTTCTTCGGCACACTGCGTTCTGCGCGTATGCTGCAGTTCGTGTTTGCCAGCCTGACCGTGCTGTTTGCCCTGCTGGCTATCGGCCATCTGGTCGACAACGAAGGCATTGTCCGCATCGCTGGCTGGATTGGTCTGGTTTGTGGCGCAAGCGCTATTTACCTGGCAATGGGCGAAGTGCTCAACGAGCAGTTTGGCCGTACCGTGCTGCCAATTGGTGAAAAACACTAATTCCCGTAGTCACGTGGTAAGAAAACAAAAACGCGGAGCCTGGCTCCGCGTTTTTTTATGAATGTTGCAGCGGCCTTTCAACCACCTTCTCTTCATGGGTTAAATCGTTGCGCAGCCAAATTCCCAACACCAACCCGACCATCGCCAGTGCCAGCACATACCAGGCTGGCGCCATCGGCGATATGCCCATCAGCATAGTGACAAAGATAGGTGTCAGGCCACCAAAAATGGCATACGACATATTGTAAGAGAACGAAATACCGCTAAAGCGCACTTCCGCCGGGAACGCGCGGACCATCACGTACGGCACTGCGCCCACAACACCTACGCTAAAACCGACCAGCCCGTATAAGAAGAACAAGTGCTCCGGATGGCTTGCTACCAGGTGATAGAACATCCAGCTACAAACAGCCAGCAACAGGCTACCCACAATAAATGTTTTGCTGGCACCAATACGGTCGATAACCAACCCCGCCACGATACAGCCAATGCATAGCATAATTATCGCTATGCTATTCGCCTGTAGCGTCAGCGCTGGCGCAATGCCCAACTGTTTTTGCAGCCAGGTGGGCGTCATTAAAATAACCACCACAATTCCCGCAGACAGCAACCAGGTCAACAGCATCGAAACCACCACGGCTTTTTTATGGTTCACAATGACGGATTTCAATGGCAACTCTTCTGCCAGCGCTTTACGTTGCTGCATCTCAATAAAGATGGGAGTCTCTTGCAACCAGCGGCGCAGATACATTGCTACCAGCCCAAAAATACCACCGAGGAAGAATGGAATACGCCAGCCGCCATCATGAATAGCTTGCTGTGTCATTGAAGTATTAATAATGGTGGCAACAACTGAACCCAGCAAAATACCTACGGTTAAACCGGCAGTTAACGTGCCGCACGCGATACCGATACGTTTATAAGGTACGTGCTCTGCAACAAATACCCACGCGCCTGGTACTTCACCGCCGATGGCCGCGCCCTGAAGCACACGCATTAAAAGCAGCAATATCGGTGCGGCAATACCGAGGGTTTCGTAGGTTGGCAACATACCAATCGCAAGCGTCGGCAGCGCCATGAGCAAGATACTTAAGGTGAACATCTTTTTACGGCCGACCAGGTCACCAAAGTGAGCCATGATTATCCCGCCTAACGGACGCGCCAGATAACCCGCAGCAAAGATACCGAAAGTTTGCAGCTGGCGAAGCCATTCTGGAATATCCGCAGGGAAGAAAAGCGCACCGACAACAGTGGCGAAGAAAACAAAGATAATGAAATCGTAGAATTCCAGAGCGCCGCCGAGGGCGGCCAGGGTCAGGGTTTTATAATCCTGACCATTCAGAGGTCTTGTGCGTTGTGTGGAATGTAGTTGTTGTGACATAAGAACCTGCGCATAAAAAAGAGTGTGGTTATTAGTTTCCATTTTGCTGTAAAGCAAAACTTACTATATCGAACCTCACTCCACATACCAGAGTCACTACATCTTATGTCACAAACAGCGTGTTTTTAGGATTTTACTTCACGAATTGCACTCTTAGGGCGAAAAGCTGCTACTACTTTGCTATCTGTCTCTATGTAAGGTCCATCCAGAAGCTGTATACAATACGGTACACTTGCAAAAATACCCGGTACGACAACCTTACCATCAGCGTCTTTGACGCCTTCCAGCGTTTCCTGGATAGACTTAGGCTGCCCGGGTAAATTCAGGATCAACGCTTGCTTACGGATAACGCCCACCTGGCGTGAAAGAATGGCCGTCGGCACAAAGTGCAGGCTGATTTGGCGCATCTGCTCGCCAAACCCGGGCATTACACGGTCAGCAATTGCCAGTGTTGCATCAGGAGTGACATCGCGGCGTGCCGGGCCAGTGCCACCCGTGGTTAACACCAAATGACAGGCCATTTCATCCACCAGCTCACACAGCGCCTGTTCAATAAGTGGTTGTTCATCAGGGATTAAGCGAGTTTCAATCTGGAAAGGTGTCGTTAAGGTTCGTTCCAGCCAGTCAACAAGCGCCGGAATGCCTTTATCTTGATATACACCGCTCGAAGCGCGGTCAGAGATGGAAACTAAGCCAATGCGTAAGGTATTCATATCATTCCCAGGAAATCAGCAAACTTAACGGAATGATACACGGCGAAAGGAGTTGCAGACAGGGCGAAAAACTAAAAAGCGTGACCGGAAGGCTCCGATCACGCCAATGATTACAGCAGGTCGCCGATCATTTTTTCCAGTTTTTCCTGGTCGATAGCAAACTTACGGATGCCATCAGCCAGTTTATCAACGGCCATTGGATCCTGATTGTGGCTCCAGAGGAACTCGGATTCAGTCATGCGCTCTGGGCGTGCTTTGACTTCACCGGTGTAAGACAGTTTACGCTCAACCGCACCTTCGCTTTCAGCGAGCTCTTTAAGCAGAGCAGGAGCGATAGTCAGGCGGTCACAGCCAGCCAGTTCGATAATCTCGCCCACGTTACGGAAGCTTGCACCCATAACAACAGTCTCGTAGCCGTGTTGTTTGTAGTACTGGTAGATTTCAGAAACAGAAACCACGCCTGGATCTTCCTGTGGCGCGTACTCTTTCTTATCAGTGTTCGCTTTGTACCAGTCGAGGATACGGCCGACGAATGGAGAGATCAGGAACACGCCAGCTTCAGCACAAGCACGCGCCTGAGCGAAGGAGAACAGCAGAGTCAGGTTACAGTTGATGCCTTCTTTTTCCAGCTGCTCAGCAGCGCAGATACCCTGCCAGGTAGAAGCCAGTTTGATCAGGATACGGTCATTGCTGATACCCGCATCGTTGTACATTTTGATCAGACGTTTTGCTTTCGTGATGCTGGCATTGGTGTCATAAGACAGACGCGCATCCACTTCAGTAGAGATACGACCTGGGATCAGTTTGAGGATTTCCAGACCAATATTCACCGCCAGCTTGTCAGTCGCATCCACAACTTGTTGTGCACGATCGCTGCTCTGCTCACGCGCCCAGGCAACCGCATCATCAATCAGTTTGCGGTATTCAGGGATCTGCGCAGCGTTCAGGATCAGAGATGGGTTAGTGGTAGCATCTTGCGGTTGATACAGCTTCATTGCCGCAATATCCCCGGTGTCCGCAACAACTGTGGTTAGCTGACGCAGGGAGGTCAATTTATCCGTCATGATAGTGTTTCTCTTAGATGTAACATGTTAGGGGGATGTAACCGGTCTGGCTTGATGATATCACGACGCAAAACAGGTGCAACCGCAGTAATACATCAGCATGAACTGAACGCGGAAGTGATAAATAACGTATATTATTTGTCTGCAATCTAAAGGAACATGCGCGAGTAGCGCGTATTAACTGTGCTTACAACACAGATAAACGAGGGATGTTAATGGCGGATTTTTTTCTTTTTATCAATGAGATACTTTGGGGATCGGTCCTCATTTACCTTTTAGTCGGTGCCGGTATCTGGTTCACCTGGCGCTGTGACTTTGTACAATTTCGCTATCTGACTCAACTCCGAAGTATCATTGCGCCAAATACTAGCGGCGATTCTTCCGGACTTTCCTCATTCCAGGCGCTTTGTACAAGCCTTGCTGCACGCGTCGGTAGCGGTAACCTTTCAGGTGTGGCAATTGCCCTGACTCTTGGCGGCCCTGGCGCTATTTTTTGGATGTGGGTCGTTGCCATGCTCGGTATGGCAACATCCTTCGCTGAATGCACCCTTGCTCAGCTTTATAAAACGCGTGATAGCGAAGGCAATTACCGTGGCGGCCCAGCCTGGTACATGGAACGTGGGTTGGGAATGCGCTGGATGGGCATAATGTTCTCCATTTTCCTGATGCTGGCCTTTGGTTTGATTTTCAATGCAGTGCAAGCAAATTCAATTGCTGATGCAGTCAACCATGCGTTCGGCATCCCTAAAACCTGGATTGGCATTGCGCTTGTCGTACTGACAGCAGGAGCCATATGGGGTGGAATGCGCGGCACCGCGCGAATCTCTCAATGGTTAGTGCCGTTTATGGCGCTTCTCTGGGTGTTAATGAGCCTGGTGGTGATGGCGATGAATATCGAACGCCTGCCAGAGGTCGTTACTTTAGTCTTCAAGAGCGCATTTGGCTGGCAACAGGCCACGTCGGGGGCGATTGGATTCACCATTAGCCAGGCCATAACCACCGGTTTCCAGCGTGGTATGTTCTCCAACGAAGCGGGAATGGGCTCTTCACCAAATGCCGCCGCAGCGGCTGCAACCTGGCCTCCACATCCCGCCTCGCAAGGGTTGGTACAGATGTTTGGCGTGTTGATCGATACGATAATTATCTGTTCAGCAACGGCGGGAATTATTCTTTTCTCGGGAATTCTGGATACACCTCATCCGCAGATGAATGGCATCACATTGGTTCAACAAGCGCTTAGCAGTGTGGTTGGCTCATGGGGAACCGGGTTTATCGCGCTGATTGTCATGCTTTTCGCATTCACATCGATTGTCGCCAACTATGCCTACGCAGAAAACAATTTGCTGTTTATACAAAAAAGTAACCCTTTTGCCACGGTGCTATTCCGTTGCCTTGCGCTGGTGATGGTCATGTTTGGAGCCCTTTCGCCACTACCGCTAGTCTGGCAGATGGCTGATGTGGCGATGGCGTTTATGGCGGTGACTAATCTCACGGCAATTCTCCTGCTTTCACCTATCGCAAGGGATCTCAGTGCCGATTACTTGCGCCAGTTGCGACTCGGTGTAACACCGACTTTCGATCCGAACCGCTTTCCAGAAATTAAAAGCCAGCTGGAGCCGGGCATTTGGGACAATCCTAAACCCCCTGAAACCAAACGCTAATCGCAACCATTGGCGGATTCTTTCAGTAAATTTGCTAAAGTAGCGGGTAATAATCGGCAAGGAACAGATATGCTAATTCTAATTTCACCTGCAAAAACACTGGATTATCAAAGCGATCTCCCTACCGATCGTTACACGCAACCCGAGCTGCTGGACTATTCGCAGCAGCTGATTGCGGTGGCTCGCAAACTTAGCGCACCGCAAATATCGTCACTGATGCATATCAGCGACAAACTCGCATCGCTGAACGAAACCCGTTTTCACGAATGGCATCCTGACTTCACACCACAAAATGCGCGTCAGGCAATTCTGGCGTTTAAAGGTGATGTGTATACGGGATTACAGGCTGAAGAATTCAGTGATGCGGATTTCGAATTTGCCCAACAGCATTTACGTATGCTTTCTGGGTTATATGGCGTGTTGCGCCCGCTCGACCTGATGCAGCCTTATCGGCTGGAGATGGGCATTAAGCTTGAGAATGCGAAAGGCAAAGATCTGTATCACTTCTGGGGCGACACCATCACCGAGAAGCTTAACCAGGCGCTGGAAGCACAGGGCGACAACATCGTGATTAATCTGGCTTCAGATGAGTACTTCAAATCAGTGAAGCCGAAAAAACTCAAGGCCGAAATCATTAAGCCGGTATTCCTTGATGAGAAGAATGGCAAATTTAAAGTTATTAGCTTCTACGCTAAGAAAGCGCGCGGTTTGATGAGCCGTTACATCATTGAAAATCGACTCACCAAACCTGAACAACTGACAGGTTTTAACACTGACGGCTATTTCTTCGATGAAACGGCCTCCGGCAAACATGAGTTGGTGTTTAAGCGCCACGAGCAGTAAAACGAACAAGGCAGGTAATATTTACCTGCCTTAAAATTAGTGATGTTTCCAGTTTTCGTCGTGGTTACCATTATCGTGATGGTCTTTATCATGGTGACCATTGTCGTGATGATCATCGCGATGGTCTTCATGATGATCATCATGGTGATCATGCGGATGCCATCTATTTTCACGCCATTCATAATGATCGTCCCACCAGCCACGGTCACGCCAGTGCCCGCCATCCCAATAGTTACCATTATGGTCTTGATCGCCAATCTGTAATTTTACGGCAGGGATAAGCGTAATTTCTGAAGCCTGCGCAGCAAGCGGAGTGATAACCAGAATTGATAACGCCAGAATCATTGATTTCAACATAAGTTACTCCTTACTGCATTCATGCCCGTTATGGGCCGTTGAAGAGAGCTTATGCCCAATGACATACGGTTGTTATTCTCCGCAATCCTAATCTCTAACCTATCGCATTTTATGAGAATTCCTACGTTATCCCTCCTTGTTCTCTACACATTCCCTCCATAATTCAGGCATAAAAAAAGCCACTCCACGGATGGAATGGCTTGATCGTGCGCAGTAACGCTTACGCTTTGGTCATCATAAATTCGCGCAGCGCAGCGAAATCCGCAGGCAGATTGTGAGAAAGCAGCGGTAAATCAGCACGTTCAGCAAGCTCTGCTGGCAACGGCAGTGTTTCACCGAGGATTTCTTCCACGCTTTCTTTGAATTTTGCCGGATGTGCGGTCCCGAGGAACAAACCGTATTCACCAGCTTTAAGCTGATCACGCAGTGCGCGGTAAGCAATCGCCGCGTGCGGTTCAGAGACGTAACCCACTGCTTTCAGCTCTTGCATCGTGGCTTTAGTGGTTTCGTCAGTCACTGTCGCATAACCCAGGTCGGTTAAACGCCAAATCTTACGACGGAACAGTTCTTCCACACGCGGCCAGTTGTTTGGCTGGCTAACATCCATTGCGTTAGAAAGCGTGGCAACCGTCGTTTTCGGCGTCCATTCTCCGTTAGCTAAGAAGCGCGGAACCGTGTCGTTCGCGTTAGTCGCAGCGATGAAACGCTTGATTGGCAAACCGAGCGATTTTGCCAACAGACCTGCCGTTAAATCACCGAAGTTACCGCTTGGCACGGAAACCACCAGTTGGTTACGCGCTTCCTGCGGCAGCTGTGCAACAGCTTCAAAGTAGTAGCAAATTTGTGCCAGCAAACGGCTGATATTAATGGAGTTGGCGGAGTTTAATCCCAGAGCGACCTTCAGATCCTCGTCGTCAAATGCCTGTTTTACCAGCGCCTGGCAGGCATCGAAATCACCGTCGACGGCGACAGTTTCAATGTTGCCACCCAGCGTACAGAACAGTTTCTCTTGCAGCGGGCTGATTTTACCGCGCGGGTAAAGAATCACTACGCGCACGTTTTTCAGACCATAGAAGGCATGTGCCACTGCCGCTCCGGTATCACCGGATGTTGCGGTCAGGATCGTGACGGGTTTGTCGCCGCTTATATGAGTGAGCATCTGCGCCATAAAGCGCCCGCCAAAATCTTTAAACGCCAGCGTTGGGCCATGGAACAGCTCAAGGCAACCGATATCCGACTCAACGCTTTTGACCGGAGCCGGGAATGCGAAAGCTGCGCGCACACGCTCCTGGAGGATGTCTTGTGGGATCTCATCACCGATAAAAGCAGACAAAATTTTGCTACTACGCGAGACGAAATCCATCTTCAACATTTCGTCGATTTCAGTCAGCTCAAACTCTGGCAAGTCGTGTGGAAAAAACAGCCCTTGCTGTTTACCCAGGCCCTGCACAATTGCCTGGGCAAAGTTGACCTGCTCGTTATGATCTTTAAGGTTATACAGTTTCATGCGTTATCCCAAAACTCGTGCGCCCGCCGTGTCCAGACGGCAAATATGTACAAAACCTTCCTGGTTCTGCAAATAGTGTTGGCTAAGCCAGTCAGCCACGCGATGTGCGGTATCCGTGTTATCGCACAGCGCAAATAACGTTGGGCCGGAACCCGAAATACCACTCGCCAACGCGCCGATATCCGCTGCGGCCTGGCGTGCTTCATTGAAGCGCGGCAGCAATTTAGCGCGGTAAGGCTCGGCGATAACATCACGCATCAGTTTTGCCGCAAGCTGTGGCTGGCGGGTGTGACAGGCGTGAATAAAGCCAGCCAGATGGCGGCCATGACTGATGCAGTCCTGGCGGCGGTATTGCGCCGGAAGAATGGCGCGAGCTTCTGCGGTAGAAACTTTAATCCCCGGATACGCCAGCACCCACAGCCATTCATCAAAGCCCGGTACAGACTGGCTGATGATGCCATTTTCTTCAATCATCAACTGCATGCCACCCAGGAAACACGGGGCAACGTTATCATAGTGAACGCTGCCTGAAATGCGCCCTTCCAGCTCACCCATCAGGCTCAGTAAACGCGTGTCGCTCAGGGGTTTGCCACAATATTCGTTCATCGCCATTAACCCGGCAACGACTGAGCAGGCGCTCGAGCCCAGACCAGAGCCAATCGGCATGCTTTTTTCCAGTGTCATCGCCACAGGAATGTTTTTGCCGATTTCCTGGCAAAAGCGCTCCCAGCATTGATAAACGATGTTCTCACGAGGCTCGGGTGGCAATTTACTGGCAAAACGGCCAATGTTGTTCAAACTAAAGGTGTCTGCCGCTTCGACCGTGACATAATCCCCAAGCAGGGAGCCATCAATGGGCGAAACTGCCGCCCCCAGAACATCAAACCCGACGCTCATATTGGCACTGGAAGCCGGGGCATATACTTTAACCATCTTAAACTCCTAACTTCCATGACAAAGTGCGCAATAAATCGGCGAAGACACCCGCAGCAGTTACATCGTTTCCTGCACCGTAGCCACGTAGAACTAACGGTAATGGCTGATAATAGTGGCTGTAGAAGGCCAGGGCATTCTCACCGTTTTTAACTTTATACAGTGGGTCGTTACCATCCACAGCATCAATTTTAACTTTACAGCTTCCATCAGCTTCAATGACGCCAACATAGCGCAGCACTTTTCCTTCGTCGCGCGCTTTCGCTACTCGTGCTGAAAACTCGTCGTCTAGCTGCGGTAAACGCGCCATGAATGATTCAACATCGCCCGTAGAATCAAATGATTCAGGCAAGACGGGGTCGATAACAATATCGGACAGCTCAAAATTGCTACCGGTTTCACGGGCAAGAATCAGTAACTTACGTGCTACGTCCATACCAGAAAGATCGTCACGGGGGTCAGGCTCGGTATATCCCATTTCGCGAGCCACTTTGGTCGCTTCTGACAAACTCATACCTTCATCAAGTTTGCCAAAGATAAACGATAGCGAACCGGAGAGAACCCCTGAAAAACGCTGTAATTCATCACCTGCATTCAGCAAGTTTTGCAGGTTTTCGATAACCGGCAGACCCGCGCCTACGTTGGTGTCGTAAAGAAACTTACGACGTGATTTTTCCGCCGCGTTACGCATCTGGTGGTAGTAATTCATGGTGGATGTATTCGCCTTTTTGTTCGGCGTTACCACGTGGAAACCTTCACCCAGGAAATCAGCATACTGGTCGGCAACCGCCTGGCTGGAAGTACAGTCCACAATGACCGGGTTTAGCAGGTGGTACTCTTTCACCAGACGAATCAGACGCCCAAGGTTGAACGGCTCTTTCGCCGCCGCCAGTTCTTCTTGCCAGTTATCTAAATTTAAGCCGTGGATATTGGTTAACAGCGCTTTCGAATTCGCAATACCACACACGCGCAAATCGATATGCTTTTTCTTCAACCACGCCTGCTGGCGTTTCACCTGTTCAACCAATGCCGCACCAACGCCGCCCACGCCAATCAGGAAGACTTCAATTACCTGGTCGGTATTGAACAACATCTGATGGGTAACACGCACGCCAGTGGTCGCATCATCATTGCTGACCACCACGGAAATTGAACGCTCAGAGGAGCCTTGTGCGATTGCCACGATGTTGATATTGGCACGCGCTAATGCTGCAAAGAACTTGGCAGAAATACCGCGCAGAGTGCGCATGCCATCACCGACTACGGAGATGATCGCCAGATGCTCCATGATAGTCAGCGGCTCCAGCAGACCTTCTTTGAGCTCAAGATAAAACTCATCATCCATCGCACGGCGAGCGCGAACACAATCGGCCTGCGGGACGCAGAAACTGATGCTGTACTCAGAAGATGACTGAGTAATCAGCACCACAGAAATTCCGGCACGGGACATCGCAGCAAACACACGAGCAGCCATGCCGACCATACCTTTCATGCCTGGGCCTGAAACGTTGAACATCGCCATGTTATTCAAGTTGGTGATGCCTTTAACCGCTAAACCATCTTCGTCACTTTCTGCGCCAATTAAGGTGCCAGGTGCTTGTGGATTACCGGTATTTTTAATCAGGCAAGGGATTTGGAACTGAGCGATTGGGGTAATGGTGCGAGGGTGAAGAACTTTAGCGCCGAAGTAAGAAAGCTCCATAGCTTCCTGATACGACATTGATTTCAACAGCCTGGCATCGGGAACCTGGCGCGGGTCGCAGGTATAAACACCGTCAACATCAGTCCAGATTTCACAACAATCCGCACGCAGGCAAGCGGCTAATACAGCAGCCGAATAGTCAGATCCATTACGCCCTAAAACGACTAATTCGCCTTTTTCATTCCCGGCGGTAAAGCCCGCCATCAGGATCATATGGTCAGCCGGAATGCGGCTGGCAGCGATACGGCGAGTGGACTCAGTAATATCTACAGTGGACTCAAGGTAATGCCCAACAGCGAGGAGTTTTTCTACTGGATCGATAACCGTCACGTTGTGCCCGCGAGCTTTGAGCAATTCAGACATGATGGCGATAGACATTTTTTCACCACGACAAATGATCGCGGCGTTAATGCTGTCAGGGCATTGTCCCAACAGGCTGATACCGTGCAGGACGTGTTTCAGCTGGGCAAACTCCTGCTCAACAAATGTTTTGAGCTGTGCAAGAGGAAAACCAGGTTGCGCCTCTGCAAGGCCGTTGAGGAGCTCGCTAAAGATACGCTCTGCATCGCTGATATTCGGTACAGCATCCTGGCCGCCAATGGTTTTTTCAATCATGGCAACGAGGTGATTGGTAATTTTCGCCGGGGCAGACAGCACGGTTGCAACCTGCCCCTGTTTGGCATTGCTTTCCAGGATATCGGCTACGCGAAGAAAACGCTCCGCATTTGCCACTGAAGTACCACCGAATTTCAACACTCGCATTTATTATTACCCTTGAGTTTTTAGTCCAAAAAAAAGCCCGCACTGTTTAGGTGCGGGCTTTTTTCGTTTTTCCTGTATGCGTCAGCCCGCACCGTTACCTGTGGTAATGGTGGTTGTAATAATTGTTGTCATTGGGCTGATGCGAATCATGGATGTTGTGTGCTCGTAATATGATTTACCTATATTGACTAAAGTATCAGGCAGGTTAAGTCAATTTATTTTTAATTTCACCACTCTCAGAGACACGGCTACTGAACGCTAATAAATCATCATAAACTGCGATCATTACGCTGAAAAAACGGGGTGTTCACATCCCATCCTCACTAGTATTCAACTCATTATCAGCATTATTCTCTGGCAATTTTTTTTCAATATCGTGGAGCAAACGGTGCAACATTGCCGTATCACGCTGAGCTAATAGCCCAAGACGTTGCTGTAACCAGTCGATCATTTTTTGGTCACCACTGGCATCTACACGATCGAGTAACAGGGTAATGCGGGAACGCAATGCACTCAGTTGCTGAACGTCTACCTCATCGTGTTCAGGTGAAGGGAGTTGCATCAGCGCTGAAAGTTGATAGCAATAAACCATCACCGCCTGCCCAAGATTAAGAGACGGGTAATCGGCAACCATCGGCACGCCCGTTAAGACATCCGCTAGCTCGAGTTCTTCGTTAGTTAGCCCTGAATCTTCGCGACCAAACACCAGCGCGACCGTTCCCACCCAATTACGTTTTTCTTCAAGTAACGGAACCAGCTGTTGTGGCGTGGCGTAGTAATGGAATTTTGCGCGGCTGCGAGCGGTAGTCGCAATCGTAAAATCAACGTCATGCAGCGCGTCTGCCAGGGTATCGAAATGCTGTGCATTGTCCAGCACGTCACCGGAACCATGCGCCACCCAGCGCGCTTCAGGCTGACGGTCAGCCTCACTATCAACGACACGTAATTGAGTAAACCCCATCGTCTTCATCGCGCGGGCTGCGGCCCCCACATTTTCAGATCTGGCTGGAGCGACCAAAATAATTAAAAAACGCATTAAAACTCTCTTTTAAAAAAGTGCCCTTTTTCGGACATCCACAAGTTTCAAATGATAATACGCATCAAAAATTTACATTAAGATAACATTCATCTATAAAATACATAGATTCGAATCATAAGCAGACCAAATGCATATTATTGGTTTGACCAGATAAAAAAGATGCAATAAATAGCATTACTTCATTGTTTTAAATGGCGAAAACACCAAAAACATGCCATCAGCAATCAGATTTACGTTCTTTACTAATCAATTGACGTAACTATATTGATTATTAAAAAAATGTGACAGAAGATGGCAAAACGCTACGATGATTTCATCAAACTGTTAACGTGCTACAATTGAATTTGATATATGTCAACGAAGCGTAGTTTTATCAGATGTCTAAAGCGGTCCTGCCTGTTATGTTGCTGTTAAAATGGTTAGGATAACAACCGTTTTTGACACCGTCGGGTCCAGAGGGAAAAGTACCCACGACCAAGCTAATGATGTTGTTGACGTTGATGGAAAGTGCATCAAGAACGCAATTACGTACTTTAGTCATGTTACGCCAGGCATGTTAATTTATGGCATGTATTAGGCAGGTCAGGGACTTTTGTACTTCCTGTTTTGATTTAGTTGGCAATTTTAGGTAGCAAACATGCAGACCCCGCACATTCTTATCGTCGAAGACGAATTAGTTACACGCAATACGTTAAAGAGCATTTTTGAAGCTGAAGGTTATGATGTTTTTGAAGCGACTGATGGCGCTGAAATGCATCAAATCCTTTCCGATAATGACATCAACCTTGTCATTATGGATATCAACCTGCCAGGCAAAAATGGCCTGCTGCTGGCGCGTGAACTGCGTGAGCAAGCCAATGTGGCATTGATGTTCCTGACGGGCCGCGACAACGAAGTGGATAAAATCCTTGGTCTTGAAATTGGCGCAGATGATTACATCACTAAGCCATTCAATCCACGTGAATTAACCATCCGTGCGCGTAATCTTTTGTCTCGTACCATGAATCTGGGCGCAATCAGCGAAGAACGTCGTTCTGTTGAAAGCTACAAGTTCAATGGTTGGGAACTTGATATCAACAGCCGTTCATTGGTCAGCCCTAATGGCGAGCAGTATAAGTTGCCGCGTAGCGAATTCCGCGCGATGCTGCACTTCTGTGAAAATCCAGGGAAGATTCAGTCTCGTGCTGAATTGCTGAAAAAGATGACAGGGCGTGAGCTGAAGCCACACGACCGTACCGTTGACGTCACGATTCGTCGTATTCGTAAGCATTTCGAATCGACTCCGGATACACCTGAAATCATCGCCACGATTCACGGCGAAGGTTATCGCTTCTGTGGCGATTTACAGGAATAACTCTGTAATCAAATACAAATACGAAAGGGCGGATAATTTCCGCCCTTTTCTTTTGCCCTTAGATACCCATCATCTTTCAAACCGCAGGTTTTTTACTCACGGGTATAAACCTGTCACTTCCACAACCGGAAGCGTTCCGAATCGCTCTGAGGGGCATTCTCAGGATGAGTAAGATCTTTTTTACCCATGCCATACCAATCAATATGACGAGTCAGCCACATAACTGCAGAAAGAGCGGCGAGCAATACACCCGTTCCCAGCAGTAATGCGCTGTCTTCTGACTGAAGCAGTTGCCAGAGAATGCCGTCCAGTGCCAACAATCCCGCAGTAAACATCAAACTCACTTTCCATCCGTTCAGAACCGCTTTGAGATAAAAACCGTTAATCCCAGCGCACACCAGACTTGCCAGCAGCCATGCGGCGTTGAATCCGATGTGTTCCGATACCGCCAGCAGTACCAGATAAAACATCACCAGCGACAACCCCACCAGCAAATATTGCATTGGGTGAACACGCAACCCTGTCAGCGTTTCCACCAGGAAAAAACTCATGAACGTCAGTCCAATCAGCAAAACAGCATATTTCACCGCGCGGTTTGTGAGCTGATACTGATCAACAGGATTGGCCACCGTGACGCTGAAAGTAGGCAGCCGATTAACATCAATCAACCGAGCATCGCCGAAACTGGTATTGAGGTTATTGGCAAACCACGTGCTCTGCCAGTGTGCTGTAAAGCCGGTGTCAGAAACCGTACGCTGCTGAGGTAAGAAATCACCGATGAAATTAGGATGCGGCCAGTTGCTGGTCAAACTGAACTGGCTATTGCGCCCAAGTGGCACCACCGCCAACTGTTTTGTTCCCATTAAATCCAGAGTGAAGCGCAGCGTGAGTTTTTCGCTCTGAAGCAGTTCCAGAGGGATTTTCGCGTGCAGACCTTGCTCAACGCCGGGCAAGTTACTTCCGGGTTCGATTGGATAAGACTGGCCGTTTATATTCAGTTCACCCACTTTACCGATACCGCGTGAATCTCCAACCGCCAGCACCACATAAGGCGTCCCTAGACGCGTCTCTACGCCATCATCACCTTTAAGCTGTTGGCGATTAAAACTGGCATTCAGCGTTAAATCAGTGCGCCAAATCTGTCCTTCATAAATACCGATATGCCTCGGTTCAACTGCCTGCTTTCCCGCAACGTTTAAGTTCTCTGGCAGATAGTAACGAATGAATTGGCGCTCTCTTTTTATCTCTTTCTTATCTTCCATGACGGTCGTCAATTCCGTCACAGGGATCGCAATCAGTGGGCCAGTCACGGTTTGCGGCCCGCTGGTGCTCTGTTCCAGTGAATGCTCGACATCATCCCGATAGCTGCTTCGCTCACCAATTAACGAATTCAGCATACTCAACGGTATTAACAGCAACATCATACAGCCCAACAAAGTAATCACTTTCCAGAACAACGCAGATTTCAACATAATCCCCTCCATTTTTGATATGGCGAGGATAAGGGGCCTATGTGGGGGCTAAATGAAGTTATGTGAATAGACGGTGAAGTGATGAAATTATTTTGCCGGTAAGGTAAGACGAGCCTGTGCGCCACCTTCAGGACAATTTTCGAGAACAATCGTACCGCGATGTAGACGAGCAACTTCCTGAACAAATGCCAAACCCAGCCCGCTGCTTTTTTGGCCGTTGCTACGCGGCAAAGAGTAGAAACGTTCGAATACCCGACTGCGCGCAAAATCGGGAATACCACAGCCATTATCGGTGACAAGAATGGCCACCTGTCCGTCTTCGCGCTCTACTCCCAGTACTATTTCACCTCCCTGTGGCGTAAAATCGAGGGCATTATCCAACAAATTCCCCACCGCTTGTTCAAGCAAAGCAGCATCGCCTTCAACGGTGACATCTCTTAGAGAAGCTTTATCCACTTTCAACATAATCTGTTTACTACCAGCAACCGCTTCCCGATTATCAAGCAGCGAGGAAAACAACCCGGCAAGATTGACCACCTGGGGAGTTATTTCGACACGGCTTTCAAGCTTAGCCTGGCGTAATAAATTATCGATCAGCTGCTGCATACGCGTGGTTTGCAGGAGAATATTCCCCGAGAACTTTTCGACAATGTTCGCTGGCGGCCTTTCACGTAAAATTTCAGCAGCGCCGCGGATCCCTGCCAGCGGGCTTTTTAGTTCGTGAGTCAGCGCATGAACGTATTGTTCAATATAGCTTTTGCCTTCAAGTTTGAGGCGCATGGTTTCCAGTGCCAACGCAAGCTTACGTAACTCGCTACCGGAAGGTTTGGGAAGCGGAAGTGGGTCATCTTCCGTCACTGAATCTGCGTAACGCACGAGTTTGCCGATGGAATGGTTAATCCACAACACCACGCCCAGACCAATTAGCAGGGCGATGCCCAGCAGCGCAACGCCCGCCCACAAGATTCGCCGTTCGCTACGGTGAATGACCGGATCCATCGCGCTATTGGGTTTGCCGACGCTGAGAACGCCAATAATCTTCGCACCTTCACGAACCGGCGCCGCCACGTACATCACTGTGCTATCAGGATTGTTACCATCCTCTGGCGTACTACGCGCGCCATATTTTCCGCGTAGCGTCAGCCAGACATCGTTCCAGCGCGAATAATCCTGCCCCGTTGCTTTGCCGCTGGAATCGAACAGAACAATGCCCCGGGCGTCCGTCAGATACACTCGGTATTCATTTTTTGATTTGGTAATCCCACTGATACTTGCCTGAAAAGGCCGTGTATTAAGATGAGAAAAAGCCTGAGCCAATTGTCCGTTCTGTGTATTGCCAGCCAGCATATCGGCACGCGCAAACTCAGCAAGTAACGTCGCCGTATCGATGAGAGTGCCTTCGGTTGCACGCCGTACGCCAGGCTTCACTTCCTGCAAGAAAATCGACAGCACAAACCAGGCAGCCACCGCCACAATCAAAAAATAGCCCAGCAGCAGCCGCAAACCGATGCGCATTAACTGACTCCCAGACTGTAACCTAAGCCACGGTGAGTATTAATGGGGGAAAGATCCGGGTTAATCAGTCGCAGCTTCGCACGCAGCGTTTTAATATGCGTATCCACTGTTCTGTCAAAGCTCTCTTCAGCACCATTCCAGACCTGTTCCATGAGCTGCTGGCGCGAAAATACACGGCCTGGCCACTGCAAGAAAGTCTTCAGCAAGAGATATTCATAACGCGTGAGCTGTAACGGCTGCTGGCACCACGAGATTTGTGCTGCCATTTCATTGAGTTCAAACAACCCTATGCGTTGCACGTCTGCGGTTATTGCCTGACGTTGCTTGTGCAAACGGCGCAGCACGGTACGCACTCTTGCGCATACCTCACGGGGTGAAAAGGGTTTTGCGATGTAATCATCAGCACCGATTTCAAGGCCGATTAATCTATCGACTTCTTCACTGCGGGCGGTAAGAAACAGCAGCGGTAATTCCGGATACTCAGCCAACAAGCGCCGACAAAGTTCGAAGCCGTTAATATCTGGCAATCCCACATCAAGAATAGCCAAATCTGGACGCTGCTCGCGCGCAGCGTCCAGTACCGGCAACCCACGGTCGAACCCGCGCACCGTGAATCCCTCCTGTTCCAGCATATAAATAAGCGTATCGGCAATGCTGGCTTCATCTTCGACTAACCAGATAGTGGCCTGGCTCATAAAATGCTCCTTGCTGTCATACCATTACTTCCACGGCATAATCGGTACGGCACTTATCGCGTTTTTTGGCGAACCCTCAACGACTTTGTCGGAATAGGCCAGATAGGCGAGCGTGTTGCGTTTAGCATCATAAAAACGCACGACTTGCAGCTTCTTGAATACCAATGAAGTTCGTTTCTGGAATACAACGTCGCCCTGCGCTTTACCCGCTTTAATTTTCTCGCTTAACTCAACCGGCCCAACCTGCTGGCAAGAAATTGCGGCGTCAGAGGTATCTTCTGCCAGACCAAGCCCACCTTTAATGCCACCGGTTTTCGCTCGGCTAACATAACAAGTCACGTTTTTTACGTCCGGGTCGTCGAACGCTTCGACGACTATCTTATGGTCCGGGCCAATCATCTTAAATACGGTGTCTACTGAACCGATTTGTTCAGCCCTCACGCCCAGAGAAATAAACAGCAATGAACTGAGTGCAACTAAAACTTTATATTTCATATTGTTACCATTAGTTAAGATTACCACTGTAGACTATTAACACTTTGGCCTGAAAAGTCGTTAAATATCACGTTATTAATAAAATTGTCGGAATGAGTAACTGATTTTGGCACGAGTTGTTAAAAAAAACTCTGAATGTCAGATCAACAAAAAGTGCTATCATCGCCCAAAATAATGGCATTCCACGTGTCAGGATGAGGATATTATATGGATCAGACAGGGATCATTCGCGATCTATTAACCTGGCTGGAAGGTCATCTGGATCAACCGCTGTCACTCGATAATGTTGCGGCTAAAGCAGGCTATTCCAAGTGGCATTTACAACGGATGTTTAAAGAGGTTACAGGTCATGCCATCGGTGCATATATCCGCGCACGGCGTTTATCGAAATCAGCTGTTGCGTTGCGTTTAACCGCTCGGCCGATTCTTGATATTGCTTTGCAGTACCGTTTTGACTCTCAACAGACGTTTACTCGCGCCTTCAAAAAACAGTTTGCACAGACGCCCGCACTGTATCGCCGTTCCCCTGACTGGAGCGCTTTTGGTATGCGTCCGCCGCTGCGTTTAGATGAATTCACTCTACCGCAGGCGCAATTTGTCACACTGCCAGAAACAAATCTGGTCGGTGTCACGCAAAGTTATAGTTGTACGCTTGAACAAGTTTCTGATTTCCGTAACGAAATGCGTATCCAATTCTGGACACAATTCCTCGGCAACGCACCGACTCTGCCGCGCATATTGTACGGATTGCATGAACCACGCCCAAGTATTGAAAAAGACGACGAGCAGGAAGTTTTTTATACCACGGCACTGACGCCAGAAATGGCGGATGGATTCTTGCCAGACTCTCGTCCTGTCAAGCTGGAAGGGGGTGATTACGTGCAGTTCGACTACGAAGGGCCGGGCACCGGTTTACAGGAGTTTATCCTGACAGTGTACGGCACTTGCATGCCGTCACTTAACCTGACTCGCCGCAAAGGCCAGGATATCGAGCGCTTCTTCCCGCAAGAAGAAGCACGTGTTCAGGACCGACCATTGCAGATTCGCTGCGAGTACCTGATCCCAGTCCGTCGCTAGCGTTGCAGCTCGTCCATTGCAGGGGCGTCTAAATGCGAGATGTCCCCTGCTGTTTCAACGACCCAACCAGAAGCCAGCCAAGGGCTTTGCTGATGGTCAACGCGGGAAATGGAACAGTTTCTTAAACGTAAACGACGTTCAGCCCAGGCCGGTAACCCCAGAATCGTACTCACCAGGCAACCCAGTGCCATACCGTGGCTAACCAGCAATGGGCGACTGCCCGACGGCAAATCAAGGCAAGCATTTAAAGCCGAATGCATACGCTCACTCATTTCAAGCATGCTTTCACCTTCCGGAATACGCCCGTCAGCAGTACCGTTCACCAGTTGGCGACGCCAGCCTTCTTCTTCTTCATTTAGCGTATCCAGATTACGACGTTCTAACACGCCCATATCCAGCTCACGCAAACGCTCATCGAGTGTGACGTCAACACCACACGCGAGCGCGATAATCTCAGCGGTGCGGCGAGTACGCCCCAAATCACTGGCAATCACATGCGTAATGCCTAACGTTTTAACCCGCTCGGCCACTTGCTCGGCCTGGCGTTCTCCTTTTTCAGTCAGCGCACTGTCTGACTGGCCCTGAATGCGACGTTCTGCATTCCACTGCGTTTCGCCGTGGCGAACAAGGTATACCTGTAACATGCGTTTTATCCGTTATACTGCGGCAACAATTTCTTGAGAGTTTTACTGATTATGTACCATGTCGTCTGTGCAACAACCAATCCAGCGAAAATTCAGGCAATTCACCAGGCATTTGACGACATCTATGGTGTGGGATGCTGCCATATTGAACCCGTCGCCGTCGATAGTGGCGTGCCTGAACAGCCCTTCGGAAACCATGAAACGCGAACTGGCGCACGATGCCGAGTGATGAATGCCCGTCAGGTTCGTCCGGAAGCGGATTATTGGGTTGCAGTTGAAGCAGGGATTGATGATGACAGTACGTTTAGCTGGGTCGTGATTGAAAACCAAAATCAGCGTGGCGAAGCCCGCTCGGCAACGCTTCCCCTTCCCGCAATCATTCTTGAAAAAGTAAGTGCAGGTGAAGCGTTAGGGCCAGTGATGTCAGAATATACCGGGATCAATGAGATTGGCCGTAAAGAAGGTGCGATTGGCGTCTTTACCGCCGGTAAACTCACTCGTAGTAGCGTTTACCATCAGGCGGTTATTCTGGCGCTGAGCCCGTTTCATAACAATGTTTATACTGCCTAGCTTTTAGCGCTCAACAGTTCTTGCTCCAGCCATGCACGTAACGCTGGCGGAGCAGATTTCAGGCTATTTGAACCACGCGTGATAGTCGCAATTCCCGCACCCAGTTCATTTTTAAGTTCCCGTTGGCTCATTTCACCACGCAGTAACTCTTCAATGATGCGAACCCGAGTCCCCAGGGCCGTGCGTTCGTCTGGCGTGAGCAACAACATTAACAACGGCATATGCAGTTGCTTATCGAACGATTGCTGTAGCAACTCCACAAAGCGGAGCCACTCTTGATTACTTTGCTCGGCATGTTCCGCCGAGTATTGAGAGTGCTGAGTCATGTTATGCCACCATACCATTCAACTAGTACGGCAGCATAACATATACCTGCCATCCTTCAAGCCGAAGCGGGCGTTGGCTGCCACTCGAATACTAACGAGAATAGACACCTCATAATCAGTAACGACGTTTCCACTCAGCATCTGTCAGCAACGGCGCAGATTTACCCATGAAATATTGATAATACGCGTCATAAGCCAGCACGTTTTTCACATATCCACGCGTTTCCGAGAATGGAATGCTCTCAACAAATGCCACCGCATCAATACGCCCCGCACTGTTGCCAAGCCAGGTTCTGACACGCCCCGGGCCTGCGTTATACGCAGCAGATGAGAAAATTCGGTTGTTCTCAAATTGCTGGTATACCGACTGCAAATAAGTCGTACCAATATTGATATTCGTTTCCGGATCAAGTAGTTGTCCTGGGCTGCTGTAGCCTGGAATATTGAAAACTTTCACGGTATGTGCGGCGGTAGTCGGCATGACTTGCATCAGACCGCTTGCGCCGACAGGCGAGCGCACTTTTGGATTCCACGCGCTTTCCTGACGGGCAATCGCCATAGCATAGCTTTGCGAGATATCTTTTCCGCTTACGTAGCGAGAGAAAATATCTTTGTATGCCAGCGGGAAACGCTCTTCCAGATGATCCCAAAGCTTCCCGGCGATCGTCGCCTGCACGCTAAGATCCCACCAGTTTTGCTCGAATGCGTAACGCGCTAATCCTTCCTGCTCTGGTTTGCTGCGGCTGGTTATCAAGTTCGCCCATTCGCTGCGTGCGGTGTTATCCATGTTCCAGTACATCAGCTCGCGTACACGCGCCATTTCAGCGCCCTGAACCAAAGCAGGATTCACGGCAACCGCTTTGTCGACGCGTAACGGATAGTCTTCCCCTAAACGCTGTGCCGCCACCATTGGATAAAATCCGCGTTGTTGCATTAACGAGCGAAGGATTTCATTAGCTTCCGCATCGCGGCCACGTTCCAGTAACAGGTCAGCTTGCCAGTAGCGCCATTCATCTTTCTCTTTGGCTTCCATTGGTAAACGTGCAAGCCAGGTATTCAGACCCGTACGATCACCAGTACCCAGCGCCATGCGCACACGTCTTTCAACTAACGTGGTTGATTCAGAACGCATAATCGCATCGTCGCGCCACGCGGCCTGTTCAGCGGTAACATCGTTGCCCATCAATCGCCAGGCAACGGTGTCTCTTAGCTCCTGGGCCTGAGAATCGTTGAGCTGCTGCGCTTGCACAAGCGAAGGGATCATCATGCGCGCATTTTCTACGTCATCGCGCGCGACGCGTGTAAATGCAACCGCCGCAGCCTGGCGGGTAAAGTCGGTCGCCCCAACGGTGCGGGCAAACGTCAGCACTGTGTTGGGATCATTTTGCAGGCTGATAAGAGCAGAAGAGATAGTCTGATACTCCGCTGGCATTTGGTTGGCCAGATTGCTGACCAGCGACGTATTACCCTCTTTCATTGCCAGCCGGATGCGTTCAAGGTATGCCAACGGATCTTGAGTCCCGGAAGAGCGCCATGCCGAGAACAGACGATCGCAGCTCGACGGGAGGTTTTTACCCGTGAGCCACATGTCTTTAGCGCCTATCCAGGCAGCGTCGGCCTGGCCTGTATTCCATTTTGCGTAATAATAATTACACTTTGCTTCCGTGGTGCCTGGTTCTTCCGGGCTGAATGCCAATATCCCACGCCAGTCTTCACGGCGAGCTAACTCATTCACGAAGCGCGATTTCAGCGAACGAGCTGGCGGCAGTGTAGGATTGCTTTCAATAAAGCGGCTGACGACAAGGGTGGGTTCATTCATTAAATCGTCAGTTATCTGGCGATATTCGAGATACGGATAAAGTGGATAATCCTGCAATGTGGGCATCATTTGTGCCACCACATCCATCTGCTTATTATCCCACGCCTGTTTGATTTGTGCGTAGCGGTTGCGTTGCTCGTCTAGCGAATCCGCACGAACGGCTTGAGTTAGTGCCGCAAGGCCCACTATTGCTATTAGCAATCTCCCTACGACTTGTTTGGCTCTACCCACAAGTTCTCCTCACATTTTCACAGGCAGCATCATGCCGCCACTAATGACTTCATGCTAACTCTGGTATTGCAGTTACGCCACGCCAGAGGGCGTTATTTTGTCGATAAAAGCGCTAAGGTTGTTTCGAGTAGCACATCCCACTTCCCCTGCTGGGATTACCCGTTGAAAACGGCTACACTTCGCCACTGATACGCTACTCCTTAAATCACGAAAAAGAGGCGAAGTCGCACTGTGGCTCAATTCGTTTATACCATGCATCGTGTCGGCAAAGTTGTTCCGCCGAAACGTCATATTTTGAAAAATATCTCGCTCAGTTTCTTCCCTGGCGCCAAGATTGGCGTACTGGGTCTGAACGGTGCCGGTAAATCCACGCTGCTGCGCATTATGGCCGGCATTGATACCGACATTGAAGGCGAAGCCCGCCCACAACCTGGCCTGAAAATCGGCTACTTACAGCAGGAACCACAGCTCAATCTGGAGCACACTGTTCGCGAATCGGTTGAAGAAGCCGTAGCTGAAGTGGTTAACGCCCTCAAAGGCCTCGACGAAGTGTATGCCAAATACGCTGAGCCGGACGCCGATTTCGACAAGCTGGCAGCCCAACAGGGTAGGTTTGAAGAAATCATTCAGGCACACGACGGTCACAACCTGAACGTGCAACTTGAACGCGCCGCTGACGCACTGCGCTTGCCTGACTGGGATGCGAAAATCGCTAACCTGTCTGGTGGTGAACGCCGCCGCGTGGCACTTTGCCGCCTGCTGCTCGAAAAACCAGACATGCTGCTGCTCGACGAACCAACGAACCACCTGGATGCTGAATCCGTGGCGTGGCTCGAGCGCTTCCTGCATGAGTTCGAAGGCACCGTTGTGGCGATTACCCACGACCGTTACTTCCTTGATAACGTTGCAGGCTGGATTCTGGAACTTGACCGCGGCGAAGGTATTCCGTGGGAAGGCAACTACTCCTCCTGGCTTGAGCAGAAAGATGCACGTCTGGCTCAGGAAGCTTCAACGGAAGCGGCTCGACGTAAATCCATTGAGAAAGAGCTTGAGTGGGTACGTCAGGGCGCTAAAGGCCGTCAGTCTAAAGGCAAGGCACGTCTTGCTCGCTTTGAAGAACTGAACAGCACCGAATACCAGAAACGTAACGAAACCAACGAACTGTTTATTCCACCGGGCAGCCGCCTGGGCGATAAAGTCGTTGAAGTGACCAATCTGCGTAAATCCTACGGCGACCGTCTGCTGATTGAAGACTTGTCCTTCTCCGTACCGAAAGGTGCGATTGTTGGCATCATCGGCCCGAACGGCGCGGGTAAATCTACCCTGTTCCGTATGATGTCCGGCCAGGAACAGCCTGACAGCGGCACCATTGAACTGGGTGAAACCGTTAAACTGGCTTCCGTCGATCAGTTCCGTGATTCCATGGACAGCAGCAAAACCGTATGGGAAGAAGTTTCCGGCGGGCAGGACATCATGCGTATCGGTAACACCGAAATGCCAAGCCGTGCCTACGTTGGTCGCTTTAACTTCAAAGGCGTTGACCAGGGCAAACGTGTCGGTGAGTTGTCTGGTGGTGAGCGTGGTCGTCTGCATCTGGCGAAACTGCTGCAGGTTGGCGGTAACGTACTGCTGCTCGATGAACCAACAAACGACCTGGATATCGAAACCCTGCGTGCGTTAGAAAACGCCCTGCTGGAATTCCCGGGCTGTGCGATGGTTATCTCGCACGACCGTTGGTTCCTTGACCGTGTTGCGACCCACATTCTGGATTATCAGGATGAAGGCAAAGTTGAATTCTTTGAAGGCAACTTTACCGAATACGAAGAGTACAAAAAACGCACCCTGGGTGCGGAAGCGCTGGAACCTAAGCGCATTAAGTACAAACGTGTGACCAAGTAATAAAAAGGGGCGCTCAATGCGCCCCTTTTTTTAGCAATGACGCTTTACCCGCGCTCGCCTATCATGTTCTTCACCAACTCCACACAGCGTAAGAATCGTGAATCGTAGTCAGACTCTTCCACATGCACATAACTGATGTTGTTCTCATCCAGCATCGATACTAAGAGATTCTGGAAAGATTTTCTGTCTACATCACTGCCGAGGCTACGCAATCCATCAGCTACCCACGGAGTATTGTTCTCCAGCAAAATCACCAGATCGAAACGGTATTCGTCGATAAGCGCCTGCACAAACGGATGCTCACGCCCTTCATACTTTTTGCAAAATGCCTGTGTGGTGACAAAATCCGTATCAATGAAGGCCACTTTATTGGCATATTTGACCGCAAAATCAACGTACTGAGCATGGCCAATGGCAATTTTGTCATAGTCAGAATATTGCAGCGCCATCTCATCACCTCCGAGGTGGGAAAAGACGTAATCACGTCCGAACTCCCAGGCACTGGTGGTGTTGAAAATGTTGGCAAGCTTATTCACCATCCACGATTTACCGCT
>DASXXQ010000285.1:0-80891 GCA_036502985.1 Buttiauxella sp.
CGTCACTCATTTTAGGAAGAGTTAATGTTTGCCCCTCTGCGGCAACGACAATTACTCCGCCAAAGTCCTCTTTCTGGATGGTCGTTTTCGTCCCAAAGTTGGAAACGGAGGAATACTCAAATCCTCTTTCTTTTAAACCAACATTAATCAGAACTAATTTCCGTAAGAGGCCCGTTCAACAATAGCCGTCATCAGAGGGTTTGCCAATGATTGAGTTGCCAGATATTCCGTGGTGGATATTGGTTGAGGCGGCCAATCAGGAATACGAGGTTTTTAACTGGCCTCAGATTGAAAATACTGGAGCCACAACATAATAGAAAAAAAGCGCTGCATTTTTATTGAATGCAGCGCATGTCGATTAAATGTCTATGTCATTTGGAGGAAAATATTCAATACCATCATAAATATACCCAGGCTCTACTTCATCATTGCATTCGGCCCAAGTTAATGATGGATGGAAGCGACCTTCTGGATTAACAGTAGTTGTTTCCTCTACAGTGTTATTTTCAATCCTTGCCCAACACTTCATTCGTTTTCTCCTTACCAGTAAATATAAACTGCGCCGGGTGCGCCAGCCCCAGCTTTGTATGTTGCTGGCGCATCCTTGTACACCACATAACCCGCTCCACCTGCACCTGGTGTTGTAGCGTCAAGAGATACGCCGGGAGCGTGTTGGCTAGCGGCAGCATAACCCGGCCCGCCTCCGTGCCCGCCTCCGTTCCCGCCGGTACGGTCAAGGGCATTGCTTATAACAGTTGCATGCCCTCCCGGCATCCCACTGCGGGTAATAGCTCCCCCAATTCCTTTGCCTCCTGGCTGAGAAGAAAGAGCATTAGTTATTGGTGCCCCTGTAGCTGTTAAGTAAATACCAAACGAACTAGAGCCGCCGGCTGTTACATTCCCAGCCTCAACGTTGCTTTGAGG
This sequence comes from Buttiauxella sp., assembly GCA_036502985.1. Lineage (GTDB taxonomy): Bacteria > Pseudomonadota > Gammaproteobacteria > Enterobacterales > Enterobacteriaceae > Buttiauxella. The sequence goes on from DASXXQ010000285.1 coordinate 925, forward strand.
AAGCCCGCCAGCACCAATCGTAATCATCACTTTATCTATGCCAGCCAGATTTATAATACCCTCGGCCTCGCCGCCTTCTGAGCCTCCAGTCCCACCGGTTAATAAAGTTCCTATTGTCCCACCACCTCCACCGCCTTTCACAATAACCCGACATCGCCGACCATTTTTGACAGCATCAGGTACAGACCATTCATAGACCCCGGCATCAATAAAAGTGGCGCAGTTTTGAAAACCAAAAGTTGATTCCCCTAAACCAACGTTTTGCCTTTGCAGGCTGAATCTACGACCATACCCGCACGAAGAATTACCTGAACAATTAGTGGTTGAATATTATGCAAATTGGCTATGTTAGGGTGTCAACAAATGACCAAAACACTGCTTTACAACGTGAAGCACTTGAGCGGTCAGGATGTGAACTAATATTTGAAGATAAAATGAGCGGTAAGGTCGCTGTAAGACCCGGTTTAAAAAAGGCCCTGAAGCTTATAAAGGAAGGTGATTCTTTAGTCGTATGGAAGCTAGATCGACTAGGCCGTAGTGTTCAACATTTGATAACTCTTGTCTCTGGCTTACAAAATTCCGGCATCCATTTTCGTAGCCTTACCGATAATATTGATACAGGGACAACAAGCGGCCGGTTTTTCTTTCATGTCATGTCGGCGCTGGCCGAAATGGAAAGAGAATTGATCATCGAGAGGACAAAAGCTGGGCTGGAAGCGGCTCGTAAAGAAGGCCGAATCGGCGGAAGAAGAAAAATAATGACCGATGACAAAGTAGCTCAGGCCGGACGTCTCCTGGCAAATGGCCATTCGCGCCGTGAAGTAGCCCTTATTTATGGTGTAGCAGTATCAACCATCTATAAACTGCACCCTGTATCACGATCTCCTGCTGCAAAAGACATGCCTTAAACTAATTCATAATAAAATCTAGTTTTATCTCAGAAACAACCCCTCTACTCCTGTTTCCACAATGCACCCTGTTGCTACATTCGCTGCGGCTAAAGCGCGGAGGTAAATAGGGGTGCTTTCAATTTCTTCACAACTACTGACAACCATCTGCCTGTCCTTTTTATGTGGCCTGGGCGTCTACCTCTATGGTCGACGAACGGGCCGGTTAAAAGGTGGGTGGCTTGATCTCACTACAGAGCTTGTTCTAGCTCAGATCGGCGGCCTCAGTGGGTTCTACCTCGGGCAATACAAGGGTTGGGAAGACCCAGCGATGTTTCTCGCTGTTTTGTGCTGTAGCAATAACGGAATCGAAGTCATTCACGCCGGGAAAAAATTCATTAGCAATGCTAGAGATGCGTTTATCGCATACATCAGAGGTGCAAAATCATGACCATGTATTTTCTTATATTTTTAGCCCTGGTCTTTTTCGACCGTGCAATTCTGCGCCGAAAAAAGATTAAGACTATCTCTGTTAAACGTGCCAGCAGTAGCGAAAAAGCAATTCGCTTTGAGCTGTCGTTTCATACGATTGGCTACCGCTTGCATGGCGCGCAGGTTGATTACTCTTTACGAGATAAAAACCAGCCAAAAACCGTCATTAAGGGCAAGAGCCGAACGCTCGATTTCTCAGCTGTCGGCGCGAACAATGAATACCTGGAGATAAACAAACATCAGATTGCAACCGCTGGCCAATGGGAGCTCTACATCAAGGTCATCTATGGATACTCGATGTGGAATCCGCTCTACAAAATTTTCCCTCTCACTTACACCAAATCCCTCGCTGTAAGAATTAACCCGGAGGACCTGACTCATGGCTGATGAACGCTTTTCAAAAAATGGCAAAAGTTATGCTCTCCTGACCTTTGATCAGATTACTGAGAAAGGTCTAAAGGAGCTGGTTACAGCTCTGAAGCGCAACAAGGTGAATATTGCTGGAATTGAAGCCGACAACCGAGCACGGCGTAAAGACGGCCTTCAAACCAAAATTGCTGTACTCAGATGCGAAGATCAGCAGGAGATAGCGATACTGGTCGGGGATGCCGGCGACATCATCCAAACCAAATTGAATGGCAAAATCATCCCCATTCAACAATCTGAAAAACTCAATGCCTACGCTAAATCACTCGCAACGGCAATAAAAGCTGAAGCGCCTCGTTTCGCTAAAAGCCTGGCCCGTAAAACTAAGCAGGTTGTGAATCGGGTAGCTGCACGACCGGCAAGCAAAACATCACGGGAGCGCGCGCGCGAGGGCCGTGCCGTTGTCGAGCAGCTGCAAACTCATATCGATGAGCTTCGCAAAATTTTATCGACGCAAAATGAAGCGATAGCCACGGCTAAAAATGACATCGATAAGGAGAAGAAACGCCTGGAGAGTGAGCGAGCTGTAACAGTAACGCTTACTCAAGAGCTGGCAAACTTATCCGGGGAGCAACAATAGCCATGGACATGAAATTTAGTATTCAGCAGCGCATTCCCGTTGTTGATGTTGTCGATCGCTTCACCACCCATATTTCAGACGAAACAATTGCTGAGCTTTACGATGACCGCGGACGTCACATGATGCTCGAGTCGGTGACGCTTGAAGAAATCGTGGCCACATACTTTGTCGATACCCAGCTTTGTGAAAGCGAATCGATGATGCTGGAAGCTATTACCACCTCCCGCGTCAGGCTTGTTAATACGATGAAAGCTTTTAACCGGGCACTCAATGCCCAATTAAGCGCGTCAGGTATTACCGCCGGGGTTTCTGACAAGGGTGAAGCCGCTGAAGACGCGACCGTGATCGGTGGAGCAGAGGTTGGCAGAGTTCGCAAGACATCAGGCTTTGCCATTATCCCTGCTCGCATACCTCTTAGCGACGGGCAGAGCATAACCGTAATCTTCCACAGCCCGTCTAACGATCCTGAGAAGATAAAGGCGAATGACGTTTTGGTGGCATTCAGATTCATGCTGAATAAGCGCGATATAACGCACGTCGTAGCCCCTGCCCGCGGAAAAGACATTTCGTTAAAACAAGTATGCCTCGCACTTGCAAACCTCGTAGAACGCAACTCAGAGCGTTTTAAGGCGTCGAAAGATAAAAATGCAAAGTTGCTGGTTGAGATCAACGATCTTTCCGATGAGGCAGAAAAACTAACCACGCAGCAGCGTGAACTAATCGAGGAGGGTGATGAGCTACAGAACAAAGCTGCGCTCCTGAATTCTGACGCAACAAATTATCGCGAGCTGGCAGACAAGCAGGCGGCAACGAACGACGATCTCCGCGCTCAAATCGAAGCCCGCAAGAAGGCACTCCGTAGCAATATCGTATTAGATGGCCCTGAAAACTCACCGAACACTCCTCAACAGTCCGACCCAGCCGAAAAAGATATTTCTTCAGCTATTCCAGAACCCGCTTCTGAGAAGATGGCTAACAACATGCCAAGTGAGTCGTTAAAGAGTTATTACTATGGTCTGAAAGCTCGCCCGGTAAGCCCCGGCGCTGTGCCCGACGGCTGGACAGCTGTAATTCAACCGCAAGAAGTGTCTAAGCAAGTGCCTTCTCTGAACGGCATAACTGACTCCGACTTATTCCGGCACGGGGTTATTGTTTATCCGGCCCCACTGAGCAAAGACGAAATCAGCAATTTTGAGCTGGTGGATTTTGCGAACGTAGAAACACCGTCCAGCCGTGCGGCAAAACTTGAATTGCTACGTGAGTTGATGAAACAAGCATATGAAACCGACACAGCTCAAGATGCAGGGGCATTCTTCACTACCTACATCAAGCCAGCCGGCGCCATGGTTGATCTCAATCCGTTTGTTGATGCAAATGGGAAATATGCCCCGAAAGAATTCCAAAAGGCAATGGCCGAGGCCGGGTACAGTTCTGCAAGCGATGTTTCCGACATCTGGAACCAGGTTATCAGGGGAAACGAGCACGCTAATAAGCCTGTAGGGAAAGAAGTGGAGCCAACGGAGCCGGAGGTGGACGAGCAGGCCCAGCAGAAGAACGCAGCCGTGGTTGCCGCCGCCGCAATCCTCAATGACATAATCAAGGTTAAAGAGGCCAGCAGCGCCGAGCTTAAAGAAATTATAGGCAAAATGCGTTCCGCGCTTGTCACCATCCAGGAAGCCGGAGAGGCGAGCACCTATGACGATCTCATGAGCCAGGCCTCAGCTCATATTACCGAGCTCATGCAAGGCACCATGAAACGCCAGGAGGCCGCATGAGTCTTAGCCTGATAGAAAAACTTGACCTGCAGCAAAGCGGGGTTGAGCTGATAACTAAAATCAGCGAAACCACCGACCTAATGGAGCGTCTGGAACTTCAATCGCAATATGTCGAGATCATTAACCAGCTCGGAGCCTCACAGCGTGATGTGACGGTCCCTCAACTGGTCCTCGACTTTAAAGCGAACGCCTTCAGAAAGCAGCCAGCAGTAGCATTCTGTAAGACCGTCGAAGAAGTTGGCCAGTGGCTGGATCAGTTTATCTCTCTCGATGAAATAAAGGCTGGCGCAGTCTCCTGGATAGAAGAAAACCCGGAAGCTATAGCTGCATAGGAGCAAAATGAATACCGCTATCAGTGCAGCAACCGACGTCAAGGGCGTGATAAGCGCCCTCCTCACTTTGACTCAAAAATTGGGTAGAACAACGTTTGTCGTGACGGCGCGGGGGGATGAAGTAAAAACCGCCTTTAAGGTAGTGGAAGCTACCTCTCTCATAATTTCCAATACCCTGGACGGAAGAATAAACCCTAATTTCCCTCAAGAGCTGCAACCTCGGGACCGAACCCGAATGACAAGCCTTCTGCAGGTACGAAAAATAGCTAACGAGCTCAGACCCGCGCAGCTAACAGACTCTGGTTTATCTAGCCACGGTGCCCCCATTATTGGACCTGATCAGGTAGTTGAATCCGGTAACGGAAGGTCGATGGGCATTCTGAAAGCCTATGCTGAAGGAAGCGCATCGTCTTACAGGCAGTTTCTCATTGCGAACGCCTCAGCTTATGGCCTGAACGACACGGATATTTCAGCAATGAATGCCCCTGTACTCGTCCGGGTGCGGCTGGATGCAGTGGATCGCGCTCAGTTTGCTAAAGACTCCAATATGTCTGATTTGCAGGAAATGGCCGCGAGTGAAAAAGCCTGGCTCGACGCTGAATCCATCGATACAGAGCTAATGGCGGCCTTTCAGCCAAGCGAAGGCGGAAACCTGTTAGCCAGGTCTAACCAGGCCTTTGTGCAGGGTTTCATGAAGGCATTGGGCGATACAGCGACCGCTGGGCTTGTCACGCCAGACGGGAGGCCAACGAAGCAGCTGGTGGACCGCATGCAAAATGCCATTTTCGCCAAGGCATATCGCAATGAACGTTTGGTGCGTTTAGTGGCTGAAGAGCCGGACCCTGAAATCAGGAACGTCCTCACTGCGATGAATATGGCTGCGCCTGATTTCGTAGAAATGCAGTATTTGTCCGGTGAAGTTCACAAACAGGTCGTGAGTTCGCTGGCCGATTCAGTCGAGACGCTGGATAAGAAAGCTATGAACGCTTTAGTCGAAGCAACGGAACTGGTGCGCAGTGCAAAGTATAGCGGCCAGTCCATTGATGAGATCGTTCGTCAAAAAGGGTTATTCGGGGATGTAGCGCCTGAGACGGCAGTCTTAGCCATGTTCATCATCCGTAATAACCGGTCGGCAAAACGAATGGGAGAAGCGTTCAAAATCCTGGCAAAAGAGATAAACAACCAGCTTTTGAAAAGCGGCTCTGCCGTGGGCGATATGTTCGGTGGCGATGAAATGACGTTTGCTGATGTCATTGCTGCTGCTGATAGAGAGCTCGAGCATGCTTTGGGCCTGGAATCTCTAACAGTGGACCTTTTCTAACTATGTCGTAAACAAAAAAACCGCCGGAATAGGCGGTTTCTTTGTGCTGGTCAGATTCGCGGTCTTTCCAGCTTTTCGTCAGTTATACGGATATAACTTACGCAAGCACGTACGAGTAAGTTTAATTTTACCCGTCAAGAGAGTTCTGTCAAAAGGTTTCACCACAGCTTGTGGTTTTTTTGCTGGCATCACTTTTTACAAACTGGTTATTCATACAGTCTTTTCTTGTTTTTTGCTAGCAAATTATGACACAACTTAGACACCCGCCTATCTTCTAAATACCTTACCATACAACGTATTATTTATCGGGTATCATGACAACTGAGGACCTTTTCGCTGTCTCGCACACAGGCACCGGTTTCTGAAAAGGATTTTCTAATGCCGTACACGCAGGCACGTACGAGTGCTTGTAGTTTTATTTCTATCGCCGGTGGTAGCAGTAAAACAGCGGTTTTCTAATAAGAACCGTTCCAATGAAACAATACCTATGTGTATTGCTCGTTGTTTCTGGGGCCTTGTTCTCTACATCTGGCGAAGGGTGGAAATTCACTCACAATTCGCTGAATGTGACGATCAACGTCTCAGGCAAGTAGCGAGAGAGCCGCCCTACGGGGCGGCTTTTTTTATTCGTATTTCAGCACCCAGGCCCCGAATTCATTCCCGTCATGCCAGCGGCCTGTGAATGAGCCTGGCAGGTCTTCGTGTAGCGTAGCCCACGCGTCGGGATCTGACTTCGTTTTCAGGTCCCAGTATCCTGCTTCTGTCTTGATGCCTCTGTAGACATACTGTTTGCCGTTTTTCCAATGTTTATAGCTCACTGTCATGGTCCCATCCTTGATAAAGGCTTCGCATGGGTAGTTTTGCTGTGCGTTACAGTGATTGTTGTATTGATCGAACATGCAATTATTTAAAACACGGTCATACATGAGCAACATCCCGGACAAAACGTCATTTTCTCAATTGGTTATCAACATATCCACCGTGTAGATCTAATAATTAGATCAATAGATGATCACCACAAAGATCAAAGAGAGATCACCGGTTCGTTTCAGCCCTAGTGCCCCAAGGCCTTAGCGTCTGCTCCTATCCACTGTAATGAGTACAGCATCCACTATAGAGAGCTTTCTATCCACTATAAGGGGCATTGCAACCACTATATGCAGCAGAGGTTAACCACTATAGTGAGTTTTTGTTGATTGCAGTGTGGATAACAACGATCTGTAGAGTAAGGCTCAATAACCCTTTAATTTTTAAACTTATCCACCGAGTAGATCCAATAATAAGATCACATATGCCCAATAAAGGCCAAAAGAGATCACCGGATCGCTGTAGCCCGCTTGTATCAAGGCCTCATGGGGGATCGTTATCCACTGTAATAAGTAAATCATCCACTATAAACAGTAAATCAACCACTATGAGGGGTATAATAACCGCTACAGTGAGTGATACTATCCACTACAGTTAGTAAATGATGCCTTTGGCTGTGGAAAAGACCGGAACCCTTCAATGACTGAAAAAGACGAAACTATCAAAGAGATAACAGCGGCTTTCACTGAGGTTAACAAAGGGACCGGTGAAGTTGTTAACCTGGTTCCTAACAGCAATAACACAGTGCAGCCGGTGGCTCTGATGCGTCTCGGGCTCTTTGTCCCAACGTTGAAATCCACAGCGCGCGGCAGAAAGGGGCAGATGGCGACAATGGACGCCACGACAGAATTGAAGCAACTCAGTCTCGTAACTTCAGAGGGATTTGAGAATATCCAGATAACCGGCGCACGTCTGGACATGGATAATGACTTTAAGACCTGGGTAGGCATCATCCATGCTTTCACTAAATTCAAAGTGATAGGTGACAAGGTAACGCTGCCGTTTGTAGAGTTCACTAAGCTCTGCGGCATCCCTTCAAGCCGCTCCTCAGCCGCTCTGCGTAAGCGTATTGACTCCTCACTACAGCGGATAGCCACCAATACCCTTTCTTTCACCAGTAAGGACAAGGCTTATCATACGCACCTGGTGCAGTCTGCTTACTTTGACATGAAAAAGGACGTTGTGATCCTCCAGGCCGATCCTAAGCTTTTCGAACTTTACCAGTTCGACAGGAAGGTGCTTCTTCAGCTCAGAGCAATCAATGAATTAGCCCGCAAGGAGAGCGCACAGGCGCTTTACACGTACATCGAGAGTTTGCCCCAGGATATCAAGCCTATCTCGATGTCGCGGCTCAGAGCGCGCTTAAATTTGACGTCCAGAGCAATTACGCAGAACGCAACTGTTCGTAAGGCCATGGGACAGCTTAAAGAAATTGGTTATCTGGACTATACGGAATATCAGCGCGGCAGAGCCGTTTACTTCCATATCCACTATAGAAGGCCGAAGCTTCGTCCTGCCCACATCCCCGCCGGCTTACCAGATCTACCTGAAGATGATTTGCCGCCAGAAGAGCATGAAGAAAAGGTCGTTGCAGAGCTGACGAAACAAGAATTAGCGCTGCTGGAGAGCATGCGCGGCAGCAAAAAGTAACCGCTATAAAGAGCTAACCACTGTAATGAGCGCCTATCCACTGCGAAGAGTTACAACCACTGTAGTCAGTAAACATCCTACCTAAAAGAGCCCAGCAACCACTGTAATGAGTGGATCTACTCTGCACAGTGGTTGTGTTTGTGTTTTGACAAACACGATGCTCATTACAGTGGTTACTTCATCCCGCCCTGGTGGTTACTAACCTCGCATGGCGCATAATTACTAACGTTAGTGTTCACTAACAATTGTCAGGTAGTTACTTGCTCACTATAGTGGTTATTGCTCACTACAGTGGATTTTACTCTTTATAGTGGTTGCTACTCATTACAGTGGATGGATGGAAATCTTCAAACTTGATCAGTAGACGAAGCATCAGCATCACTTGCGGCCTCCGCCTCTTTGTAGCGCCTTGCTTCTTCAGGATCGCGTGGAGTAAGGATGTATTCAGGATGTACACCGGCGAGCAGCTGGAGGTACTTAAATTCCCCTACTGAAAGAGATCGTCCTTCCTTCCCTGAGTCTTCTTTTCGCTGCCATGCGCGCAGGGTATAACCCATAACTTTTGAGCAGCTTTCGGCAGTAAATCCGGCATGTAGGCGAACGGCCTTAACTAGCGCTGGAGCTGGTTTTTTTTGCATTTGGTCCCTCAGATTCACAACAGGAGTCGACGGGACACTACGACCATTTGGACGGGTTAGCAATAGCCGGTTATTAAAAATTTTATGTTTTTATTCTTCTGTTTGGAAACGCGTATATCAACACACGATACCGTGTCGAACTTTCAGCTAACGGTTCTTTCTGGAGAAGCTATCTTTTTCTTCATTGCGGCCGGCAGCCCGGTTTAGCGAGCCTGCCAGCCTGAATGAAGCAAATGTGAATGCTACACCGAGAGCGAAACCAATACCCATTAACTCAAATGGAGAAAACGCGTCGAACATACCTACCTCACGAATTTACTGCGGCCGCACACTTGCGACCGAAGTGTTTTAGGATAGCAGCTTTGCCGGCGTCACCGTGCCCCTTTGCCAGGGCCGCCAGGTGCGCATTGCGCGCTTCATCAAACCGCTGATCCGCAAGCTCACCCTCTGACGTTAGCCGTCTGGAGTTGAACGCTGGTGTAACGACCGGCTTCCCCCTGAAGTATTTCAGTAGACCAGCCTTTTTCTTTTGACGCTCGCCCAGCACTTCGGCGCGGTCTTTCGCTTTCGTTGATGCGCGCTCGGCTTTGGCCTCTTTGAAAAGTTTTAACCCTGACCGGATGGCAGCGGGAGCGCTGGCAACGGATCTTTTAATCTTCTGGGCATCAAAGAGAACTTCAAGGTATTGGGTATCAATTTGACACCCCCCCTCCGTGGCATTTTGACACCCCCCTTTATCAGGTAAATTGCCGTTTCGTATGGCTTTTTTCTTCATAATGACGTCCACGATTCGGACACCCGATTTAATGCCTGAGCGCAGCGACAGCATGAACTTCTCGAACTCAGGCGCAAGTTTTGCTGTGAGAGCTGCAGACTTAATTCCTTTGGCTAACTCCAGACAGATAGCTCTGGCCATCCCAATAAATTCTGGCGTTAACTGGTACTCGTTTGTGCTCTGTGCGTTGTTCTCTTTACGCACTTCGGTACGGGTTAGCACGCCGCTACGAATCGCCAGGTCGAGATTTCGGCGCGCCGTTGAGCGGCTACAAGCCCCCTTCTGAGCAATCGTATCGAGTGAGAACCAGATTTTGTGGTCAGAATTCCAGGCAAAGGTATCGGCCAGGCTAAGCATCAGCGAGCGAGCAGACCGGGCAAGAATCGAGGGCGGCAGCTGGCGAAATATTTCTTCAAATCCGTTGCTGGTTATGTGTCCGTTCTTCTTGATAAACGGATTATTTTTGGCGATAATATGCACGTCCTATCCTTTTTGGTAATAGGAAATTGGTCCATCATTCCTATGGAATCTGGCATCAATGACTAAATCCTCCTTCGGAAAATAGTCGCAACAATTTCGGTGTTTTTGCTGTGAACAAAACACACCGTGAAGCTGTTCATGTTTACATGTTCTGTCTCCGATTAAGGCCACCTTCCGGGTGGCTTTTTTCGTTGTTTAAGGGCGCAAGCGCGTCGTTTTCGTGCAGATGATCCTACGTGTGATCATTCACATGATCAATACTGTAATAAATTACAAGTTTAGGATAAGCGTTAGTTGAGACAGTGTGTCACCGCATCCCGTCTGATTTGAACATAATCTGTACATGCTTTTGGGTAGCTGAGCAGGAATCTAAGTCGTCTCCCAGGTTCATTGCGCTGAAGGTTTTCGCTCAGCGCAATGATGTCCTGATAACTTTGGTTCCTTGTGCCGGAACTACGTAAGCACGCAGCCGTTACCAGTATTATTTCCTCCGCATTGGCAAAGTAATTGTGTACCCGCTGCCGGGAATACCCGTACCCCGAAAGACTTGATGTCCCGAATTGTAGTGCCCCATGGCTATCGAAAAAGCACAGCATGGCCCGGATTAAACCTGCATACGTCGTAAAGCGCTTAAGCCTGCGCGATACATCGATGCTGTCCAGCCAGGCCTCAATATGCTCGTCCGAAACATCGTTCATTTAGTTTGCCCACCATCCACTATGAACGGCCACCAGCAGCATAATCTCGTTATGCAGGCGGAGCTGGTCATCGGTCGCTTCCGCAACTTCGCCAGGCAACAGACGTAGCAAATGCTCCGTTATGAAAGCCGGATAAGCGGGATCGTCCAGGGAAGGTGTATTGGGTTCGGTCGTCAGGTCATCGACTTCATAGCGGCCTTGCTCAGCGAAATACAGCGCGGTTTCTGGCTGTATACCGGACAAAAGCACGGCTAACATCGATGTTTCTTTGAGGTGAAGAACAGCAGGGGTAGTAGCCATGAATGGCAGCCTCTTGAGTAGTGAATATTATCACCACCAAAGAGGTGCGAAACTCAGACTGGTGGTGAGCTGAACAGGGTTCGCACTACCGGCTACTCAAGACCCGGCCAACCTTTCGGTTGCCCCATCCAGCCCACCATAATTTGGGTGTAGCTGTATTTTACACATAAAAAAACCGCTGGCGCGGTTTATGCGCTTGAATAGGTCACGGGGTGCGAAACCCGACCACCGATTTTGCGGCAGCATTTAAACCATACAGTTTCAGACAATGTGTCGTCAATACAATGTGTATGGATTTTAAGAGGGTGGCAGGAAAAGAAGGGTTGAGACTACCTGAAACTCAAGCAAACCGGCGAGCGATTAAGCTCCCCTACTCTTCCCGCCATAATTGCTGGTGGTCAGCTGTGCGAGGTTGCAACAACCGGACACTCAAGCAAACCGGCGAGCCTGATGGCTCCCCCGTACAGCCGACCATTATTTGGGAGAGGGGGTATTTTACACACAAAAACGCGAAGGGTGTTGATTGCGATCCCGGGCCGTCTACCAGCGTTAGCCCATAAGTACGAAATTGCGCACATGCAAACATATTACAAGCGTAAGTAATACTTATTGAGGTGGGCGCCCTCCCCGACCCATAAATTTTATGAGATATGGCAATTTACCCCTTTCCTTAAGTCGTTATACTTGCGCGCATAAATCTCATTTTCAGGCAATTCTATGAATCGTTTAAAGGCTCTGTCTCTTGGCTTAGGGATGCTACTTGCCGGGACCTCCATAGCCCACTCAGCTGAGCAAATGGACTTCAGCAATATGGACTGTAACGAGATACAGACGCGTAAAATGCTCATGGCAGGCTTTAATTACGTATTCCGTGACAAAGCGTACAGGGCGGTTGATGCGTATGACCAGAAAACGCTGGGGCGCGGTGTTGATAAGTTCATCTGTGTGGGGAAATATCTGCTTTCAACTAGTCAAGTAGTTGAATACACGTATGAATACCAGCTCAACAGTGTTGGCGAACCAATCACCTCATTTAAGAACCTGAAAGTTATCAGTTCTGAATGGTAAGTATGTGTTTTCGTAAGTATGAATTGTCGTAAGTATTACTTATGCAGTTGTGAAGGATTTCAAGATGGCCAATTGCAATAGCCTCTCTCTTCGTGGGCGGGAGATGTTGAAGGCAGGCGCAAAGCGCCAGGAAGTTAAACGCTACTTTACGAGCAATAGAGTGAGGGCTCGAGTGGCAGTAACTATGTTGTGCAAACAGGAAATGGTCATTTTACGCTCTGCGCATTTCAGCAACCCGGACTAGCTACCTTTCCCCTTCAAATGATCACAATAACCCCGTAGCCTTTGCTTAACGGGGGTTTTATGTCTACACACATGTGAAGGATATCGTTACCCACGCAGAGTATGACAAGATCACCAGGCAGCGCCGGGAGAACAACGAATGATTAGAGAAGCAACTAAAGCACTAGAGGCCACCAGGCAGTTAGTTAACGCAGTCCCCCTTCTGGGGGGCAGCAGCACTGAGAAAGATTACAGGGATGCCCTGGATATGGTTGATTACCTCATTGAGAACGATGACCTCAACCCCTTAATCGATTTTCTGAGTGTCAAAATTGCTGAGTACGAAAGGGCCAGCCCTAGATTTGCTGAATTTAATAAATCTATTGAAGACATGCCGACCGGCGTTGCCGCACTGAGAGTGTTGATAGATCAACATAAGCTAACATATGCAGACCTGAAGGAAGAGATTGGCTCTAAGTCGCTGGTATGTCGGATTCTCGCCGGTGACCGGTCGCTTACCATCGCGCACGTAAAAGCGCTATCAGAACGATTTGGAGTCAGGCCAGACCTATTCATTTAAGGTTTTTTTTCAATTGCTTCACCAGCAAGGAGCATTCGAAGTGTATGCGATAGAAATTCTATGTAGGCACATTGAATGCTCCTCGTATCCGTCTAATGCTGTCAATGTGGTCATGTTGGGTTTGCACAGAACAGGATGAAAGCACATCAGGCATCAGGGACGTTATGTAAGAAAAGATAATACATATGAAAGTATTACTTTCATATGTATTAATTATTATTTGCGCACCTAAGTACCACATGAAAAATGTGGGCTAACACCAGTTTTTAGAAGTGGTAAGACCTTACAATGGAACGGCTTTTCAATATAAGGATATTGCCATGAAGCTGCTTAAAAGCGCTTGCCTGTTTATCACCCTTACCCTCTGCGCTTCCGCATCTGCTTATCAGAAGATTGATTTCTCCGATGTCGATTGCAACAGTGTCGACACGCGCAGATACCTCATGGAGTCGTTTAATTCCGTATTCGACGGAGAAGATGAATCAGCCACTGACGCTTACGATCAGAAGACCATAGCGCACGGTATTGAGCAGCTCGTATGCCAGGGGAAATATGACCTTTCCAGTGGAGAGACAGGAATCTTTACGTATAAATTTGGCCGGAACAGCCTGGGCGATGAAATCGATGAGTTTCAGGAAGTAGTTAACTGATTTAATACAAAAGTATTATTTATATATGTAATATATTTGTATTTTCATATGGATTGCAATATTGATTGATTCATAAGGGAAAAATGTATGGCCCACTATATGAAATGGCCTGAGATTTACTGCAAAATTGGACCAGATGTGAGGGTGGAAGCGCATAAATATTTTGAAGTTGAAGCGATATCCCACATTTATTTGCTGCCTAACCAAGAGAAAAAAAATTACCTCGGCCAGCCATTAACCAGGGAGTATTACTGCTTTGAGTTTAAGGAGAGGTCTACGGGTAACTTTGGTAGCTTCCTGTGCGGCTATGACATAGCAGAGCATTGGTTGGAACTTTCCGGTCAGGATGCGGTGCCGATTTTTAACCCTTTGTCGCAACATAACCGGGGCGGAGTAAATGGTGGAGGCCCAGGCCCTGGCGCTGGTGGGCGTGTTCAGAATTTTGACCCAATAATGAAGCGGCTTTGGAATGCTTTGAGTATGTATATAGCGTTAGCTGATATCACCAGTAGCACTAACAAGGCATTCGGTATCCTTCGCACGCTTGAGCGGAATTTAGAAAACCCTCCAGCGCTTATGAATATCCGTGCGGTCAATACGCTTTTCTACAAGGCGCTGACACTTGCCGGCGATCCGAACTACGCCAATTATACCGATTACGTTGCGTACAAGACTCGGACGCTTGGCGCAAACCTTCGGGTTATACAGGTGAATGATTTCAATCAAGCCATAACTGCCAACGTTCATAAAGATCCGACTAAACGCTTTCCTCCATCATTTTAAGTAGCACGCACATAAGTATTATTTTTGTATCTATGCAAGTATCACAAAAAAGCCCGCTTTCGCGGGCTTCGTGTTTTTAGTCGTCTATGAGCTGGGTAGCGCGGCAATCATACAGTTTCGCGAGCTTATCCAGGGTTGCGCGTTGTGGTTTTGCGCGCTTCTCCATGTTTGCTACGCCCGCCTGGGAGATGCCGAGCGCTTCTGCTACGGCTTCTTGAGACATACCACGATACATGCGCCAGGCGGCCTGTAAGGTCACGCCCTTTTTAATCTGGAACCCTAATACTTCATGAGGGATTGTTTCGTCGTCGTCAGGGCCTGGCACGTATGCCACAGGCTCATAAAATTCGTCCAGGTCTGCTGCTGCTATCAGTTTGTTAAACAGGTCAATCGGTATAACGGCTGACTGGCGAGCGCCGTTTTCGTCGGTCAAAAATTGTATGTTTCTCATTCTCACGGGTTCTCGCAAATATTAGAAATTAGATGGGCTAATTTCTTTGGTCGGGATTAGTTGGTCTAATCCCTCGGAGAAGGCGGGTTGCCCCGCCTCGCCTTAGTATGTTTTTGATTGTCTGCGCGCTACCTCGTCAATCTCGATTATTGTTGGGTTGCCGTCTATCACAGTGAACAACACCCGGTAAACTCCCACCCTCACCCGATATTCCTTTTTTTTACTGCCTTCCAGCTTCTTTAAATCTAGTTGCACATCGGGGAAGTACACTAGCTCGCTAACCTTTTCAAAAACTGCCTCGCGGTAGCGGCTATCTATGCGGAGAAGCTGTTTCCTTGCCGCCTTTGACCATGATATCTCCGGCACTTCGATTCCCTCGCGTTGGATGACAAGAAGAATTATAACTAAATTAGATCGCCATGCAATATAATTAGTTATATTTTAATGTAAATAGTGATATTCGGTGGGTTTTGGTGATGCTCAGGACAGTTGAGAGTGAGAGGAGGGGGCATAAACGACTGGCACAGCGCCGGTCAAAGGTATCTGTATCGAAGGCAGAAATACAAATATATGCTTATAGGAAAATGCAAAAGTATTACTTATGGTAAAAGCAGTAGCAGTCAAAGAATCTGCGAGTTTCGATTATTCAATTCGCACCCTTGCACAGTGCGAGTGTGCAGTGATATAGTTACCGCATCGAATAACAGAGGAGGAAGGGCGTCATGAATGGATAGAAAGCGAAGCATTGATAGCTTCAGGGAGTCATGGCTCGAGGACTTTTTCTTGTATGCCAAGCACAACAAAAAGATTCCAACTGATATACATAGTGTTTTATCCAGAAAGCTTGACCTGATTAACGCAGCAACGACCTACAAAGATTTGCGATCTCCACCTGCAAATCGTTACGAAGAGCTTAACCCTCCATTGGGCGAATATTCATCCATAAGGGTGAATGACCAGTACAGATTGATTTTCATCTGGAAGGACGGAAAAGCGAGTGACTTGTACCTTGATGACCACGGGTATAAGAAGCACAGATAAGATAAAGTCTGGCCCTTAGCGGGGCCAGACCTTAAAGACCTGGCAGCATTGTCAGGCAGATGACTAGTCCCTACGACTGCATCATTAGGTTGCATAACCGCAAAGCCGCATGGCTTTTGCTAGAGGCTGATAGCCTGTCTTCAGAACCCCCTTTCAAGGGTGTTTTGAACAAAGATACTATAGAGAGGAAGTACATGGTCCAGGCACAACGTAAACCCACGTCTGTTGGTGATGTAGTGTTATACGAATACCTTGAGCCGACCGGCATTAAAATCAATGAGCTTGCAGAGATGCTGCAAGTTCACAGGAATACCGTAAGTAAACTTGTAAACAACAACTGCAAGCTCACTACCGATATGGCCTTTAGGCTCGCAAGAGCGTTTGATACGAGTGTTGAGTTTTGGCTAAATCTACAAGCGAATGTTGATATATGGGAAGTTCAAAACGACACGCGGACCCAGGAAGAAATCAGTAGAATAATCACACTAGATGAAATGATGGCAAAGAAAGACAAGCAGGCTGAAAGTAGCAGCGAAGCCGCTTAGTTCTGCCATAACATGATGTAACAAAGCCACCGTAAGGGTGGCTTTGTCATTTCTGAGTATGCAACCTCATTCGTTATGTATGAAAGTATGTATTTATGCCCGTATGAAAGTAATACCTTTCTTGATATCAGCACTATCTTTTCTATCATAGAGAGGCATCTTTGAATGATGATACAAACTCAACTCAGGGGAAAAAATGACCAATCTTTATGAGCCAATTTTGGCAGCAGAAATGAAGAAGCGACGGTATACGGTTGAAGTGGCAAGCAGCGGAGGCCCATTTGCAACTTTCAGCAGTGCGGGGGAGGTTAACAAAGTGTTTGGTCAAGGGGCATGTACGCCAACCTTCCGGGCAACTCAAATAGCAAAAGCAGGAGGGGAGGAGCTCAAAGTCGGCGAAGCAACAGACCTAATCCCCAGAACCAAAAATGGCTACTCTCTTGTGTTCAAATTTATTCGCAGGGCGTGATTATCCGGTGTTGAGTAAACCTGCCGACCTCTTGAAATAAAAAAGACCGGAGTGGCCGGTCTTTTTGAGTAGCACTCTCTTAGAGAGTTATTATTCGTGCTTCGCCAGATACTCTTCCAGGGCTGCACGTACGATGGCGCTGACGTTTTTAGGCTCAATACCCGAACGCTTATTTCTGATCGCCAGATCTTCAGTTCTTTCCAGCAGTGCCGGAGGAATTGTCATTGTCGTCCTGACCAATTTCTCTTCAGCTGCAACCTTAGCTACTTTTGTTGGCTGTGCTGGTGGAGTGGGAGCGGGTGTTTCTGCCGCTATACCGGCGTAAGGTCTATCAGCAAATTGATTGGCAAAGGCATCGGCCTGCTCAGGCGTAATCGGCGGTCGTTGACTTGGTTTTTTTAGTGCCATCAGAATACCTCATCCAGCAAGCTGGTAACTTCGCTAATCGCTTTCTGGTTAGTTGTTTCGAGTACAGATTTCCCCTCGGACATGACATCACGGTACACCTTGCGGTAACAGGCTACTGATTCCAGTGGTTGCATGCCTTCAAACTCGGCCACAAAGTCCAGAAACTCCTTGCGCTCGGTGCCCTGAAGTATTGGGTTGGTTGTTGCCATTGACTGATAAACGAATACCTTCAGGTCAGGGTTAAAGTCATGCCAGCCTTGCATCTGATTTTGAAGCTCAACGAGGGTGTTTAAATCGAGCTGGGAGCTCTGGTGAGGGGCGATAATTTGATGCGCCACTGTACCACCCGTTAATAATTCCCGGCTGTTCCGGCCAGACACGTCAACGATAACATGATCATATTTCTCATCTAAATTCCGCAAGGTCTGGGTAATATTATCGCGTTTTTCGATGAGAGTGATTGCTGGTTTAATTCCGGCCTCTTCGCGGTCTGCATACCATTGTGAAGAAGAGCGTTGGGGATCGGCATCGACAAGGCAAACGTCATGCCCGCGCAAAGCCAGGCCTACAGCAACGTTAACAGCGGTCGTCGTTTTGGCTGCGCCGCCTTTGTTGCAACCTATGATAGTTATCATCTGACTCTCCATGAGAAAGTATTACAAACATAACGTTAGCATAGAGGCATAGGTGTCACTTGTGCAAGTGCAAAAGTATTACTTATGACAATATGTTTATATGTTTGTATTCTAGCCGATAAAATAACCTTTGGCACCTTCTAACTCTACGAACCGTGTAATTTATGCACCGGGTGGCGAGTTTTGTGTTGCTAGCGGGGAAGCTGCTTCCCCTGATTAATGCGCGTTGGACGTGACACACGCAGTGAGGGCTCACTGATGCATTAATTTTGTGAGGTATGGCGCTAATGCTGCTAATGCGCTTCCTAGTGCTGATATGGCGGCAAAAAAGGTAACCCAAAACATCTTCCTCTGGAGCCGAGTAGACTCCTTATATTTATCTAATTCTTTGAGGTAGAGATTTTGTGTCAGAATCGCCTTCCCTTCCGGTATATACGTAGATTTATCTCCTTTACGAAGCTCGCCGCTGCTAACGAAGCCGTTTAGAATGAGGTTAACTTCCCGTTGAACCGCAGGCCAGTTGCCATTGCGAAAATCCAGCACGGGGCGGACATCATAAAGAATCGCTGCTATGTGTACCCCACCTTCACCACCGTGAGCTAAATAACGCTGTGTCACAGCATTCAGGATAATCATTCCATCCTGAGTTGTTTGTCGTAATCTGCGCTTGGCATACTTAATGCGGCCATCAACCAAATTATCCAAAGATGCGGTTAGCCTGAACCGCTTAATTTTCCAGGGTGAGAGGTCTTTGAGTGAAGAGAAAGAAAGAGTGTGCGCTTTATACATATACGCCCCGGAGAAATTTTCAGCTTTAAGATCGTCAGCTTTCAATATGCTATGGGTCGAATAGTCATTGTCGTAATCACTCCATTTCTTTGTTTTTACAACTCCATTTTCATAGCTCTGAAAAAGATGGAATGCACCCGGATAAGGTTCGATATAGGTTGTATACATGTCATGGTTAAGGGCGTCTGCATAATCCAATCTGTAGACGGAAGGGGTCATTTTGTTGTTAAAAACCTGAAGAAATTCTCGAATATCCATTTCTTGCTCCTGGAATAATTGCCTTGTTACTTAACATCTTATCGGCATTTCACGCTGTGGGCTATGGGTGAATATTCGTAGTGTGAGAGGGGTTACGAATGGGGAGAGTAAGGGCGAAGCGACTACCTCGCCCTCAACAGCATTAATCAAACTTCGGCACTTCAGAATTGCCAAAAGTAACGACGCGAGATGGTTTCACTTTTGACTGTTCAAAATGTGACGGTACGTAGACGCGGGATTGTCCGGCATGTTTACCCGGCAACTGCGTGAAATCCGTCTTCATGATGGATTCAAACATCATTGTCACCAGCTCGGCATCTGCCTTCGTCTTCGGATTAAGGAACGCCTCGCGCTGCTCTTCAGTAGCATGCACCGGCATGCGCTGAAGCACCTCTGTCATGAGCATTTCCCGATTGCGCTGGAGCGCATCGAGTTCGCCGTTTAGGCGGGTAAGCTCTTCGTTAGCCAGGCGGATCTCGACTGACTGGCTCCGTTCATGAGAAAGCAGCCCCTCAAGCAGCAAAACATCATCCTGAACAATGGCCAGCTGTTCATGGGTGTCGCCCATCGCTTCAAAGTGCTCGATGATGGTTTGAGCTCCCTGCTCAGAATAACCTTTGCTCCTTAACGACTCGAGCATTAGCTGGTGGCGATCATGCACGGACTCCAGCATCATCGCCGGGTGGTCCAGACTGATGTAGTTGGGCTGCAGAACGTAATCACACCCTTTGAAGCGTCGAACCACTGAGGCGCGGGTCGTGTCCGGGCCGCCGGTTGCCCAGCTCCAGCCACCAGCTCTGGACGCGATCATGCTGCTGACAATATTACCGGGGTCAGTCTTGAGGATTTCCTCCGAATGAGAGATCACGCCATCGTCGTCGATTTCAATATTGACGGTGCGGTTGGACGGTACGTTTTGCGTCAGAACGGGTTTGCCGTCGACCATGATGATTGATTCTTCGGGCACATCCAGCTTGCCGTTTAACTCCCGGCGCTGGTGGCCCCAGAATCCAAACAGTTCGCCCAGGCGTATCCCTTCCTGCACAGCCTCCGAAGCCAGGGTGTTCTTAATTGAGACAATAATGTAATTGCGTCCATTTTCTCTGGTCGTCCGTGCGTTACGGAAAATGCTGAAACGGTCAGTAACAGTCTCCAGCGAATCGTATTTCATGCTCTGTTATCTCCATCGGCTCGCGCAGCTGATCGAAACAGGGGAGGGCGGGTTATTTTTGTCGGAATGCTTCGAGCAGCATTTCTTCCACATCAGAGGCTGGTAGCCTGCGTAACGACTCGTACATATCGTTTTCGGTATCGGATTTCTGTAGAGCTTCAGCGAGCTCTTTAATGACGTTTTGTACCTCACTGTCAGAGAATTTGAATTGCTTACCCAGCACGATTTCTTTTAGCGTTTTCGAATGGGCCAGCTGCCCGTTCTGCATCTGATCCAGGACGGTGACGACCATTGATGCAAAGTTAGCCTGGCTTTCACGGGCGGAGTTTTCTTCTTCCTGAATCGCGGTATTAAGGGAGTTGAATTCCAGGTAATAGGGACGTGATTGCGCGGGATACACCTTGCCTGTTTTATAAGCCAGGTGCAGATCAATACTGCGATAAATTGCTGTCTGAGCGGCAAAGCGCAACCACTGCGCACGCATTGCGGCCTGAATCGCGGTTCTGAAAAATCCACCTTCGCCGAGGCCCCCGGCCAGCATGTCAGAAAACCCGAGCATGGAGGCATCAATACCCGCGGAGCTACACAGCTGCTTCATGTGGAACATAATATCTTCAATGTGCGCGATATCAGCCCCGATCATCTGGGTATCGATTGTCATCGCGCCTTTGCCGTCACCCATAATCGGGATCACGCTGTTCACAACCGTGGGAGTCACGCCTTGTTGCCGCGCGCGTCGGCTCATGTACTCCGCATCATCTTTCAGAATGTTGTTGATGTTGCGCGTGTAGGACGCGGCGCGGTCCGGGTCGAGTTGGGAGGTCTGGACGCCAAGTATGCGGTCGATACGGCTGGCGTTTGCGCGGCTGGCCTTCAGTGCGTTAATCGACTGTCTCAGATTGGACCAGGGCTCGTAACAGTTTTCTATAAGGCTGGTGCCATAGTTCTGTGTTTCGATTGGCGTGCGTTCTGCCGGTTCCTGAAGGAGAGAATAGCGCTGTGTACCGCGCCCAATTGGGACCTGACTTGCCGAAGGCGACCAGTAAGGGATTTTGATAGGGATGAGCTCCCAGGGGGCCGCTAATAGAATCCCGTTATGGTCTGGCTTATAGAAATATTCATTCGTGAAGCCCGCCAGGTCGCCGCCGCGCACGTACTCGCGAACATGGTGGGGGAGGGTGTAATAAGAGCTCTCATAGCTCTTAATGCCCAGGCCATGTTCTGCGTAAGGTCGTACATAGCTCACGCCGAATACTGCGGTTGGCCGCATCCAGCTGGGCAGATATTCATTGATAGGCTCGCCGAGTTCCCCCATCAGCATGCTGGCAAGCTCGCGGTCAGCCGCGGAAATCTGCCCGTCACCCTGGGCGCGAGGTTTGATCTGGAAAATCGTACCGGTTTGTTTGTCTACGGACAGGGCATGCGCCAGGTGAATATCAATAGCAGAGGCAAGCGTGCCGTATTCTCCCATTTCTTCCAGGACGGCGAGCTTTTGCCGGCGCGCCGTCGGCAATTTTGCTTCTCCCTGAACGGTGCTGGCCGCCGACAACATTGCCATGCCGTCATCGGTTAATTGTGAAGGTGCCTGAGTCTGAAAGGATGCACCGCCGCCGCCTTGTTCATAACCTGCACCATAGTCGTGCGCGTCGACGGCATGAGAACCCGTAAAGAGCTGCTGTAACGCCCCCATCAACGAGCCTGTGCGCCTTTTGGTCTTACTCATCCTTAACAATCCTCTAGAATAAACCCACTTTTTAGGATAACTGCGCGAAGTGTACAATAGAGAGACAGGAGAGTAGTAAATGAGTGATGATTTTGAGCCCAACAAGCGGCGCGCGGTGGAAGCAATTAACCGTGCTACGAGTGTCGGCGCTCTACTGAGTGTGCTGCACCTGTTTACCCAACGGCGCAAGAGTGCACAGTTCGGTGTTGAGAAAATTGAAGGACGATCACTCGAAAGAGAACGAAAGGAAGCTAACGCCGCAGCCGTTGCGCTCCTTAGAAAATTCTCGCCAGGCGATACCCTGACCGACGAAGAAAGGCAGGTGCTGGCAGCGTATACAGGGGAGGGGGGGATCGGTGCAAATGAGCATGAATATTACACTCCCCAATATGTTGCGGAAGGAATTTGGGATCTCCTGGCTGGGTACGGCGCAGATACCGGCAACACCTTAGAACCCGCCTCCGGCACCGGCGTATTTCACGAAACCAAGCCAACCGGGGTTATTATGACCGCCACGGAGATAAGCGACGTCTCCAGCCGTATCAACCAGCTGCTCCATCCCGAAGACACCGTAATCACCTCTCCATTTGAAAGGCTGGCCGCCAGCACGCCCGACGGCACTTATGACAGCTGTGTGGGCAATGTGCCTTTTGGTAATTCCCGAGGCGAGTTTGCCAACCTCGATCCCGCGTATGCCAAAGAAAGCAACATTGGCCGTTATTTCATCCTGCGCCTTATCGATAAGGTCAAAGCCGGCGGCATGATCTGCATCGTCGTACCCTTTGGCATGACGACCGGCGCAACGCACAAAAAATTACGTGAGCAGGTTTCTCGTAAGGCCGAATTTTTGGGGGCGCACCGGCTACCCTCCGGGACATTTGAGAATAACGGCACCTCCACGGCGGTAGACGTCTGGGTATTGCGTAAACACCCCGAAGAACTGGCCGATCGCATCCTGACCGAAAAAGCGCCATTCCTGAAGCATACCAACGTGTTGTGGGACACCTTCATTAAAGGCAAGTGGTTCGATCTCGACGGCAAGCGCTTCCTGCATGGCACGGTAGTCCAGGGCTATCGCATGAGTGTCCAGAATGACCAGATTAAACCTGCAGGGATAAAGGCAAAGCTTGCTCAGCGCTTTGATAGCCGCATTTTGTGGGATGAGTTCGAGCTGGTGGAGCCGATGGTGGAACGGTACGCCGAAGGCGACGATCGCTTGATCAATGACGTCTGGTATCGTTTTGAGAATGAACGCTGGGTAATCAACGACGCGCGCGGCGTATCAGACATTACTGAAGCAAAGTATGGGGCGGCATCTTACGACGAGCTTGCCGGCCAGCTGAAAGATTGCAGTGCAACGCTGGGTAAGCCATTCGATCATATCCTTGCCGCCTGGCAGACGTTCCCTGCGCTGTTTGACGCCAACTTGAGCCAGGCAATGGCACTGGCACAATCGCAGCCTGTAGAGCTTCGGGAGCGTATTTTTAGAGGGTCGCTGATCGGCGTGCAAATTGCCACGTTGCAGGATGCCCAAAGTAACAAGCTCAGGCCTGACTACATCGAGCCGCTGCGCGCAGACGTGGCCCGCCTGGTCGCGCGGGAAGTTAGCCGGTTCGGTGCTGCAACGGGAAAAGTGAGCGGCATACGCGGCAACCACGCTAAAAACTGGCTGAAATTTGCCGCCTCAACTGATTTAGACGGCAACCTTTCAGCGCTGCTAAAAGGTCAATTGGACATTGGCGGCACCATTACGCACAACACCGCGGATCATGTGCAGGTCGTGAGCCATCTGTTTAGCCAGATTGACCTGGACCCGATCACGCTGGAGGCCTTTCGCCAGCACTTCACCGGCGAGCTGCCGGAGGATGACAACGAGGCGCTGTCTGCCCTGGCCCATGTTGAAGGTATTGCCATCACCGCTTCTGGCGACCTGATGCCAATGGACCGCGCCACCAGCGGCGATATTAGCGCCCTTACCAGCTCGCTTAATGGTGCGCTGGCGGTTATCGATAACGAGGCCATTCGACAAAACTATCTGCGCCAGCTGGTGGAAGTTCGCCGCCGCCGGAAGTGGACCGAAGTCGACGATCTGGATTTCAACCTAAACGCGCGCTGGTTTGATCGTTCCCTTGTACTTGAATACCTGACCGAGCAGGGGTACGACAAGCTTAGCTATACCGGCGATGTGACCGTGGATGACAACGGTATTATGAATGCCGATCGCGACTATCACGGACGGCAGGGGGTATTTAGCGGCTACCGCTATGGCACGGTGGTTTCCCGCGATAAAACAAACGGGATCATGAAGTCCAGTTATAAGCGAGTTAAGCAAAAGGACGCTTTCCTCGAGCAGTTGGAAAACTACCTCAACGGCAACAAGCCACGCGGCGTATACGCAGCGGATTACATGGCGCGTATTAAAGTCCTGGAAGCCGGATTTAACGACTGGATACGCCAGCACGACGAAATTGATAACCTGGTCCAGGAATATAACGACACCTTCAATGGCCACATCCCCTTTGAGTATTCAGACGCTCCGCTGGGCTTAAAAGGCATTTCAGGGCGAGTGATACCGGCTGCGCACCAGAACTCTGCCGCTCGGCGCGCCTCAGAAGACGGACGCGGGATTTTAGGCCATGGCACCGGCACCGGCAAAACCGTCACCATGATGGCGACGGAAGCTTTTAACTTTGAGAATGGCCGTGCCAAGCGTACCGCTACGGTTGTGCCCAAAGCTGTTTATGAGAACTGGTTCCACGAAGCGCATAACTTCTACAGTGCCGAAGCGCTCTCAACGATGTTCTTTGTTGGCCTGGATGTCATCTCCGATGAGAACGGGCAGCCTCAACGCGTACCGGTCCTGGACGATGAAGGAAAGCCGCGAGTTAACCAGCACACCGGAGAAGAAGAATATCGTCTTAATGTGAAGCTTGTGGACGGAGACACCGTTAAGCAGCGCATGCACCTGATCCCGCAGTCCAACTACCGCATGGTGGTCATGACTAAAGAGCAGTACGCGAAGATTCCGATGAAAGAAGAGACTATCCGGGATCATGCCTACGATGTGCTCTACAACGCAGCGGAGGCGGGGCGTGTCAATCTGGACGGCACCAAACACCGTGATGCCAATGCAAAAAGCCGAATTCTGGCGAAAGCCTCAGACACCGGCACGGCGAAAGAACATGACTATCCGTACTTTGAGGATATGGCATTTGACAACGTAATAGTCGATGAGGGGCATAACTACCGAAACAGCTATGCCGCGGGCCGGGAAGCCGGGCAGCTCGCCTATTTGCCGTCGCCTTCTGTTGCGCAGTCGGCGCGAGATATGGCCGTCAAAAATGCTTACATGTTGAGCAAAAATAACGGACGTGGTGTGCTGCTGGGCACGGCTACCCCAGCCGTAAACTCCCCGATCGATGCCTTCAACATGCTTTCCCACGTCATGACTATGGAAGAGTGGGGCAAGCTGGGTATTCAGACACCAGACGACTTCGTAAAAGTCTTCGGCGCGACGGATACCGTGCTGGTGCAGAAACTGTCCGGGGAGGTTGAAGAGAAGGAAGGGCTGGTAGGCTTCCAGAACCTTTCTGGCCTGCGCGGGATCTTCCATCGATGGGTAGATCTCAAGTCCGTTAAGGATGTTTCAGATTCAGTAAAAATCCCGGATTTAGAAGAACACACCGTAGAGGCACCGATGACCGGTGCGCAGGCAGCGATCTACGAGGAATTACGCCAGCGTGCTGAGGCATTGTCGAACCAGAACGGACCGAAAGCCGACGCGGAGGAATCACGCGATGCGCATGGCCACCTTATCGAAAAAGACAGTATTTTCGCCATCATTCGTGACATGGATCGTGTGTGTACCGATCTGGACCTCTACCGTCGGCAGATGACCTTCAGGTTGCCAGCGCAGTATGAAACGGCAATTCGTGGCCTTGCTGAAGCCCTACCGGCCAAAACCAAAGCGGTAAGTGAAGATAGCGACGAAACCTACGACGTAGAGGCGCAGGTTAGTATTGCACTCCGTGGCGAAGTTATTGAGCTGGTGGTCCCGGAGGATTATGAAGGCGAAGTGATGAAGCGCCTGTCGGCGTTTAAAATCGATGCTTCCGCCGTATCGCACCCGATAATGCCGAAATATTCCGCACTGATTGAGAAAGTGAAGCGAGGATACGAGGAAGGCGGGAAGCAGATCATCTTCACCGATGAAAAGTCACAACATGAAAAGCTGGCACGTATCCTGTGCGCAGAACTCGGCATTGATGCCAGTGAGATCGGCATTATTAACGCGGCCTCGGTCGCTGCTGCAGGAAAGGGCAAGAAGAAGCTAAAGGCCGTCAAACCCCCAAGGGAGCCGAAAGAGGATGCGACCGAGGCAGAAATGGAAGCCTATTACACGCAGAAGCTGGCGTATGAGGATTACATTGCCCAGAGTGGCGAGCTCAGCCTGACAGGTATTGAGTCCATAGCAGCTGATTACAACGAGGGCCGCAAACGCATTCTGATCTGCAACAAGAAGGCGGAAGTTGGGATCAACCTTCACCACGGCACAACGGATATCCACCATCTGACGTTACCCTGGACGCCGGCCAGTATCGATCAGCGAAATGGTCGCGGCGCACGCACGGGATCGAAGCAGTCCAAAGTCAGGGTGCATTACTATGCTGGTAAGGGCTCATTTGATGAGTTCCGCCTGTCTACTCTTAAGCGCAAGAAAGAATGGATTACCACGCTGTTTACGTCCGACGAGGCGCGCATGGCAAACGCCGACGCCAGTGATGCGGCTGATATGAGTTTGCTGTTGGCAGCCAATCCCGAAGAGCGCGCCTGCAGAAACGCGGAAATGATGGAGGAAGCTAAAACTAAAGCCATGGCAGCAGCCCAGAAACGCGCCGGTATCGATCTGCAGAATTACATCAAAGCCAGCCACGCGGCGAAAGGCGATATGGATACGCTGCTGGCAGATATTGAGAAGCAAAAGCAGGTTTTTGAGCGCGATCAGGCCCGCATTGAAGAAGTGCAGAACGAAATGGCACAGGGCCAGGCTGATTACGATGCGGCAATGATAGAGGTTCGTTCAGAATCGCCAGTTGGCTACCGTTACCGTGTCGACGCCGAAAATGCAGCATTTCGCATGCGTAATGCCAAAGAAAGCCTTGAGAAAGCAAGTAAGTCCATCAATAAAGCACAGGCAGTGCTAAGAAAAATGGAGCGCAAGGTCGAGCGTCAGAAGAAATCAGAGAGTGAAATTAAACGCCTCCGCCCGACCATTAGCAAAGCAATCGAGGCCGGATTGATAGAAGTTCCTGCACGAATCCTGGACCGGGCCAGCGAGTTTTATATTTCAAAAAATGGGCAATTCAGCACTGGTGAAACCTTCGCTTATGACGTGGCCAGAGGTATACAATCAGATGCCGCGCTATGCCGCATTGAGAGCATAGACTTTGACTCAGGTATTGCCGAGCTTTCTCAAATTTACGCGCCAGGCACGGATCGCGCTGGAGCAAACCGGAAAGTTAAGACTCACGTCGACAATCTGCGTAAGCGCGTCACCGTGAGCGAAAGCGAAGTATCGCTACGCCAGTGGATGATGAGCGGCGTCTGGGCCAAAGCCATTTCTGAGCGGCTGTCAAAATCACAGTTTCAGAAATACCTCGCTGATGGGTCCCTTACCCTCAATGACAAGGCCATACCATTTTATGACGGCGATGAAATCAATGTCCGGGCAGGCACCACATCCTCTTACAGCTCACGCACGCAGAACATAGACGCTGGCTGGTTCAAATCCAATTCGATGAAGATTATTTACCCGGACCCGACCGATGATGTTCTTAAAACCCGCCTGGCGAACTGGCTACGTGAGGCGGAGCCAACGTTAACCAATAAGCTGAAATTTGCCGGTGAAACCTTTATTCAGGCCGTGATGGGAGAAAACTGGAAAGTCGTTATGGAGAGTTACGGTGAGCAAGCGTCAGAATCAGAGATTGCACTGTTCATCAGTGACACCCTGGCGATGATGCGCGCAGATGACTCGCTTGCAAAGCTCATTTCAGGCGCGAATGAACGGGACGTTATCTACCTCATTGCAAATGACCGGCTGCCGGAGCAAAGAGGTGCTGACTTTGGTTACCAAGCGCGCAAACGCATACCCGGACGATTCGCAAATAAAGGGGATTTCAACGCAGCTATAGAATCAATGGTCAACCAACTTTCAGCGCAGGCTATCGATGATTGCCGCAACGCGGTTAACCAGTATGGCTTACGCTGGATGGAAGAGTTTGAGAGCAACCTGACCGTGATTGATCCCGGGATCGTCGAGCGTCTGCAACGGGCGATGCAACGGACTGAATCAAGCGGATACGCCGTAGTGTCAGGCTATCAACGGACCGCCGCTAAGTACGGCGAGCCGCTTGCCAGCATGCTGAACGGAAGCCGCTATTTTGCCGATATGGTGTTTGCCGGCCTGTTTGCAAAAAGCGCTGTAACGGCAAAAATGCTCGCCACAAAAAATGCCTATGACGTCGCTATGCGTGAAGTCGTGGAGAAGCTTAAGGCTATCAATGCTGGTGGTGCGGAAGACTTCCTGAATGACATTCGCCTGAAAATTGGGTTAATTTCTCCCGAAGAGCTCGAGGCGGCCAAGGCGAAAGTAGAGGCGGCCCAGACGGCGGCGGAAGAAGTCGACGTGTCGATTGACGATCTCGGCCTGTCTGTCAAAAAGAACACAACCAGAATACGTGCGAAGTGGGGTATTAATTTCTCCGAAGGGGGGTGTTACGGCATTCAGGATTCTCGCGGTAAATCCGGCAGCCTGTTTAAAGCCAAGGACGAACTTAAGGACCGCTTCAACGCCAAATACTATAACGGCAGAAACGCCGGTGAAGAGTTTGAAGGCTCCTGGTGGCTGGTATCCTCCAGTAACAACATTGAAGACGTTTTGTCTGTTATCAAGTCTCACGCATAAGGAGAGGCCCGCAAGCGCGGGCTGTTAAACCATGAATACATTGATGAACACGCTGGTCCCAGCCAGTGAGCATTTAGAACCCCTTATGACTGAGGCGCTGGCAGGCCGCAACGAAGAGGAATTTATCGCGGGCTATCTGAATGGGCTGGTTGCCATTCTGAACAAGAAACCTAAAGCCTACAGGGCATATGGCCCGTGGTGGCATGAAATTAAACGTATGCTGGTGGAGCGCGGGCACGGTGCGTTAGCCGGTGAGGAGTACGAGCATACCGTGGCTCAGATTTATAGCTATGAACGTGAGGCTTACACGATCATAGCTGCCTGGTTGTACTATCAGAACCGGGTAGAGGACGGGCTAATTTACAATGCTGGCCATGAGCTTCCAACGGAGGACGGCGAGACGTATTCATATTATCTCGAAGACTTAGCCCTGGAATGCAAAGCGATGTAAAATAGGCAAATAATCGAATACATGCAGCCTCGCTGGAGGCTGTTTTACCTGGGGTAAGAAATGGCTATCCGATCAGCAAAATTCAAAGATCTACAGCTCATCGCGGCGACGTGGGGGTGCAGTGTGGTTTTAAGGCAGCGGTTCGGCGGTCACTATCTTTTTGCTTTGGTGCTAAAGGATGATGAGAGCAAAGAGGTCTGGCTCGATGCCACGGCTCGGGGAACTCAAATAACCCGAATCCGCGATATTTCACTTGATGAGTGGCGTGAAGTGATCAAAAGCGCCGCCCATAACCTCAACGCGTCTTCTCAATAATCTCCCGCCTATACAAATACAGACAGTTTGTCTGATTTTCCTTGATCAATATAAAATCAGAGTTTAGGATAAGACTGTCTCTCACAAAGAGATAAAAAAAAGCCAGCATTACGCTGGCTCTTCTTAACCCGGCAAAGGTCTAGTTTTTGCGGACACAACCAATGCCAAATCGAAAAGGATAATACCATGACCCAATACGTCGGTCGAGATATCCCCTCCAGACATACCCCTACAGTACAGGCTATTCCTCGCGGTAAAAAAACTACAATGCTGCGCTCGTTGGCTCAGATGGTCCTTGCTGCCCCGGCCATTCTGGCCGCGGTATGGCTGCTGTTCATTATTTATGAGCATTCGATAAACCTTCAATAAGTTCGTAGCGCCACCTATGCAGGTGGCGTTTTTGAGTGCCTGCAAAAGGCAGGTGCTGACGCATTCCTGAAGTGCGTAATGCTCTTTAATAACCAATAAAAAATCATGTTTTAGGATAAGGGTAATTTCACGGAGGTTAATGTGAAATCAGCACGATTTACCGATGAATGGCTTAAGGACTTTCAGCAACGTAGTGCAGCGGCGCTACCAAAAACCCGCCGGATAACTGCTGCGAATGCCCTACTGGCCGCGAGCAAAACGAGCTCTCCGCACCAGGCGGCGCTGAATTATCTGGAAAGACACCCAGAGCACTTCAAAAAGCAGCCCGAGCACTACGAGCAGGCGCGAATCTTCCGTAACTTTGAACTGTTTAACATTGAGCTATATGACCTGTTAACCGCTGTGCCGAATGGAGGCAAACGCAGCAAGGCCACAGCCGGGAAGATGAAAGCTGAGGGACAAAAGTCAGGATATCCCGACACGATTCTCGATGCACCACGCGGTGTGTATTTCGGCATGCGCCTTGAACTGAAATACGGCAAAAACCGTCCTTCCGACAATCAAAAAGCCATCCTCAACCGACTTACGGAGCAAGGTTATTACTGCGTGGTCGCTTATGGGCATAAGGAAGCCATCCGGCTACTGGAGACGTACTGGGAGCTCGATGCTGATGAAGCAATGCCAGAGTACGAAACGGATAAATTATGGAGCCAGATATGAGCGCACAGACAGCGATTTCAGACGTGGAAGTTCGCAGGTTCCTGGCAAATATGGGCGTATCAGAGCATGTAAAAGCAATGACGGCCTACTCGGGGATGATTACTGCGGCGCTACTGTTTTTTGAGCACAACCCTGCGCTGGATTTTGGCCCTTCATGCCTCATTGCCTACGGCTACTCCCGGCAGCGTTTTTATAACTATTTCGGGGGGAGAGAAGAGCTACTTTTGCTGGTGGCCTCGCTGCTTGACGAGCTGGGCGCCCGCAACGAAAACCATCACGACATTATCATGCTGGCCCGAAATACGATCCGCCACATGGATAAAGACAAGACACGCTACAAGTTTTTCCTCAAATACAAACAGGGGTTCACCAGTTGAAAGCCGGAATACTGATTATACCAGGCATTATCTGCGCCATAGCGGCTGCCTATATGGCAATCAATGGGCTGAACGGTTGGGGGTATTTCCTCTTTGGTGCAATTTTTCTGACAGGTGCAGCCACTTAACGGCAGGAGTAAACATGCTAATTACTTACGTTCTTTTATCCATATTCATTGCCGGTTGCGCGCTGCTGGGCTTTAGCTTCGATATCCACGCATATTGGTTAACTGGCCTTTCGGCGGCGCTGGTGCTGATTGGATCAACCGGGCTTGCTGGAATGCTCAGCGCGGCCACAGCTCAAGTGAAATCTTAATTTCCGCATTTTACCAGAGCCTGAATAAGGCTCTTCAGAACATATTTCAAAGGTAACACGCCCATGTCTCAAGAAGAAAACACCATCGTTACGATGTTCGAACCCCTGCGCGCGCAAATCAAACTGGCGATTAACCAAGCCCGAGGGTCTGATCTGTTAATCGCCGTGCTGGAGAGTGCTGATACGCACATCAACCAGACACAAGCGCTGCTGATAAACCGTCAAAATGAGGACTACGACGAATACAACGAGCTGGTGGAGCAATGCGAAAAATTGCAGGTCCAGCTGCTAACCGTGCAGGCGCAGCTCACCGACACCCAGCAACGTATGGATGAAGGCCAAAAGGAACTATGCGATCGCATAGCGGATCTGGAATTTGCTCGCGACGAGGCGCTGAATAAAGCTGAGGAGTTTCGTCAGGCACTGAAGGTTAAGCTGTTGGTCGAGAGTGATTTGAAAGCCGAGAATCACAGCCTAAAATCTCTTAATCCGCAACGGCAGGCCGACCAGCTGGCGCGTAAAAGCAAAGAGCTTAAAGAGAAAAATGCCACCATTGATAAGCAGGCCGATGAAGCGCGGGAGCTGCGTAAAGCTAATAACAAACTCAAGGCCGACAATCTCGAATTGCAGGACCACAATGTAACGCTTATCGGGAAGCTAAAAACGGCCTGGTCGAATCTGGAAAAAACGGAGGGGAATGTTCACGGCCAGATCTTCTACGGATACAAGGGTACTGAATTCTTTATCTACGTTTACCAGTTCGCCCTTAAGTCACGTATTCAGGACAGAGATATCGTGCTGGTGGATAAACTGCCATGGCACATTGTCGTGCGTTCCACTGTTGGCGTGGATCTACTGGTACAGCCTACAGAGTGGTGTACGCCGGTTCGTTCAAGCCTGGGACTCTTTAAAGGCGACTGGCCATCAGAACTTGATGGGGGATTGTGCGACCGTATTGTGTCCCTCCTGAGTGAATCGCACCCGCTGCTGGTGGAGCGCGCGCTGTGG
This sequence comes from Buttiauxella sp., assembly GCA_036502985.1. Taxonomy (GTDB): domain Bacteria; phylum Pseudomonadota; class Gammaproteobacteria; order Enterobacterales; family Enterobacteriaceae; genus Buttiauxella. The sequence goes on from DASXXQ010000285.1 coordinate 33,462, forward strand.
GCAGACAGCATTTACATTGCCGACCTGGGCCTGCCAGCACGAACACTTAGCGCGCTGGAGGCGGGGAATATTCCGACATTGCGTTATCTGATGTCCCATTCACCGGCTACGCTGAGCGAGATGAAAGGCATGAGCGAAACGTCAGCGCGTGCTGCTATTGCATTGGGCCGAAAGCGTGTTCAGGAATGGGAAGCAGAACACGGTAAGGTAGCCGCATAGAAGGAATAAACTCACAGGCAGAGCTCAGGCTCTGCCTTTTTTTACGCCTTAATTTTGACAAAATAAATTCAATGTTTAGGATAAGAGGTATTATTGTCACCCCCACATTAGCCACCGTGATTAAACCGCCAGGAGCTTTCATGATCGTCAGCAAACCCAACATTACAAGCAGGGAAATATCTGCGCTAATGCTGGAGCTTGGCGATTACGTTACAGCCCGCCAGCTAACTGACATTCTTCAGGTTCGGTATCCCGATCACCAGGTTCAACAAGCCTCGGTCTATAACCGCTGCCTGGAATTCTCAACTTCCGCGAACGCGGTATGTCATTGCCAGAGTGGGCGGCCGCACAAGTTCCGGCTGATATCCATCAAAGAGAAATACTTCCGACACATGAAAACGCGTCTGGCCATGGACGTGAACAAGCCGAGAAAGAAAAGACAACGACCGGACGAGTATGTGCCAATGATGCATATGCTGGATCGGCTACTCCGAAATGTTCGGAAAAGTGCTTGATGATAATTGCCGGAGAGCATGGATAAATTTATTTGAAAGGTTTGAATAACTGTTTTGAGTAAAAGTACGTAACCCGATTATCCATAAAGTTTAAGAAATCAGCATTCGATCAAAATTATCATTTTTTTTGCATCCCATTGACAAATCCTACGGGCCTTATGTGCCGTGGACTTAGCGAATTTCAGCCTGTCACAACCTCAAATCCCCGGCGAAATTAATACTTGTTCTCAGCCGATTAGTTACTAGAATACTCAGCATATAGGCAATGACATAGGGTTAGACACCTATATATAGTATTTATCTATAAGAAAGAATCATTGTTGGGAATTTTGGATAAAAAAAAGCCCGGATGATGAGTCCAGGCTTTTCTTAAAGTGAAATTTCCAGCTAAAGCTTCGAACGTCACTTTCGGCGAGTGTATCTGCCAGCGAGGTAAGATTAACGTATACGGGCAGAGAACGACAAACTTTTAGCGGGATTATTTTGTTCGGCTGAACTAACAGACTAAAAAAAAAGAGTATTTAGATTTTCCAGTTCCTGGTGATGCGGGAACTGAGCCCAAACCAATTCGAGCCGCGAGTGTATCTGTCAGCACGATGCACACATACCGTGAATGAAAACCCAAGGGCTTTCACGGGAAGGTGAGAACCACGAAATTGGTGACACTATGGTGGTACTAGCTTTAAAAATCGTGCAAGCAGTGTTGGTCATTATCATGGCCATCCTGGATTACCTGGAAGCTCGTTAATGTTCAGGTAAGAATGCTAATGCAGCCTCCCAATGGGGGCTGCATACAAAGACGATGCTTGGGCAGAATGTTAGTCAATCCGCTTCTCGCGTCTTCATATGCTTAAAAAAGGGGCTTCCACCCCTTAAAAAACCAGATCGAATCTATTTTTTATCTGTAATAAAACCATAGTATTTGGCTTGCGGTATTAGACGAACGAATTCAGCTAATAGCTTGCTCATTAATTCATCTCGCCACACCGAACGTCCGAATTTTTCCAACTCCCGCCAGGCACGAGCTATCTCCTTCAAACGTTTTTCTAAGCTCATATAGCTATGCTTTGTTATGGTTGTAATTGAACCATTCATAATATTTCTCCATAGATAAAAATTGCACTTACCGCACAATTGGGACTTCGTGTCCACAATCCGACTATAGGATATTTATGAGCTTAATTTCAAAAAAATTTAAGCTAGCCTCAAAAGAAATCTAATGTGAGTAGATCAGTTGCTGGTGGGGTTGTTAGAGAGTAAGCCCCACCGCTAGTAGTAATGGTGGGGCTGGTTAAACAGAACTTAAGCGCCGAGGAACCCTTTCTTGCTATGAGCGGGTTTTTCATTTACCTCGTTAATTTCGCTTTCATCTTTTTTGCTGATAGCCGCTACTGAGGGTGTTGGTTGTTCAGCGGGCGTAGCTGGTGGCTCAACATCCCCGAACAAGCCCAACGCACCGTTTATCATCGACAGAATCATTTTGCGACGTTCAGTCACTGATGCTGCGGCGTATTGGGGCTTGTCTATCAGGTCCATTAGAGCGCACAGGTCTGCTTCTCGTAACAACGATCCAGCCTGCAGCACATCAGTAGCCATTTTCGACTTCAACGACCGGCGGTTGGTGCCTTTGTATTCGGCATAAAATCGGCCCATAGCAACGTCCTGCGTCTGGTAGTCATTAAAATCAAACTGAACCAGTGTTCTTGCCCTTGTTGTTGTCATTGTTCACCTTTTAGCTGGTGGCTATCCCCTCTGATTTTTCCAGAACGGAAGCAATAATTTCGTCCTCATAGGCTATCAGTTCGCGATAAACACCACGCACGTTAGCCATTTGGGGCTCGTCAGGAATATAAACGTAAGAATGCCAGTTTTCTGCGAAGTTTGGGAGATAGCTTAGCTTACCGCCTAGCCAATTGGCGCCGCCGCCGACGAAGAGCACGACGTCAATATCAATCAGGTTGCGATGAGTGCTACGAATGTCATTGAACACATCGAGAGCGAGGGATTCTGCAGCTTGATGGACAAGGGGCTTAATATCAATCCGGTCCTTTTCCCGTGCCGCGGCTTTCGAACCTATATAGCCAAGATTGATATAGTCGTCCAAAGCCGTGAGATTGATTTCTTTGGCCTCGGTAAGGCCCAGAGCCGCCTCATTCTTCTGCAAGAGCATATGGAGGCGCTGAATCATCTTCTGGACGCCATTCTCTGATGTGCGCCGGGAGATTATCGTTTTATCAGGGGTGACAACCGCGATATCGCATGTAAAGCGCCCCAGGTCTACAACCAGCGTTTTTTCAACACCTACAAATTCAGGCCGCGTTTTTCCACGTTCGTCGGTGGTGCAAGCCGCATACGCCGCGACAGCTTCAGGAAAAATAATGACGTCCCGTATAACCGGCGCTTTGATGTCGCCACTAACGTTCTTCAGCTGCTGGCGCAGACTTTCCTTTTTCGCCGCAATCAAGGGGCGGTTAATAGCATCGGTATCGCTATAAAACTGCGCTGCCGGAAGCGTGTCGCCTATTACGATGTCTTTGCCGGCAAGCCCGGATTGAGCCAGGGCGTTAATGACCAACACGCGGTTAGCATCGCTGGTTTGATAGTTCGGATCGCAGGTATCGATAACATCCTGATTGTTTACTGCCCCCTCAGTCGAATACGTCTCACCGTTTACAGTTTCCCAAGCTGTTACGGAGTCACGGTTATTCTTCTTCGTTACACCTCTGCGAATTCTTGCGGGGGTAATACTTTCTTGCTCTTCACCCGCCCCGTTTTTAAAGCGGATAGCTATGTTGCCTGAGCCGCCATCAACAGCAACCAGCGTGATTTTGTCAGTCATTTGTTTGTCCTTTGCAATGTTCAAACGTGTAAGCGCAGCTTCTGTGCTGCGTTAACCATTCTGGCAAATATGAGCTGCTGTCGTCAACGTTTGGCGTGACATAAATATGACATAAATCATTTGTAACGGCTTTGCTTGGTAAGGTCAAAAATAGGTTCGTTCCAAAATGTATGGTTCACCGTGAACCATATTAAAGTATCCTGTAGTACCATAATGAAACTAAATGATCATATTTATCATCTAGATATGTAATCATATGCATGATATCTTCTTTCTAGATAGATTCTTAGACTCTAAACACAAAGCATTAAAACAATGAAATAATCACCCCATCAAAGACAACTTATGGGGCAGAAAATGATTAAACATATGGCAGAAATTGTCGCTTTGCTGGAGAGGGTCGGTCAGATTGCTCCTGCCCTTACTCAACTAGTAACTGCAGTAGCAATATTGCTTTTGGTTTACAGATTACGCTGAGGAGATAGCCAATGCTTTTTTGGAAAAAAATGCCATCTCTTTGGATCGGCTCACGCATCACTGAGTTTAATACTCTTGATACAGCGAAGGCGATTGCTGCTCTCAAAATCTACATTGTGTTTTGCCTCTTTGGTAAAGAAGAGCTCAACGGAGTTAGGACTGTCTGTCTGACATTCACTGAGCTTACCAGGATCGCTTCGCTGAGCCGCTCTCTTGTAAGCGAGGGGTTAAAAATCCTTTTTAAAAAGGGGCTTATAAAGAACCTATGTATGACACCAAGGAAGAAAATCTATACCGTCGATGTAGATGGTAAGCTCAATGATGGGTGGTGCAAGTTGCCATTTAAAGGATTAGTAGATGAAGAAAAAAACATAAATTCGTTCCAGTCCATGCACAATCGTTATCCATTCGAGCTCATTGCTCTTCAGGCATACTTGTACCTTCTGTATGCGAGAGACAATAAATACGAGTACACACTGGCAAGGAAGAAGACGATTTGCGACAAACTAAATTGTACCTTGCCCGACTTGAATAAGGCTCTGACTTATTTGCTTCACATAGGGCTGATGGATCATATGGCTAAGAAATCGGTGGAATTTTACACAACAGAACTCTTTCATGACTCGTTTTATTTCTTTCCAAAGACTGGGGGAAGCTCAGCTTTAACATATAGAAAGTTACCAGTTCTAACTACGCCGCCACCTATTACCCTGGAACAACCAGCAGACAGTGACGACATAGACTTTTAGGCAATTAATTAGAGCAAATTCACGCTGCACTGAACCGGCCACATCGTCAAACCACGCTATTCACACTCATGGGTATTTATCTAATAGAATAAAGCCAACGTTTAGGATAACTAGCTGTAGGCAATAAAACAGTGAATTGGGAAGAGCATAAGAAAAAATACTCAGCCATGGCAGCTGCCAACGGTGGCCTGTCTATTGCCGCTTATGCTGAGCTGCACGGACTCAATGCCAATACTGCCCGCAAGCACCTTCGGAAAACAGACCGAGATCACTCTCAAGCTGATCCAGTAAATGATCCGAAGAATGATCCCTCGTTTTCGAAACTATCAAGAACTAAAAAAGCCAGAAAAAACAGCAAAATAAACGATGAGATCACATCCGGCACACTGCTGCCAGCGAAAGGGGATCAGATACCCAAAAGCGCAAAACTGATCCCTGCAAAAAAGAACCGCCCCCGTGGGCGTGCGTTCGCGCCAGGTAACCGGGCCAGCATGACCAGCGGTGTATACACCCAGCTTACGCCTGACGAAATACTCCAGGCCCAGGCCATGATCGACAATGGTTTGGTTGAAAATCTTGAGGATTACGCTTTCGCTCACCTGGTGGCCCACGTCCATTTGATTTCTTCCTGCCGGGATGAGGCGCTCGAGGCGTTGGATAACTCATCAGATAGTGGCGATAAAGATGCAGATAGTGGTGGCCCGCCGGTAGAAGTAAAAAAGCTCGGCATGATCGCCAGCACGGCGGAGCCGCTTGCGGGTAGCCTACGGACCCTCATCCAGATTAAGCAAAGCCGGGACAAAGCAAAGCGGGAAGCCTTTCGTGAGGAGCAAAAGGCGTTGGATCGGCGTGTAGTCATTGAGGCGTTCCGGCTGAAGGAAGAGAAAGACTGGTCGGCTATCGATACGGCCACATACATAGAGGCTCAAGGGGTACGTGTGCCACCAGCACTTGAGAAGATGATGGCTAACGAGCTGCGCCTCATTGAGCCGGAGATTGATCTGGGGGAAGAGTGGAGCGACGAACAGCTCGATGACGAGGCGCAGATATACGCCCGGAAGCGGGCAAGGCAGCTCAACGAATTCTTGCCTCAGCGCCGTGAAGAGATTCAGCTGCTATCCGATCAAAAGGGCTTCGGTGACGTAAATACAGAAGGCCTCCTGCATGAGGGAGGAATACTTCTGGATGACGACGACGATGATGATGATTGGGACGATGAGGCAACGAGCGAGTATTACTCGTCAGCGGCGCATGAGGATAGTGAGTAATGGCTCGCAAGATCCGCAGTGTCACTACCGATATTCGTTACCGCGATTTTGTCCGGCGTTATCGCTATAACTGGCACCTGGCGGCCGCAGAACTTTTTGGTAAATACCCAACATTCCAGCAGGACGAGATAATTGACTCGGTCCAGCAAATAGGCAGCCGAACGACAGTAGCCTCCGGGCACGGCACCGGTAAATCGGACATGACATCGATCATGCTACTGTGCTTTATGCTTTCCTTTCCGGGCGCCCGTGTCGTGCTGGTGGCCAACAAACTGGACCAGGTTAAAACGGGTGTCTTCAAATACCTCAAAGAGAACTGGAATACCTGCATAAAACGAGCGCCATGGCTTCAAAATTACTTTGTTGTCACGGACACCATGTTTTACGAAAGGACCCGCAAAGGTGTCTGGAGCGTCCAGGGGAAAGGCTACCGCCTGGGTAATGAAGAAGCGTTAGCCGGCGAGCACGCCGATCACTTGCTTATCATTGTCGATGAAGCCAGCGGCCTGTCAGACAAGGCGCTAAGCGTACTGCGCGGCGCGCTCACCCAAACTGATAACCGGCTGCTGCTACTATCACAGCCAACCCGCCCAACTGGACATTTCTATGAGTCACATCACAGCCTGGCGAAGTCCGAGGAGAACCCGGACGGAGAGTACACGGCAATTGTGCTCAACTCGGAAGAGTCTCCGCTCGTTACCGTAAAATTCATCAAAGATAAGATGGTGGAATATGGGGGCAGGGACGCGCCAGAGTATCAGATCAAGGTATTGGGCCAGTTCCCTCAAAATGTGTCGGGCTACCTGCTGGGCCGCCATGAGTGTGACCTTGCCGCGCGCCGGCAGGTTAGGCTGAAGAGGGGCTGGGGCTGGATTGCATGCTGTGACGTGGGGAACGGTCGCGATAAGAGCGTTATCTCCATCTTTAAGGTAAGCGGCTATCGTATGAAACGGCGCGTTGTACCGCATGCTGAGATAGAAATGCCGGGGACCTGCGATCCTATCAGTTTTGGGCAGTATATCGTTGGCCAGTGTCGCCCAGAGCTGTATCCAAACATGACGGTGGTTATCGATGGCGACGGTGTAGGTGCTGATACTGCGACAATAGCCGAGCGTTCAGGGCTTCGCGTGCAGCGTATACGCTGGGGGAGGCCAATGCACAGCACCGACGACAAGAAGCGGTTCAAGAATGAAAGGGCTTACGCAAACATTATGGCCCGAGATGCCGTTAAGCAGGGACGCCATCGGCTAACCGCCAATACCAAAACGATCAGTGAGGCCAGTAAGATTCCGTGTGGCATTAACGAGCTTGGCCAGTGGGCAATTATGCCGAAAAAAGAAATGCGGGCTAAACACAACATTCCTTCCCCCGACCATTGGGATACACACTGTTTTGCGCACCTGGCGCACTATATACCGGCTAATGAAGTGCTGAATGATGAGGTAGCGGCTGAGCGAAACAATATTGAGGAATGGCTGAAGGCGGAACTGAACGGAGCAGCTTAGGATTGAAATGGGCTCAACAAATTTGAGCCCATTGACGGCGGCTGGTGGTTATTCCTGTTCTTCACCGGTACGAACGTTGGATTTAGACTGCGCCGCCTTAGCTGACGCGACTTTCTCATCGTTTTTACGTTTCATCCGTTTAACACCGGCAGCCTTGGCCGCTTCCTGCTTGGATTTTTTCAATGCAGCTTCATTATCAGGAATCGCGTAAAGCGCGCCGCTGAGAAATGCCATGCATGGGATTGGCTCAAGGGTGTCATAAATGGATTTGCGGGCTCGCGCTGCGGCTTCGCTTACGACGATCTTATTGCCGTTGTTATAGATGAAGGCGCCGAAACGGGACACATGATATTTCGCGACCTGGCCGTCATTATCTTTGAGCTGAAGAATAGTATCCTCGTAGCCGGTTCGACGAAGCATGAACTCGTAATCATCTGCGTAGGCGGCAAAGCGCTCAATCTCTGCTTCATAAGCATCCACCAGCTCTGGCTCCGGCGGGAGCTTCGTAAGTGTCGCATCACGGCGCTGCAGCAACACTTTAATGATGCCTGCGGTTGTCCAGCGTTTCGAGCTGGTTGCTGACGAGAGCTGGATGGTCACGGCAGTGATGTTATTCACAATTTCCGGCAGAGGATGAACCTGGCGGTTTGTATCGTGGTAAATCAGCGGCCTGCCTTCTTTAAGCTTATTTGCGTAAGACTTCCATGTAGCAAACTGGTCTTGCCAGTAACGATAATCGTCCTCTGATTCAATGATCACTACAGGGCGAAACTCTACTCCGTCGGAACCTTTTGAAGAAAACACTGAGCGTTCAATAGCCTTCGCCATCAAACCGTCTCGGAATTCGAGGAAAGATTCATAAAGTTGCTGGAGTGTTTGTGTGTTATCGACCGACATAATTCTTCCAAAGTCGTTGCTTGAATGTGTACGGAATAAAACTGGAGTTTAGTATCCAATGGTCATTATCGGCAGTGTAGTGAGTAAAGCAAGCAAACTTTTGAAATGAGGGGGTGCTGCGTGGCGGGAGGCGGAATTTTTAGGACGAATTACCTGTTTGGACGTATTAACGGGGGTAAATAACCGCAAAATGGGAATGGATCACCAATTTGCGGTTGGCGTGGTCTATGCGGCCTGGATAGAAACATGAGCACCAATTGCGCTTAAGGCGTATGAGTTAACGATGCAAGTTTCCATCTGCTTTCGTAACAACCGCGCTTCCTTTTCGGTTCCCGGGTTAAAGTCTCCAACGGCGAGGAGATGATCGGTTAGCATCGGTAACATGTCGGGATCATCAATCGCAAGTTTTAGTCTTTGGCGCTGCTCATCAATTTGGGTCGGTGTAAAGGTTGTGAACATCGTGAACTCTTCTGAAAAATGACAAAGTGAATCATTACGTAAGGAAATAATGAAACGCTATGTTACCCCAGACGGACGTATCAGAATCCTGTCGAATGCCGCTTAATGTCCAAATGGGCGTCAAATGTTACAACGTGTACGGAAAAGGCAAGTTTTATTCAAAATCGCTTTAACTTAGTATAAGTGGCATTATACTAAGTTAAGAATCTCAGGATTTAGCAGCAGCCTATAAATGACGCATAACTCCTTTTGGTTATGTGAAGAAATGGCTCAACTTAATTTCTGGCCGTTACGTTTCTGTAAACGTCGTAGCGAGTTTGATTCTGAAAGTTTGATGAGTAGCTATATAAAGGAAGAGATTCCAGAACGGCCAGCCGCTCTTCAAAGCCTTATGTCTCAAAACGTGACGGTGTAACGATATGACCTCTAAAAATACGCTTCCAGCCCCTTTTGATGGCAGCCAGTCGCCTGTGGTCGAACCACTTACGACTGAATTGAATGCTGTGCTGGCAAATATTGAGGCATTTGAGTCCGATCGCGGTGCATATTCTGAACAAACTTGGCGCGCTCTCGTAAATGTTTGGGGACAATGGGCCGCGTGGTGCGTCAGAAATCGCGTAGCGCAACTTCCAGTGCAGCCGGAATCGCTCAGAAATTACCTCGAGGAGCTATCTACCCGCCTGGCGAGTAACAGCATTTCAACCCACGCGGCGCTAATCGCTATGGTAGAAAAGAACGCCGGACTTATCCCCGCAACGGCCAGCCCGACGGTGCAGCGCGTGCTGAAGAAAATTCGCCGCAACGCAGTAGAGAATGGAGAAACAATCGGCCAGGCGATCCCGCTTCGCCGTGACCACATCAAAATGCTAATGATGGTCTGGAATGACAAAACCTCCCTCACGCAGGCTCGCAACCTGGCCTTTCTCTCTGTTGCCTTTCATACGCTGCTGCGAATCTCCGAAATGTCGCGGCTTGTTGTCGGCGATCTGGACGTTAACCCCGACGGCACCGGTCTGCTTTATGTCGCCCGGACCAAAACAAACCTTTCGGGCGACGGTGAGTATAAATACCTGTCTAAATGGTGCGTAGACCTGATCAGGCATTGGCTAATGCTGGCAGAGCTGACAAATGAGCCGAGGCAGCCGATGTTTTGTCGGGTGAATAAATACAACAAAGCCATGCCGAGCGGTAAGCCGATGACTACCGATGGCCTTCGGACAATTTTCTCCGCGGGCTGGGGGGCGCTAAACAAAAATGGGGAATTGGGTGAAGCCGGAGAAAGATACCAGACTTGGACAGGCCACAGTTCCCGCGTGGGCGCCGCCCAGGATATGGCGGCCAGCAACGTAGCCCAGCCGCTCATCATGGAAGCCGGAGGCTGGCGCGATGCCAAAACAGTGCAACGCTATATACGTAAACAAGCCGCGGCCGAAGGTGCCATGTTCAAAATGATGCAGGACTATTTTGATTAACCTGACCGCTCAGGATTATTTAATTCTTCATGAACCCCATTATTCAAGACCTGCCCCGCCCGTGCGTGGTCGCGGGATAGGCCGTAATCAAGGAAGGTGTTGGCCTCGAACATCTAGGAATTATAAAAGTAGCGGACACCGGCTCCTAAATTAGCCTGAGCTCTGCTGTCAGTGCGGTGCAGACTGCCCTGAGTAAAGACAATCCTGTCGCTGCTCATACAATGGAAGAAGCAGCTCAAACTGGGAATTCTTCAAGGAGAAGTTTTTATCCGCGTCCAATTAAACGCGTGCGGAACCAAATCGGCTCAGCCACTGCTGAAGAGCTCCTCCCACGTCTCCCGTAGCCATGCCGCGGGCCATGGACGTAGCGGCACCGGAACTCAAAAAACTGCCCGCCTGTTAAGCATACCCGGACACTTTCTGTGTCTGCTCATCACTATTTTGTTCTGCTATATCATTCGCGAAAGCATCATTTTTCAAGAGCACTTCCGGCAGGGGCGACACCGGCCCCAGCCATCATTGGAGTGAAGGCAACCGCCAAGGGAAATACTGCCTGCATGGCGATATTAAGCCAGGTTAGACGGCGCAGGCCCGGAGAGAAGGCTGTGTTCGCAGGCGGATGTGATAAGCGTAAACGTTTCATTTATCAGTACTCCAATTAACCTCTGCAGCGACGGTCCTGCTCGGCAACAGACAAGCGTAGATGCAGCCCGGCTACCAGAATCGAGATGATAATAGAGGAAAATAACGGAATGTGAGTTTGACTCAGCAAACTAAAAAACTAATTAAATAGGATTGACGGGGCAATTTTAAGTCAATTCACATGCATGGCCTTAGTATATTTCATTAATAACCTTAGGGTGCAAAATAATTCCTGTTGAGTCTTTAGCCCCAGTTTCTCCATGGCGCTTCTTTTGTGTGAACTAATAGTCTTGATGCTAATGCCAGTAAGCTTACTACAATTATCAGGAGTCATTCCGCAGGCAATGGATTTTATTGTCGATGCCTCCTTTTGTGTTAATCTAAACTGAGGCTGTATGCTACCTAAGGGTACATCATCGAAAAATACAAACCTTTCGATTTTTTCTCTGATATCTGTAACAGGCATCGTCATATCTATGGTCTCACCTTTTTTGACTTCGGTGTAGAACATCGTCTCCCAACCGGTATTAAATCTCTTCGGGGTGATATAGATAACGAACCCGTCAAAATCAGCAGCAGTAAGTTCTGCTAAATATGTAGTATCAATGAATACCAATCGTTTAGTTTTGGCTTCTGGTAATGAATTTTCGACTAAAAAAGACAGTCCTGCGTGTAGATACAGATTATCAGAAATGATACGCATAGCAACACTCGTTCGTAGTATGTTTTTCATGCATCTTAAAAGTACTAGCCCGCCTCGTGAGGGCCCCCGTAAGTTAAGTGGCAAATGATATAAACAATGTTAATAATTTTTCGTAGACTGGATGATAATCATTGGCTCAGCATGTTAAATCTCATTAATTAAAAACAAAGTTCGGTGTATATAAAAAACAAAAAATAGGAATAATGCAAATCAATATCACAAAAACCTTCAGGGAATAGTTATCAATCAAAATCCAAAAGAACATAATCACATGATTTTTAAAGATTAAATGAAAAACATCTTTAAGATTCAAAATATAGTTAGTTACGGGATGAAATGTCTTATGTTATTGATTTAAATGAGAAAAATGCAAATGACGAAATAAAGTAATACTAAATGTTTCTCGACTTATTTGTTATATCATTGTAAGACTCCAAACCAATATCAGAATTCCGGCCACTGTGGGATGCCACCAGGTGATATAAGCACTGTTCCTTATCAGTAGTAAGATAAAATAGATAATTATTTCGTTAAAAAAATCATTTATGAGAATAGGAATAAATGGACTTTTTCCCAGAAAGATCTTAAATGATGTAATTTGGTTGTCGCGAAGTTTGAAAATTAAAAACATAACGATATTATGCACACAGTTAATTGATGGACGAGTAAAAGACCAATAGGGCACTACAGTTTAGTTTTGTGGGTAGAGCTTCGGCTTGCTAACAACGGAGAGTGCGGGTCTACAGGGTGGATGCACAATGCTATTCAACATGGCTATGGTCTCAATAGATTGGTTAGTCAGAACATAATTTAATTTTTGAAACCACATGGATTGGTTTACGATTGTTTTTTCCTATATTCGGTTAGTCTTGTTGCTTGAGGTAATATCAAATAAAACAATTAGTTAATTATTGATGTCCTTTCCCAAAAAATCATTAGCAGACTAATTTGTATGACAATTAGTTGCGTTTTGATCTTTTTTTTAGTTCTATATGTTCACAGAATACGTCTGATAGTGGCTACACTATTGAGGTAATGTATGTTTAGTGAACATTGGAATACCACCTTCGTGGTACATGAACTATCCTTGTTGTTCTCAATGGCTTTACGATGTTCAGCCAGTGTCGCCTCCTCCATCGGCCAGTATAATCATCCTCTGAAGGTTTTATCAAAATATGAATCTCATTTATAATATTGTCTGGAATCATTCTTTAATGGCATGGACTGTTGTTTCAGAGTTTGGAAAAGGGAAAACTAAAAGTTCGTCCTCAAAAGCCAAAACGAGATCCATGGCCCTCGCAACCGCAGCAGCACTTCTTGCAATGACCAGCAACGCTTATGCGATTGATATTAATGGTTATACAGATTTTAACTCATCTACGTCAATCACTGATGGTATGCAGTGGAACACGACGGCAACCGTTCAAGTGGACGCTGGTGCAGATGTTACTGTTTCCAACTCATCTGGTAACACTACTTTGAATATGGCTCCAGCGGGTGGGGGAAATACTTCTTTATGGATCAATGGTGGCTCATTAACTGCTAGCAATACTGGCAACCTGCAGATGGGCAACAATAGTCTATTACAAATAGGCGGTGCTCAAGTTGGGGGGTTGACCAGTGAACAGTCTGGTGGCTCAGCAGGAACGTTATCTATCGGTGATTTAAAAACTGCTCCTGGCGCAACGGACGCCACAATCTGGATGTTTGGTTCTTCAACTTCCACAGCAAAACTGAACGCAAATAGTATTGATCTTGAAGCTGACAAAAACGATTTATTCATTGATAAACCAAGTAATTCAGAACTAGGTGCTGACATTAATGTCGTCAATGATATGACTGTCATTAACAAGACCGGGGGTAGCTTCCTTTTAGCAGGAAATTCAAACCTTAATGTTGGAGGCAATCTTTATCTCGACACAACCAATGGTTCGCTTCTGGTTAGTAATGATAGTAGCACACGAGGTATTAATGTTGGCGGTGATCTAACATTAACAAATAATGTTAAATTATCTTCTGATATTAACTCCGTTAGCACTACCGCAGGGATTTATTCCGCTGTTGTAAATGTCAATGGTGATATCAATGTGATCGGTAAAAATGTTGGAAACACAGGATTGCAAATCATCAATGCTGGAGGTTCCGGTGTAACCACTCTTGGTGCCTTTAATATTTCATCAACAGTTAGTGGTAACACCACTGATGTAATATTTGGCCATGGTGCTAAAGTAACCAGTGAGAAAGATATCAATCTTAGCAGTGTGAATGGTAGTGCCGTAAATCTTTATATTGGTGATTCAAAATATGGGTCTCCGGCAGGCATATCTGCTAAAAGCATCACTATGTCAGGTGATGGCGATAATAAAGTCATTTTCAACAATAATAAACCAACTGAAATCGGTGCAGGTGGTTATGTATTTGATGTGGCAATTGATGGGGCGGGAAGCGTCGAGCAGCAGTCAGGACACACAACATTAAGCGCCGCGTCAAACTATAATGGCGGCACGGTCATCAATGGTGGCCTGCTTTCGATTGCGGACAGCAAGGCACTGGGAAGTGGGGATGTGGTAGTTAATACTGACCCTGGTGATATAACTAAAGGTTTAGACATTGCCTATACTGATGGGTCTGAGTTCACCAATACTCTGAGTGGTAGTGGCGACACAACCGTTTCGGGGGATGCGAAAATCGTCAGTGACAACAGCATCTACGCCGGTAATTGGAATGTTGTTGGTGTAGCAACATCAGCTCAGAATGCGACTAATAGCCATGATAATTTTGGTAGTGGTAGTATAAACATTGCCGAAAATGGTTCTTTAATTGCAGATACAAATGATTCATTTTCATTTGATAATAAACTTACTGGCGATGGTCAGCTAACTGCAAAAAATGATGGCAACGATTTTAATTTTTCATCTTCCGTTGGCAATGAATTCTCAGGCGACGTTCTCCTCGAAACGAATAAATTTGTATTAGATGGCGTGAATACAGCCACCCTGGTAAATGCCACACTGCATATTGGAAATGAAAACACGACAACTGTCGGCAGTGGTACCCAAAACATCGGTGGGTTAGCTTTTAATGGTGGAACACTCGTTTTCGGGGATATTTCGCCAGGAAGTACTACAAGTGATAATTTTATAGAGACGAGTAAGAACCTAGACTTAACTGGCAAAGGGTCTATTCAAATTACTGACAGCGATAGTTTTGACAACATACCTCATGCGCCGGATGGCACGCGTCCTCTACTTCAACAGGATGATGCCGGGGTTATGGTTAAGCTTGCCGACAGCACAGGAACAATAACAGGTAGCGGCGGTGATCTTAACCTAATAGATCAAAATGGTAATGTAATATCTGATGCTGTTGTAAACAATATCACTCAAGGCGGAGAGACCGTTGCCCAGGGCACCTATGATTATCGTCTTACAAGCGGTGACAATAGTGACGGCCTGTATATAAATTATGGTCTAACCAAAGTTGAGCTGTTGGCACAGGGAGATAATGCTTTAACACTAACGGCAGACGGTAATACTGGCAATGCAGCAGACCTCAGTGCTCAGGTAGTAGGCAATGGTGACCTCAGGATAGATACAGATACTGATGTTTCATTATCCAACAGCGGGAACAGCTACACCGGCGCCACATGGGTAACCGCTGGCGGGCTAAAAATGGGAAACAATGATGTACTGGGCAACACTCGTTTGCTCAATCTGGCTGACGGGACGCATCTGGATATGAATGGTTACAGCCAAACATTAAGGAATCTGGTCACTGAGTCAGGCAGTACACTTGATTTTAGCAAAGGGGCTCTGACAGTAAACAATGGGCAGGTTGACGGTGCGATGACTGGTGAAGGCAGTCTTAACGTTACCGGGGGCACTCTTACCATAAGTAGCGATAACTCGGATATGTCTGTTGATACCACTATAGCTTCTGATGGTGTAGTTAGAATGCTTGCTAATCAAGCTATCGGTACAGGGAAAGTAAATAACCAGGGAACATTATACCTTGGACAAAATGATGCTGTTTCACGAGCATCAGTCGGCGCACCACTGCCATCTCAATACCAGATTGGAGAATTGACCAACAGCGGTACGGTTGTTATTGGACACAACGACGCAAACAATAATCCTGTTGCTGGTACCACTTTAACTGTGAATGGAAATTACATCGGTGACAATGGGCATTTACAGTTCAATACCACACTAGGAAACGATAGCTCTGTAACCGACAAGCTGGTGATCGCAGGCGATACTTCAGGAAACACCTCTGTCAGCGTAACGAATGCCGGTGGTGCTGGTGATTACACTCTGAATGGTATTGAGCTTATCGATGTTAACGGCAAATCTGATGGTATTTTTACACAGGCTGGTCGTATAGTCGCTGGAGCTTATGACTATTCTCTGGTTCGTGGGACCGGAAGCAATAGCAACAACTGGTATTTAACAAATACAAAGCCTGTCGATCCTGTTGACCCTGTTGACCCTGTTGACCCTGTCGATCCTGTTGACCCTGTTAACCCAAATGTTCGCCCTGAAGGCGGAAGTTACGTAGAAAACCTTGCCGCAGCAAACAGACTATTCAACACAACCCTCCATGACCGTCTTGGTGAAACCCAATACGTAGATGCTCTGACAGGTGAAAAAAAGGTCACCAGCCTGTGGTTACGACAAGTCGGTAGTCATAATAACTGGCGCGATGGTAGTAGCCAATTAAAAACCCAGAGCAATAGTTATGTTGCACAATTGGGCGGAGATATAGCTCAATGGTCTTCAGATGGACTTGACCGTGGTCATCTTGGTCTGATGGCTGGTTATGGCAATAATCATAATAATACCCATTCTTCAGTGACTGATTATAGTTCGAAGGGTTCCGTCAATGGTTACAGCGCAGGCATCTACGGTACATGGTTTGCAAATGATGCTGATAAAGCGGGCTTGTATGTTGATAGCTGGCTCCAGTACAGCTGGTTTAACAACCACGTGAACGGACAGGAACTTGCTGAAGAATCTTACAAATCTAAAGGGTTCACTGCTTCATTAGAAAGTGGTTACACCTTCAAGATGGGGGAGTTTTCGGGTAGCCATGGAACTCTGAACCAATGGTTTATTCAACCTCAAGCACAAGCAACTTGGATGGGCGTGAAAGCAGACGACCACAGAGAGGCCAACGGTACGCGAGTCAGTAGCGACGGAGACGGAAATGTTCAAACGCGCCTTGGCTTAAGGACTTATCTCAAGAGCCACAATGCTATTGATGAAGGAAAAGGGCGAGAGTTCGAACCGTTTATTGAAGCGAACTGGCTGCATAATACACGTAGCTATAGTGCAACAATGGACGGAGCACGAATCAGTCAGGCAGGGGCTCGTAATATTGGCGAGGTTAAAGTGGGCATTGAAGGACAAATTAACCCACGTGTCAATTTATGGGGTAATGTCGGTACACAGGTAGGTGATAAAGGGTATAGTGATACCAGTGCCACACTGGGTATTAAGTATAATTTCTAGTCGGATAGTAACCAGGGACATTTCATTTGTCGACCCATCCATTGGCCACTATTGGGGAGAGGATGTGACAGGTAATGCCTAGGCGTTATCCCAGCATTCTCACTCTTGTAGAAGAAAGCTCCCCACCAGCAATTGAGCTGGCCGATCGAACGGATTTTCTCACTTCATGGGTAGACGGTGTACGCACGGCGCGTAAAGGTGAAGGTATTGACTACAGTTCATATTGCTCATGCCCAGCTGCGTTCATTGCTGGGCATCGACATTATCTGGGACAGCAGCACCCTACGGCTATTCCGTACAAAGAAGAGTTTGAGGGGTTTGAAGGTCAATCGTGTAAAAAAACCACGCTAATCAGATAAGCTCATGTTATTAATGATGAAAATCATTAATGCCCTCGTCAGGCTATGATGAAATAACCTGCTCTCTACATGCTATTTTTGCGGTAAACAGGAGCATTTTTATGTTTTCTGAAAACAAAAGAAGAATTATTATTACCGGTGGTCCGGGGTCAGGTAAAAGTAAGTTGCTGGACTCTCTGCGCGCAAAAGGTTTCCCAACTGCAACTGAGGCCGGTCGCGCAATAATCCGGGATCAGGTAGTAATCGGCGGAAATGCTCTACCATGGGGAGATCGGGAAGCTTTTGCTGAGTTGATGCTGAACTGGGAGTTACGTTCCTGGCATGCAGCAGAAGAAAGCAAAGCTCCATTTTTCTTTGACAGAGGGCTTCCCGACGTTGCCGGTTATCTGGCGCTATCAAACTTGCCAGTGCCGGCACATGTGGAAAGAGCAATTGAATTATTCCGTTATGCACGAGCAGTATTTATCGCTCCGCCCTGGAAGGAAATTTTTGTACAGGATACCGAGCGTAAGCAGTTATATCCGGAAGCGGTTAAGACATTCAATGAAATGGTTGGGTCTTACAACAGGCACGGGTACGAACTCATCAAATTACCACTCTGCGGTGTAGAAGAACGCGCAGAATTTATTTTATCCTGCCTATGACTAGGCGTCTCTGACGCTCTTTTTAAGCCTGAAAAATGTTGGTCTCGATATAGCTGTCTTCTCCGTTACGGTTTTAAATGCAACTCCCTGTCTAATGCAGTGGTGCTGTGGAATTCACTCTACATACAGGAAGCACTTTCGCATATAAGGACAACAACGGGTAAAACACTGAAGGATGAACATATTGCCCGGCTGTCACCACTTCTACACGGCCATATCAATATGCTGGGGCATTATACATTCACGCTACCGGAAGATATTTTAAAGGGAAAACTTCCTCCATTAAACCGCAATGTAAACAATCAAGTATCGCCTTAAAGTGGTTTTTTACATCATTGACCGTCAAACCTCTTTGAGAGGGTATGTCATGGAATAGTATCGGTCGACACCGGCGCTGAGTGGGAGCAGGTATGAAATATTACCCCCGCCTGGGAAAGCAGGGGGTAATCAAACGCCTTACAGCATTTAAACATTGCGCAAATATCATAAACGGGAAGTTATGGCTAAATCAATTGAAGAGCGACGGCAGAACGCTTTAGAGGCAGCAAAGCGAGCAACGGCGTGCGCGATCGAACGCCAGCGAGAACGCCTGGCAGACCCTGATTACCGTAAGCGGCAGTATGAGAAACAATATGCGGCCGCCGAGCGGCGCGCGACACGACAACGCGAGAAAAAATCTAAGCTCAACGCCTTGCCTGTGCGTAGTCAAAGTACCAGGGGGCTTAAGGGCCGCACACCGACAGCTGAAGAGGCTCGCTTCATTCAGTCCATCGGTTCCCTACCGTGCATTGCATGCTACGTGCATGGGGTTATCAGCCATGAAGTATCCTTACACCACATTGATGGGAGGACCAGGCCGGGAGCGCACAAGAAGCAGCTCCCCCTGTGCAAATGGCACCACCAGCATGCAGCACCGGCGGCAATGAGAGCACAATATCCCTGGCTGGTGCCGGTTCATGCCGATATGGCAACCGGCGGGAAGGCAGAGTTCGAACGTCTTAACGGATCGCAACTGGACCTGCTTGAGATGGTTGTCACTATTGCTGAAGGCGACAAAAAAATTTAATTGCTCTTATCCTAAAATGAGATATTATATCAATGCTGGTAAAGGGAGAGGAACTTGTATTACATTCACACCGGGCTCGCGCAGACTTTCTCTTCACCAGCCGCCATTACCTTTGTCCATGTAGTTCTTTGCTTTACCCAAAACTTAGATATACCAAAAGCCGCCTAGTGCGGCTTTTTTCATATGAGGACCGCCATGAGCAATAAACCAATTTTTGCCGCTGTACTCAATACCACCCCCTGCCAGTACGCCACAGCTGTTTACGCGAGTGAATCCCAGACATTGCACTTCATGGGGGCCAAAACATTACCAAAATCCCGCAAAGAAATGGATGCCGTGCTGAAGGAGGAGCTTTCCAGGTATGCAATGGCCGACGCCATTATTCTGATTGATGAAGCGCAGCCCCGTATTTCACGCCGTTATGGTAGCCACTGCCGATTAGGTTCAATCGATATTGCCACCGGCAAGCCTGTAATTGTTGTGGCACTTGAACACTACAAAGAGCTGGGCATCCAGCAGGCGATATCCTTCCCGGATTGCTCCGGTCGTTACGATATTCCGGCTTCAATCGTTGATGAGGACCGTGACGGCAAGGGCGAGGCGATGTACCGCATTAACTGGCCGGAAGTAACCCCGGAAATCGCCCTCCTCCTTCTGGCCGTTTACGGTATCTCCTACAACGACGTCTCATCTATCGGCTACCTCAAAAAAATGTTTGGCGGCCGGCGCAGCGAACGAACGCCATCAGTGATTGCACCGCTGGTGAACACGCTTAGCGCATATGACAAGCTGGAGGCAGAGAGGCTGGCCAAACTCGCCTCACCACTTACCGGGAAGGGGAACATCTTGTGACTGAATATTCCCGCCTGGACGATAGAAATTTAGAAGACCCGATCATCCGTTCGTTTTTGTATAACGCCATTCTTGCGCAAAGCGGCGACTACGGTGCTGAAGGCAAGTTCTATACCATCCAGCCCGACGAACAATACCGCCCAGACCTCGCTGCATTCAGGGCTTATGAGACGGAAATTCTACGTTGGGTTATTACCCTCCTGGCTGGTGGCGATGACGAGGCCTCCCCCCTGCCCGTTGGTAACGAGATCCGCCTCCCTTCCCGAACCTGGATACGCGAACGCATCAGGCATTTTTCAGAAGGCGGAGGTATCGAGTAATGCCAAAAGTTACGGTCGAGCGCGACGACGCCGGTCGCTATCTGACGTCAGGCCTTGATGAGCACGGTTTTAACGCCATTTTCAATATGATTGGCAAAGCGCAGCGGGTTTCCCGCCGCGGGGCCAGGCGAACGCTAACGCCTGTAGGGATGAAGAATAAAACACTAGAAGGTTTGCTCGCGCTGGGGAAAAAACAAGGCGGTACTTTCTTCACGGCGGATGACCTCAAAGCCTTCGATAAATCCCGCCAAAAGCACAAGGCCAGACACGCGGGCAGTGCCAGCGGGATCATGTATTCTCAGCTTGTGGCCAGCGCGCTTAAAATTGACGTGGACCGAGCCAACAACCGCACGGGCGACGACACCGGCATCACGAATGCCAATATGACAGGCATACGTGGAAACGTCGCAACATTCAGGGTAAAAGCCTCCCGCGCCTCGGTTCATCAGGAACACCGTGTACAAATTCGACTTGAGGAATGGGACGATCACCTCACCGAATCCGATCATTCACCGCAGGCCTACCAGAAGGCAATGAAAGCCGTTTGCGCTGGCAGGGTATCGTTTGATTGTGACTGCGGCCGCCACCAATACTGGTATCGCTACATGGCGACGGTCGGCAACTATGCACTGGCCCCCCCGAAAGAATTTGCCTATCCGAAGATCCGTAACAAACAGCTCAAAGGCACCAGCTGCAAACACGTCCTTAAGGTCATGGTCATGCTGCAGTCGTCGATATGGCAGCGCCTACTTGCTCGCCAAATGGAAAGCCAGGCCTCCCGCGTGGGTTTCGGCGAAGACCGCGCGTCACGGACGTTTGATGCTGATGATCAGAAAGAACTCAAGAGAAACCGCTCAACGCAGATTAACCAGAAGAAACTCCGCGCCGAATTTGACACCTATAAGCGCCGGCAAGAGGCAATGGGCAAAAAATTATCCAGCGGGCACGCCTCCACTGAGAAGATCCGCCAGCAGCTCCGCCGAGCGCGGAAGCAAAGTGCCGAAGAGCGTACACGCGCCGAGCAAGCGGAAAACAAAGCACGCATAGCCGCCGCCGAGAATAAGTTACTTAAAACCCGTATAGCCAGCGAACTGAAGCTTAGAAAGCAAATGGTCATAGCTGCATTCAAAATGAGCGGGAAAACAGAAGCCGAAGCGCTGGTGGCCTTTGAGCAAATGGTCAGAGACAAACTTAAGGAGTGACCGTGACAATTTATAGTGAATTTTATGAGCCCATGCCGCCTGACGCATCCAGCAGCGGCAATGGGGGCGCCGAAGATAAATTGGTGCCAATGCCTGAATGTATTGGAGAAACGACAATCGATCCCGTCCTACCTGTAAAACCTATCGTAGCCGGCAATTTCGATAAGCTTGAACGTAATCGCCACTCTCTCGGTGTTAAAAGCGGCCTTAATGAGCTTCTGGCCGACAGCTGGATGAAACTGATAAAAGCCAGTCCTGATAGCTTTGATGCTCTTTTATGGCGTCCTGTAAGCGACATCCCCTCAGAAGTGGATGAGACAGGCTTTGAAACGGGCGCATACGAACAAGCTGAATTTACCCGACTTGATCCCCACCAGCAGGAGCTCACATATAGTGACCCTGAAGAGGTTTGTGTTGTCGATGTGCCCGATGAGATGGACTCGTTTATTTCGATGGATGCCGGAGACGATAACGCCGGGATCGGTGACTCCGCACTGGTGCTGAAGATAGCCTCAAAAGGTATTCCGATCGGAAGCGTGCTGGCCTGGAAAGAAGATATCGCGGGCGGCCAGACCCGGACCGCCTGGTGGTACGTGTTGCGTATTGCAAATTACGGTACGACCAACGTCGGCAGTCTGTACTTCTGCATCCCTTCGCGTAGTTTTGAGGGAGTAATTACCGATGAGCACTGAGACAAGAGAGCTTTTAGCGCAGTTTCAAATCCCCAATAAAACATTAACTGGTGAGCGGGAAATAACGGACCTGAGCGACGTCGATACAGCCTTTGGGAATTACATCCTGGAGATATTCACCGGCATACGAATCACCGACCAGCGCCGCGAAAGTGATCCCTTCCGTGCCTTCCTGGCGCGCGACCCTAAAGACCGTGTATTTGTAGGCGAATATGACACGCCTATGGACCTGGTAAACGCCATAACAAAGGCCAAAGAAGGGAGGAAGGGTGAACACGGCAAAAATATCAACCACAACGCACTACCCGTTATCCATGTTAGCCGCAGCGTCGATTTTGGCATGTTCGACACTGACGCCTACATCGATATCGAGAATATCGGTACGTTGGTTAGGACCGAGGGAACAGCCAGACAGCTCGCTTACGCCATCGTTAACAAATCGTTTGTGAAGTTCACCTATACCGTCGTGCTGATCTCCGATGAAAAACATTCCCTTTCCATGATGAGTACAACGCTCGCAACCTATATGCGGCGAAGCACACGAAAAAGGACGAAAACGTTCCAGGCTAAAACACGCCTCGGCGGCGCGCCTGTCATGCTCAACACTGAGGTGGAATTCCCCATGGAGGTTTCATTCGCCTCACAGTCAGTAAGCCGCGACGAGGGGCGCTTGTACGCAAATGCCATCGCAATAGACGTTGTGTCCGAGATACTGGAAGCCGAATTTATAGAGCCGGTGAATACGACAGTGCGCGTCTATGGGAGCGTCCTGCATGAGCGATAACAATCAGACCAGTTTCTTTGTTCAGCACCTGACGTTAGCGGGTAGGCAAATACCCGTCGAACGCATTGCCCAGCTGGCATACATAGAAACGTCGGACATGAGCGGTCCACAGCTGATAATCAGGCTGAACAACAACGACCATACGTATAACGACAATATGAAGGTGCAGAAAGGGACCTTGATAGAGGCGTCATTAGGCGACCCCGATGGGGGGGGCACTATCTTCAAAGAACGCTTTACCGTTGTCGTGCCGCCAATGGCTGGCCCAATCATTGAGATCAACGCGTTTTCGGAAACAACATTCAAGCTTAAGACGCCAAGTAGTACGACGCGTTTCTTTGTTGAAAAGCAACCCGCCGCGATACTGCGCGAGCTCGCTCCAGGTGCTGCGATCGACGCGGATACATTTCACGGGCTGGGAACATATCATCTGAATGTTGGTGGGCTGCCATCTAAGCTCCTTCGTCAGATAGCCAAAGATCATGGTGCGTTATGCTGGTGGTCCCGCGGCAAGCTGCATTTCAAAGACATGGCCCGGTTATCCGGCCAGTCAGCAATGCTCACTATCGAGGCCAACAACGCGAAGGCCCGACACTCGATGTTGTCCTTCAAAATTCTGAGTAAGGATTATGAGCTGGAACGTCAGCACAAAGTGCGCTACGTCAGTTACTCCATGACCGAAGGCTTACGCAGCTCGAAGGGAGGCGAGAGCGACCCTATCAGGCTGGTGCCAGCTGGGGACGTAGCACAACTAAACAACCTGCGTAACTACTTCGCACCGGCGCTTGAGTTTGATACGCCTGGTTTCGGTGCCATCACTCCAGGCTACCCGATAAAGTGCGTCATTCACCGCGATAACAGCGAAAGCAGTGTAGACGAGTCGATGCCCGCTGTTATGGTTGCCACGAAAGTAACGCACTTCGATACCGGCGATAATTATCGTTGCTTTGTTGAAATGGGAGTATTCAACGGTGACTAATTTACGTATGCGGGCCAAAATCACCAACACCATAGATCCTGACAAGCTCATGCGCGCACAGATAAAGCTCGTCGGCACATGGGATGCAGTCCCGGATGAAGCCTGCCCCTGGGCGGAATACCTCCTCCCCATCGGCGGCGCATTTGTCCCGTGTAAAGTCGGCGATTATGTGTGGGTAGAGTTCCCCTATAACGGGGATACCCGTCGCCCTCTTATCGTTGGAGCCGCTCAGGATGCTCCCGGCGGCACCCCAAATGTTCCCCCTGAATCATGGGGAGGGCCAGGTTATCAGCCACCAGCGGTAGAAGGCGCGCCTGACGTGTCACCCAACACCCCGACCGAGGATTTCGTTTACAACCGCAACGGACTGCTCGAGCACCGCAGCCCTAATGGCAGTTGGTCCGTTACACACATGGCCAGCAATACAACGATGGGTATGAACGACACAGGACAGATCTACATCATCACTACTCAAAATGCCTTTATTCAAGCCGACGGGGGCATGAAATTAAAATCAGGGAGTGATTTAGATCTGGAAGCCGCGGGCAACATAAACCTTAAAGCGGGGGGCATGCTCAGCTCAAAAAGCGCAGCGGTGGAGTTTAAAAAATAAGTTATCCTAAACTTTGATTTTATTGTGTGATTCAATAGGGGCACAAGCTGACTTTCTCACCACGGGGTGTGCCTCAAATGGAACAACGATTAATTGATAAGCTTTCTCTAATTCAGATGATTGAATGCGAGTCAGTGAAGAATTTCGAAGTCCGTAAAGACCTGTCTACCGACAAATATGCTCTTTATTGCAAATCCGCTAATAAAGACGATTTAGAGCTGGTGGCTAAGGAAACACGCGGCGGGATCAAATACTGGACCACCAGTGACGGCTGTCTGCGTTACTGCGCTGAGATCGGGCTGGAAAGCGTTACGCTCGTTTTTATTCCTGCCCACGCTGCGTCCACTTTCATCTTGACTATGGAGGCCGCAGACGATGCTATTCAGACCCTTTAAGAACCTTTGCCTGTACCGTCAATCGCGTGATCTGTCCTGGGATGCCGAAAGCCTGCCCGCACAGCTGGCTGCTTTTGCCTTTGTTACTTGTACCAGCCAGGACATGGCAAAAGCTGGTTGGGTGCCGCCACTGGAGAACCTCAGCGATAGTCTCATACACACTGGCTCAGGGCACATTCTTCTGGTTGTCCAGCGTGAAGAGAAGATCCTCCCGTCGCCGGTGCTGAAAATGCACCTGCAGGAGAAAATAGAGAAGCTTCAACAGAGTCTGGGCCGAAAGCTGAAAAAAGCCGAAAAGGATTCTCTCAAAGATGAGGTGCTACATACGCTGCTGCCGCGCGCATTCAGCAAGTATTCCCGCACCGAGATCTGGATCGATACGACAACCGGTCTGATTGCCATCAATGCCACCAGCGCAAAACGCGCAGAAGATGCCCTGGCGCTTCTGAGGAAATCTATCGGCTCCTTGCCGGTTGTTCCCCTCACGTTTGAATGTGCAGTTGAACTCACGCTCACCGAATGGCTCAAGACGGGTAATGCACCAGCTGGTTTCCTCATTCAGGACGAGGCGCAGCTAACCGCCATCCTTGAGCATGGAGGCGTTATAGGCTGCAAACGGCAAGACCTGATCTCAGATGAGATAAGTGTCCACCTTGAAGCCGGAAAGGTCGTGACGAAGCTGGCGTTGGAATGGCAAGAGCGTATCACCTTTTCACTTAGTGACGACGGCGTGCTTTCAAAACTTAAATTTTGCGACACGCTGCTAAATCAAAATGATGATATTGACCTGGAGGACCTGGCGCAGCGCTTCGACGCTGATTTCCTTCTTTTTACCAGTGAGGTTGCAGCAATGATTGCCGAGGTTATTGCTGCCTTAGGTGGGGAATATAAAGGCCAGCAGCCTATCTAGTTCTGACTCACAGGCCCAACATACATTGGGCCTCCTTTGAGGACGGTCATCAAATATAATAAAATTATACTTCTTATCTATTGAGGATTTATATAGTACTGCTACCTTGATTTATATCTATTAAAAAAATAAGGGCGCTATATGTGTACAAAGTTACTATGCGTTGTATCGCTTTTGGGCCTTTTATCAACTAACGCTTATGCCCTAGATGGATGTGATGCCATACTTGAGCAAGGCGTGAGAAATACTTACTCTGATCTGCACAAATCAAACCTGAGAAACATTTTCAATAGCGAATTCTGCTCCTCTACATCTCAGGATAAAAGTAGCTCCGGTGGCTGGGATGGCGGTGTAAGCCTTCAACTTGGCTCTATTGGGCTGGGCCTAACTGGTAGTTCCAATTCAAGTGATGTTAATAACACTAAAAATCAGTATTGCAGCAAAAATCAGAGTGACATGTCCGATCAAGGCTACACTTCGGCACTCCGTCTTGTTGCAGACCCTAAAATTATTGATGCATGGAGCCAATGCAAGAACAGACAAGGAGGTTTGATAATTAATGGCGAAGTTGTAGATGATTCTCAGGTAAATATCTCAATTAAATTTATGAATGTAGGATCAGTGTCTCATACGACAATAATTAGAAAACCTCAAATAATCGGAATGACTTGCGATAGTATGGTTGAAAAAGATCAGGAGATTGACGGGAATGAACAATATTTTAGTTGTGACAGAATCGGTGAACGCCCTGTTACTTTGATCATAAATACCAACTTCAATGGGGCAATGTTATATATCCCACATCCTAAGAAAGTTGAAAAAATTACCCCACCTCCTCCACCACCAGAAAATTGTGAACCACAGTTATTGGGTAACGGAGTGATAAGTGCCCCAAAACCTGGATGCCCAGCACCTCTCCCGTTCAGCAACACCACTGGTAAACCTTTATCTCAGATCAAGGATTGCCCGCCAATTTCAATTACTGACATGCCTACTCTTAGTGCTGTATGTGAAAGGCAGGCCCGTGTTTATTGCAAAAAACCAGACGGCTCATTTGGAATCTGGATAGGTTCAGCAAGAAATTCCCCCGCAAATGCTTGTGGAGCTGAAGAGAAAATTATTGCTTATTAATTGCCTAAACGAGGTAAAAACTCCAGGCTAACCATGTAATCACCGCAGCCCGAAACTATGCCGGGCAATGCAAGCATCTGGCAGTCCGCGTGTATAACAGCCTCCGCAGATTCCTGTGGAGGCTGTATTGCTTTGTGTGCCCTCTTCTTGATTAAACTCTCCCCTCGCTATCCTAAACTTTTTGTTATCCTATAATGCAAGGTCATAAAACAATCAACTTAAGATGACCAGTCACCACTTCAACGGATAGAGACTGAGATATGTCAGCGATCGCGATAGCGAGTTCAATTTGTTCAGGCCACGGGGGGTTTCCGCCGCGTCCTGCCGTAACCAATGAGCCCTTTATGACAGTTAACGGACTACCCGTTTTAGTCGCCGGCAATATGTTTGCCGTACACGCGGATATCGTTTCTTCGCACGATGGTTCGGCTATCAGTACGCGCCCATACTTCACTGTTAATGGCGTACCAATTGTATGCGTTGGCGATCCAGTTTCCTGCGGGTCATCGGTGGCCACCGGCGACGGCTTTCTGACAATCGAGTAAACGTTATGCAAAAAGCAGCCACCACGCGCGAAAGCCGTTTACGCGGGCGCGGCAGTCACACAAAGGGCATCTATAACGGCCTTTGTTATTCAGCGCCCTGCTCTAATCGTGAAGCCATTTATTTTGACCGGGCATCAGGCAAATACGTTTGCCGGGAATGCATGCTCCAGGCAATCCCGGAGTCAAAGCATGCTTGATAAAGACTACCAGGTACGTGCTTTTCAAGCGCTTCAGGCAACTGGTGGGCTTATTAAGCCAGCAGCACTAAAGACAGCCTCATCCTGCATTGATCTCGCTACCAGCCGGCAGGTGCAGCTGGCGGCAATGATTTCGTCCGATGTCGTATACCCGCCCAGCATTTCACCTGAAGTGACTTATATAAAAAGCTCTCCGGCGGCCTTGAAAAATATCTGTGAGCACGCCGCTGCGCTTGCCAGCTTGATAGAGGCCAATGCCACTAAGTCAGAACTGATCGGCATACAAATTGGATGGGACGTGTATTGCAAGGTGAATCATTTGCCGTCCGATACCCAGCCGCAGATTCTCGTTGCCATTACCGATGACCGTAAATCCGGCAACCTGCAATCTCAGCTTCAACTGATAAATACCGCGCCCGCTGCAGCATGCTTCGCACGCGTAAACGCTGCCCTCAAGCTCGTCCCGCCAGTGCTATCTGACGCTCTGATCCAGGAAGTAAGGAGCGTCACTACTGCTCTTCAGCAGCAGATAACCGCATGCGATACCCCTGCGCACGATGTTGAGCAGCTGGCCAGCAATGCCGCTAATTCTGTCAACGCGGCCCACGCGGCCAAAGATGACGCGATAACCATTATCCTTCTGGACTCTTTAACACAGGGCGGATCGATGAACGATGCGGCCCTTACCTTATTACCCGATAGCGTGAAGTCCGAACTACTCAATAGGCCATCCTGATATGACATTTAAATTCAGCCAAAGAAGCGAAACAAACCTCAAAGGCGTCAATCCACAACTGGTTACAGTTGTTCGCCGCGCATTAGAGCTCTCCCCTATCGACTTTGGTATTACCGAAGGTCTGCGAACGGTCGCCAGGCAGAAGGAGCTTTTAGCCGCTGGTAAAAGCCAGACGATGAATAGCCGACACATTACCGGCCATGCCGTTGATGTCTTCGCTTTTCCAACACCGTCTGGCTCATGGGAATGGAAATACTATAAGCAAATTGCTAACAGCGTTAAGCAGGCAGCCAAAGATCTGAACATTCCGATTGAATGGGGTGGGGACTGGATAACGCTGAAGGATGGGCCGCATTTTCAGCTCCCACATAGGGACTATCCAGCTTGAAATGGAAGATCATGTTAATGCTGGGGGGAGCGATAGCGGTGTGTTACGCAGCTAACTGGGCAATTGATACACGCGCGGAAAATATCAGTCTGAACAAAGAGAACCTTAACCTGACAGCAAAAGTTTCGTTGCAATCAGCTCTTTTTCAACGGCTCAATACAATTTCAGTGGAAGCAAAAAATGCAAAGCAAAACGAGACAGGCCAGTCCCAGGTCTGGCGAACGATTAACCGTACGGTTTTCAAAACTGAGGATTGTGCTGCTAAACCTGTTCCTCGTATTTACGCTGAGCGCCTGCACTCACTCGTTGCCACGTACAATGCCGGTATGCTCCCCCATTCCGG
The DNA here is from genome assembly GCA_036502985.1 of Buttiauxella sp. Lineage (GTDB taxonomy): Bacteria > Pseudomonadota > Gammaproteobacteria > Enterobacterales > Enterobacteriaceae > Buttiauxella. The sequence goes on from DASXXQ010000285.1 coordinate 62,873, forward strand.
CGGATCTGACGCAACCCGTACTTATCCCCTTGCCTCCAGTGACATAACCTATCAGCAAGCAGTTGAATGGCTTGAGCCGTTGATTGTCCTGATTCATGAACAAAATATTGATAAGCAGGCAATCAGGCAGGTGGACAGCCTGCGCCTGGGTACAGTGGAGAAATAGAAACATATCTACAGATGTGCAAATGTGCAGGTGTGCAGGTGTGCAGGTGTGCAGGAATCAATAACAATCCCGACTCTACACGACTGGTCGATTGCGTAATCGATATGGCCCAAACACTTGGGATGGCGACAATTGCTGAGGGCGTTGAGACTGATTTTCAGGCGTCATATCTCATGGAAAAGGGGGTTTCATTTCTACAGGGCTATTTCTACTCCCCTGCTCTTCCAGCCGCAGAGTTCATGAGTTTTTGGGAATCCTTCAATACGCAACCCAAGGGTGAAGGTTGTCGTTAATCCTTCCTCTGTGACGTATCAAAAATGAGCAGGGAATCTAAAATACTATATATGGGCTCGGTTTTAACCAGGGCACCTATATGTAGTGAACAGCAGGAAAAGAGGGTTGATCATGCTGAAAAGACCTGTTAATCGGTCTTTTTCTGGTATTATATGGATCAGAGAGGGAGATTAAACATGGCTAAAAAAATCGTTTTACAAACTATTTCGGCATCACGTAAGACCGAGATCGTTCGCCAGATTGCACAGCGCAGCACAACGCCTGCAGCTGAACGCAACACTTCTCGTCCTGCGTCCGCCAAATCTAATTCTACCAGTGCGAGCATGTCTTCCAGTGACGTAAATAGCCTGCTGGGTCGAGTGTTTGCTTCCGTTACATCGTCTACGCGGTAGTCTGAATCATCTTAATTTCCACGCCCCTTCATTGGGGCGTTTTGCTATCAGGGGGATGGCTTGTCCAAGCAATGGGTTTTTACGGCATTAGTGGAAGATGAGAACGACCATACAGGCTTATTTGCCTACGCTCTCTATAAACTAGAAAAAAACCAGTATGCCGAAATGCTCCATGAGAAGGGGCTTAGTACTGATGACATAAATTTCAAAGTTCAGCAATTCCATGATCAGGTCATCGATGTCCCGATGAGGGTCAATTCGTATCGCTCACGTGGCGAGGATATGATCCGAAAATTGATGGAAGAACTGGAAGAAATTATTCATACCAACTTTGAAGAACAAATCAGCGAGGTTGAGGCTCGAATTGGCGAGGAAATCTCTCAAACAAAAAGTAAAGACGAGCAGATACAATCGTTAACAGCGAGACTCGAAGAGCGAGAAACGCAACACAAAAAAGAAATTGAAGCTGCTAAAGTTCAGGCCGTTGTAGAGTTTTACAGAGCTGCCGGCGCTAATGAGAAGAAAAAAGCTAACGCCTGGTATCGTGCTTTATGTTGGTTCCTGAATGGATTTCAGGGAGTGTTTGCCGCACTGGCATTTGCGATCGTTATTTACGGTATAGCCGCTCAGTTTTTGTCTTCAGACGACAGAGGCACCGTTGTAAGTTCAGCCTGGAAAAATTTTATCTCCGTCCTGACATCAAGTCCGGCGCCAAGCCTTAACAAAGAGGTCATTATCCAGAAGACTGAAAGCGTTAAGACAACCATCAATAACCAATAGTGTATACGCGACTTCTGTGCCCACTGAGCTTTAACGCCGACTCTGTGGGCAAATCCACTCTTTGCCGGACCCAGATAGCTATTCCCTGCTCTCCAGAATAATACGTTCAACCTCGCTGTTCCATTTTTCTATCGTGTCATGTTTTGCCTGGCGCTCAGCGCTGCGGCTATCCCAGTAAACCTCAGCGACCCGACAACATTGGCACTCGCACTTCAAAACAAACTGCTTTCTGTCTGGCCCTCCAGCACGACGATGAATCAATGATGGCGTATTCCCCTCTGGGCAGTGCTTGATTTGATTAATCATTTAGTAACTTGAGTTCCCGGATAATGTCGTTACTGGATGCAAGCCAGACCCCTTAAGTTTTGCATTTTCTTTTTCGAGAATGTCTCGCTCATCTGATTCAACAATCAGTTGAAAAATCACATCCGGGTTGGCGATGTTAAAAAATTTAGAAATCGTTTTTGCACTTTCAACAGAGCTAAGTGGTGCATCAAATGCTGCCTTTACCTCAGGCATCATTGCCCGCAAGCATTCCTTAATCTGGCGAAACTCATTCATGCCGATACTCCTTTTCTGATTTCCTGATGAGGGCTAAAGCTATCTCAACATGCACCCTTGCGAAGGTGAATGATGCTTCTACATTTATCCTAAACTTTAGTTTATATCAAAAATAAATAGTTAAGCTTACCCCATTGCTCATGCATCAACGAAGAAATAAATTATTTAAATCAGGTAATTAAGTAATAATATGGTTTGATAATCTCCTGTTCGTCATCATGAGATTTCTTGTCAAGTACTGTGGATGCACAAGGAAGAGTTCAACTATCATCCGGCTGTGAAAAGTAATACAGGCACTGCGCGGCATTCTAAAAAAGGAACGCCAGGTGACTGACTTAAGTAAATTCAACGAACAACAACAGGGCATTGCTCGACGTGCTGCCGAAGTGCGCCGCTTTGCCTCTGATCCGCAGTTTGAAGGCGGGCAATTCATCAAAGATCCAGACCTGCGCGCAGAATCACTGATTAATGCCGCGTCTGAAGTTTCTATGTTCGAAGGCCTCAGCACTGATGACACCAGCACCATCGCTACGGCGTGGGGTGGTGCTATTCGTAATTATGTGAACATTCACAGCACCATGCCGCCGGACGGTTTGCTGGCGAATGCCTCGCAGGCTCTTGAAAACGTACTGCTGCGTGCAGACGGCAAGAGCAATGGCAGTAAAACAGCTTCAGGAATGATGCTGGAAGGCCTGGGTCAGTCACTTTCTCAAAGTGATGGCGTAGAGCAACGCGCGATGTTTGCCGCGATGATTTTGCCCGTCGCCCTGGGCGCCGCCACGGCTGACGCCTGCACATTTGTCCCGTGTGAACGTGACGAGGTGGAGATCTTCGAAATCTTCAACGTTGCAGGCTCAAACAGCGGGGATTTCAAATCAGGCGAACGCCTGACGATGCAGTCCACTGGCAATTTTTCTCAGATGCGCCGCAACTATGTTTTCCCGGCAGGGGAACAGCCTGATGGTGCTAAAAAGGTATTTACGTTTGACGGCGCAGCTGTACCGCGCTGCGGCAAAGTACAGTTTAAACCTGGCCGCGTTTTCCTCGTTATCGATCGTAAAAAGGCCGATGTTGATAAAAACGGACGCATTACGACCTATCACGAACAAACAAAAACCACGTTCAACGCCGTAGTAGATTACGTCGCGGCCAAAGTCGTTGTTACTGCCGATACCGTCCTACCAGCTGGTGTTGAGCTGGCTATCGATTTTGAAATTGATGTCGAAAAAGCGCCCGAGTTCATTCCTGTCATTAACCATGAAATGACCTCATTCAAGTTGTACACGTCTCAGTCCGTTATTGCCGCAGAACATACGATCCAGGCTCTGTATGCCATGCGTCGCGAATACGGTATTGATATGGGTAATTTGAATGGCTCTGCTATGCGTGACTGGATGGCTCACGAAGTAGATATGCTGCGAATCGGTCGTATGGCCTGGCACTGCCGCAACGAAACATTTTTCGATCTGGCTCAGCCAAGCACGCAGAGCTTTAACGACTGGATGTATTTGCTGAAGGCCAAGATCGCCCAGGTGTCCGGTTCAATTCTGGAAAAAACCCTCGCCGTCGGTATGACCGGCGCGTTTGTCGGCCAGGAACTAGCAACGCAGCTGAAGTCCCTTCGTGCGGATATGTTCGAACCCGCGCCGAACTACCGCCAGACGCCGTACATTCATTACATCGGCAAGCTATTCGGTATTTATAAGCTCTACGAAGTACCGAACAAGATTTGTGAGGCCTTCTCTCGTTATGACCTCCAGTTCGGAAACTCGGACATGCTTTGTTATGGCCGTGGCGACAGCATTTCCCAGGCTGGATTCATTTCCGGCACTGCCGTTCCGCCGATTCCATTCAACCACCCCACGACTCCGGCGCTAAATAACCGCTCAACGCTATGGTCCCTGGGCATCGATGACATTCATCCGCGCAACGGCGCTGACTACTTCATGTGGCTGCGTGTGACCTACGACAAAATTGATGGCATCGATCACAACACGGGTCTGGTAAACACCGCCCCAGAAAAGCCTGTGGAACCAGAAGAACCACAAGAGTAACGCGACCATGCCCGCATTGGCGGGCATTTTCAGATAGCAATTTTTAAGGGGCCATAATGGAAATCCCATTTGCCACAAGTACAGTTTCCGAGGTCGCCGCAGCGGAAATAAATGCTGATGCCACGATCTCAGTTGGCACGTCCGGCGGCGCTTCGGTTTTTGCCGGTGTTGTGCTGTGTTCGAAGGGTCGACCTTTCGAACCAATCTTCGTTACGAAAAACACTTATCGCTCTGTGCTGGGGCGTGAGATGCACCCAAGCATGGGTAGCTGCGCGGAGCCAATGCGGCACGTTGCAGAAGCGGTCGCCGGTGGTGATGGTTATGTCGTTCGGGTTTTGGGTAAGGACGCACTATTTCCGGTAATTACCGTAAAGCCCGCGGCTCAGCAACAGAAACTCAAGCAATCTAAAGTCGTCGCCGCAGAAGGTGACGCAGGAACTAAAGCTGTGCCTTTAGCAGCTGAAGAACCTTTGCCAATCGAAGTCACATGCGCTGGTGCGCCATACGGTGCCGATCCGGTGCTGGCGGAGGGTGAGTTGCTGAAGTTCTTTATTTACGACGGCGATCCTTCTACAAATCGCAGTATCGAGATGATTACGGCAGATGCCGATACATACGGTGATAATCGCTTCACGCTACAGCTGACTGAAACAGATGAGCTCGGTTTTGATACCGCGCTTGAAAGCCACATTGTCTCACTCGATCCGCTCGCCAAAGACGATATGGGCCAGTCTGCGTTCATTGAAACCATTCTGGAAACCGCGTCAAAGTGCATGCGCGCCGTTTGTAATAGCGATGTTGCAAGTACGAGCATCATTAAAGCACTGCAAAAAACTGCGTTTACCGGTGGCACCAACGGCGATATGAATAAAATCGACCCCGCTGCATATGACAAAGCGGTCGATGTTCTGAAGCACACAATGTTGGGCTATAACGGCATGTGCGGCCTGGGCTGCTACGACACAACCGTGCTGGCGCTGCTGGGTGACGTGTGTAACTCCCGACGTATCAGCGGGTACTTTGACGTGCCAACGACCCTCAACTATGGCGCCGCTATCGAATTCATGGCCGACATGAATATCGATAACTTCCGTATGAGCTGGTATCACTTCCCGTTCCTCGCTAAAGATCCGACTACCGGCGCGAGAATCAGCTGGGGCCTTTCAGGTACAGCATTCCGGGCTAAAGCAATGGGTGTTGCAAAAGTCTCGGATGTTGGAGGCTGGCATTACTCCCCAGCGGGTGAAGAGCGCGGCGTTATCGACCGCCGTGGCATTGTTGCGCGAGCAAATCTCGATAATCCCGATTACGTCGCGATGGTGAAAGCCCGTATCAACAAAGTCGCCGTCGGCACCGGCGGCAGCATGCTAATCGATGACTCACTTACCTCTTGTAAACGAGAAAACTACCTACGTTTCTCCCACGTTGTGTCGACGATGGACGCGATCACCCGTGAATTTTACGCGTTGGCTCGCTCACTGAAACATCAACCCGATGGCCTGACGCTGGAAGGCATGACAAAGGGCATGACGTCGTTGCTTGAACGATTTGTGACGTCGGGTGCGCTTCGCGCGCCACGCAATGCCGAGGACGGTACAGAGCCTTACGTACTGAATATCATCCAAAAAGATATCGACCTCTGGGAAGTTGATTGGGCCGTTTGTGTCACAGGCACCGCTCGCCGCTTCTTCGGTCGCCCTGCCCTTATTCGCTAAGGAAATTATTGTGAAAAACGCATTCGATAATGGGGTGTTCCTTTCCCCTTCGCTGCTGGTTACAGCCAGGAAAGATCCGATGATGCTGGAATCCAAAAAAAAGGAGGCTGACCCGGACAAAGACGATGACAGCTTAATCCTGGAGGCCGTAGCTACGGCGTCCATTCAAACATTCCGTTCAAGTGCTGCAGCTGCTGTTCTGGAATGGGCTGCCGGTGGTGACGCCTCTTTTGCTTCATTCGACTCTCTGGCCTGGGGCGTGGCTGGACTTGATGAAGACGAAGGCGATGAGGAAGGCGCGCCGGATCTTACAGATGATGAAGCAGACGACTACAACGATGCGCTGGAAATCATGGCTGAAGCTTGTGTGACGCTGGGGGCCAAGGAAGACGACGTTGCCGATATGATCAACGATGAAGACGACGACGCAGCTGCAACCGTGATGAATGCCATTTCCGGCGTATCAGCTGACAGCGAAGCGGAGTTGATCGCAACATTCTCCGTTGCAACCGACGAAAACATGTTTGAAGCGATGAAGAAGGTTGTTCGCGGGGGCAAGGTGAAGCTCATCAAAAAGCGCATTCGTCCCAAACGCATGAATGGAGCGCAACGTCAGGCACTCAAAAAAGCCCGACGCAAAGCCCAAACTTCAGCGGCCAAGCTGCACCGCGCTAAATCCATGAAAATCCGCCGCCGTCGTTTCGGTAAGTAATATCCCTGCCCGCCAGCGCCCGCTGGTGGGCTTGCTCTGAGGTTATATGGCAATTGTAGGCGCAATAGCTCAGGACTCACTGAGCCAGTATCTGAAGGCTTACGTGACCGACAAGCAGGGTAACACTGTGATCGGATTTATCGGAGAAGGTGCGACTGCACAGCTCTCTGCGATGTGGAATAGCCCTTTCGAAGGCGATTCCCTGGGTTCGATTGCCGGGGTGTCCACCCTCGCGAATGTTGGGCAGTCCAAAACCGAAATGACCTCAGTAAGCAAGCTCAACAGCGAAATGATTTGGCAAGGCTCACCGCCGCCGTCTATCAACCTGTCACTGTATTTTCAGGCTATCAACGATGCAAAAGCTGAGGTGGACGACGCAATAAAACACTTATGGGCAATGATGTCACCAGAGCTAAATGACATTGCGCCGCTGGGCCGCAGGCCTGAATCAGTCGTTATTGATATCGGACGGCGATTCAAAATTACGGACGTCCTGATACAGGAAGTTTCGTACATGCTCGACGCCCCTAAAACGCCGATGGGCTACTACACCCACAACACCGTTACGCTGCAGCTAACCGCTAAAGAAATGCGTAACAAGTCCGAAATACCTAACCTTTTCTTATAAGGACACATTATGTCAGGTCACTTTAACGCCCGTGGCGACATGGGGATGCTCAAGCAGAACTACAACCGCAACAAAGCTGCGGGTGAGAAGCTGATGGGTTACGAGTTCGAAGTATCGTTTGCAGGATATCCCGAGCTCACCGTGTTGGTTCGTACTATGCAGATTCCTGAGCGTTCACGCGAGAATGTGGAAGACAACGGACCCAGCGGGCTTAAGTTCTCGCAGTACGGTGCGCTAAAAAACAACGGCGAAATCCAGCTCCAGTGTGTAGATACACTGCAAGGAGCGGTGAGCGCCATGATCGTAAAATGCGTGCAAGAGAGGAAATATATCGACATCACGCTCAAAGCCACGCCGGAATCGTTAAGCGGGCTTACCCCACCTGCACATAAAACCGAATTAAGCGACTGTATGATTGCGTGCGATCAGGTCGATTTCTCCACGGAAGATACCGCTGTCCTCGTTAAGCCCTCACTCCGAATTACCTATAACTTCTGGAGTTAATGAGATGACGCCTACGGAACTGCTTGAGGACGTTAGCGAACGCTTTGTGACTTTGCTTTACGACGATCCGCAGAAGCTAAAAAAGATGCTGGTCCGTGCGCTGGGAATGTATCAGGACAAAGCGGGCTCGAGCATGACCGTAGAGTTGCAAGAAGAGGGAGGCGCATGCCTCCCTGCCCCCGCGGATATGACCACGCTTATATCCGTTGAAGACCAGGTATCTGAGTACGTTAGCGCACGCCAGATTGACGGAGAAATTCGTCTTTCGCTATCAGGGAGAGAGCGCTGGCCACTGCGTATGACATACCTGCAGAACCTGCGAAAACTGGATTTAGAAAAAGGTGAAGTCCCTGAAACTGCCATAGGCATGATTGGTGACTATCTGGAGATCCTGATCTCTATTCCCAACGCAGACCTGTTACGGCTGATCGCCATCGACAGCAAACTTAATGCCGTCGGCGTACCCGATGAAGCATTGTTATTTGAACGTAAAAAACAGATGGAACTGGAAATGGCAAGCAACCGTGTCGCAATCGGTATGGCACGAATCCGCGGTTAAGGAGCCAATTTGAGCCTATACGAAAAAGCGCGGGGAGGGTTTGGCTCGGTCCAGGGAATAATGGATCAGGCCAGCAGCCTCGCACATGTAATCGGCAATCTCACGCCGAATATGGAAATCATTAAAGCCAGGCAGACGATGAAGCAGCTCGTCAATATCCCCTGGGCACAAAGCTGGGAGTTTCTCGTAGAAGCTGACGGCATGCCCCCTACTTTCGACCTCTACGTTAAAGATATCTCATACGGCACGGGAACGGTTCAGACAGAGCCGAAGCAAATCGGCGCCGGTGAGTTTAATAAACCAACCCACCTGTCCGCAGAAACAATAACGATGACTGTCCGTGACGATGAGTCCGGGACCGTTGAAAAGTGGTTTGAAGAGCGAAAATCACGCGTGTGCAACAGGGATGGCACGGTTAATTTGCCGCGCGACTACGTGTTCACCATCAGGATTTACAAGGTATCGGCAAAGGCCGGCAAGGTGCTGGAAAGTGAATATCTCGTCTTCGCTACGGAGCGCGGCGCGGTTACGCGGTCCAGAGATCAAGTTAGTGAATTCTTCAGCTACCCCATCACATTTACCAAATACACATCGTTTGATGCCTTTGGCGTAGCAGGCATCGGACAAAAGCCTGATACATCCAATACAGATTCAGCATCAAAAGGAGCATAGCCATGTTTGTTCCAGATTTTTTCTTGCCATCGAACCCCGCAAAGAAAATTGTGTTCTCCACCCCTACAGTCAAAACCGGCATTAAATATTGCGAAATCAACCCGGATTTTGAAGAGCGAACAACGACGCAGTATCTCAATGAACTCCAGAGCGGGCCGACGATTTCAGACAGTGCTGAATGGACGGCACAGGACCGGCGCACCGCGCTGTGGTGGATTTTTATTGGTTCGCGGTCCGTCACGACGACGACGTTTTCCTATCAGTGCCAGCACTGCAGCAATGAGCATTACTTCGATATGGATTTTATCGATCTCGATGCAACTAACCGTGTGCTCTCACGCGAACCTTTCATCGATTTTGAGCTTAAAACCTGTGGCGAAATGATGAAATGGCGCGTTGTCCCGCTTAATGGTCATGCCATGGAACGGCTTGAAGCTATGCGCGCCAACCTCCCCGGTAAGGATGACCCGCTTTATAGCGAATATGTTGCCGAGCTGCGCCTGTGGGAGCTGGTGTATCAGACTCGTCTCTTTTACGACCTCGATACTGATTTTGACGCCGCAGCAGAAAGACGTTTCAAGCAAATCCAGGGCATGGATATGGATCAGGAATTTCTCGCCCTGGCTGCGCGCGTGGTGCAGGCGCAGGACGTTCTCAGGCATGGTCTGAATATGAAGATCGATAAAGGCCAGGCCCTGCTCTATACACCCTTTCATAACTGCCCAGAGCTGATGGCTAAGGAGTCAAAAGTCGCTCAAACGCAACTTTTGATTGGCTTTCGGAATAAATTCTTCATTGAAAACGTTCGATTTAATTGGCTGGCAAATCTTAGTGACCAACCTGACGGTTTACGGCCTGCAGCCGGTTAATGCTGTGGATGCACTGGAAGAATGGCGAGCCATTGAAATGAATAACGCACTGACCGAAAAATTGAAGTAGAGGCATAGCAGAATGAGTAATGACATTTTTGATGGTCAGTTCCGAGGGAAACCACTAAAGCCTGCGCCGGTGCTGGATTTTGCAGGTGTTATCGATGCCGTCGAAAATGCCAGCAAAGAGGAGCTTGAGCAGCTAACTGAAATCAACAGCAAGCTCGACGGCAATGTTGCCCTTCCCCCTGCAATGCCCGCAGATGTTCCCGAAGAAGAACACTCAGATCTAATTTTCAAACGGCGTGAACGTGAAATACCCGCAAGCGTAACAACGAATGAAATAAACAGCACTGAGATTCACAACTACTACACCCCGGATAAAACTTCTAAGAACAGAGATACGCGTGACATAAAACACGACAATGCTGTTCCTGATGCGTTGGTGCAACCCAAAAGCAATGAAACAGAGCATAAGCCATCAGTTGCCACTGATACGCATGACATAAAACCCACGCAGCTAATCGCCCCATTGGCCATTACCGAAGCCCAAAAAAAAGAGGAGCAGCATTCGGCCCCTAAGATCAACGATCCATTTTCAGGTTTCAAACGCGATAGCCGCGGTCGTCTGCGTCGGGAAGATGGCACCTATGCCAGTAAAAAAGAGAAGGTCTCTTATGCCGCGTCTCAGAAAAAACAGGACGAGGCGGAGCGAAAGCGCACAAGGCAGGATGATGATGGTGATCATGATGACGATCGAAGCGTTATCAGGAAAATTGGCGATCTCATTTCAGAAACGGTAAATACAGAAAACGCGGCCCTGGATGTCGCGGGCACCGCCGCCGGTGGCTCATACTGGAAAGCCGGTGTAGAAACTTACAATTTGTCTAAGTCGCTCATTGGCGAAGGTAAAAACGGTGAAGAGGGCCTCGTTTCGAAGTTTCTCAAGCCGTTCTCAGCCCTTCAAAATAAACTCTCTTCTAAACCGGCAACGCCTGCAGACGAGCCGGAAGCCAAAAGAGAGGCGTCTACCGGGACGCCAAATACACGCAGCATCATACGCCGTGCTGAATACCAGCCAGTTACATCTGAGCGTTTGAAAGCTGGCCAGACAGTTAAGTCTGAAAACACCCCAGCGCCAGCAGCGCAAAAAAGCATAGTTACAGCCCTGAGCGCTGGTGCAGAGCAACCAGATGTCTCAACTGGACCTTTATCGCCGCAGGTATCTACTCCGCGGCCAAATGCGCAATCTGCCGTTGTAGCTCAGCACATTCAAAACGCCCCAAAAGTTAAAAATAAAACCTCGCGCGTCGCCGGTTCGGTCGTAGCGAAAGACCGTGCGTTAGCAAAAGAAACCCCTCGCAAAATTGATGAGCAAACAGAGGATATTAACTCCAATCATCAGGAGGTTATCGATCGGCTGGATGACCTGATCAAGGCAAGCGGCGGCGGCGCTGGAGGCGGCGGCGGGTTATCCGGGTTGATGGGGAAAGGGCTTAGCGGTCTTGCTGGCCTGCTTGGCCTGAAAAAACTGAAAGACGTCTTCACAGGCAGACGAAAGGATGGCACAACACGGCGAGAACGCAGGAGTTCCGCTAAATCAGAAAAGGCGCAAAAAAACCGCTCAACAAAAGGGAAGCGCGGGCGCTTTAGTAAGTTGAAAAGTGTTTTCAGCCGAGGTAACGGCGCTGCAGAACGCAAACCCTCCACGCCAAAGCCGAAGACAGGCGAGCCACCTAAAACTAAGCCCGTCCGGGGCAGGCCAGCGAAAGCTCCGGCAAATTCTACCGGTACGCCTAAAGCTGCCAACGGCACACCATCCAAAACCCCAGGTGTCTCTTCGAATTCGTCAAAATCAGCCCATGAGCCCGGTAAGAAGCAACCAAAGACATTATCCATGGGCAGGCCATTAACTGAAGCAGAGGCGCTTTCCGCTAAACGGGCTCAGTCAATTGAGAAAAAAGCGGGTGCAGGTGTTGCAGCAAAGGCAGGCGGAAGCCTCGCAGAAAAAACGGGCGGCAAGCTGGCCACAAAGCTCGGCGTAAAGGCCGCCGCGAAAGGGATACTCAGATTCATACCGATTATCGGTACGGCAATAACCGCTGGTATGGATGCAGCTGAAGGCTACACCGATGAAGATAGCCAGCGACAGACTTTCGGCCTGACGGATGAACAGGCAGTTTCATCTAAACATCGAGGCTCCTATACAGCAGCAAATGTGCTTGATATGGGGGGCCTGGTATCAGGTGGTTCTGGATTGCTGGCCGCCGGCGCTGAAAAACTTGGGATGAGCAAGGTTGCAGAAGCACTGACATTTGAAACTGGTGATATTGCTAAAAATATCAGCAATATGGCCTCTTACGCCCAAGGCCTCTTTGGCACAAAAACTGACGCAGCTGCCGAAAATGCCGACGAGAAAAAAGCTAAGGAGATGGGTGCGGCGACAGCAAAAGTTGTGAAAGACGGCATGAAAGATGTTGCCGATACCTTCTTTAACATTGCGGATATGCTGGGACTGCGAACGCTGAAGGTCGGCGAGCTTATCCAGCAGGCCAAAAGCAACTATCTGGGGACCGGGCCAGTGGGAAATTACACTGGTGCTGGCGTCACCAAAGGCCTGAAAAATGATACGAAAGTTGAAGAGAAATTATCTAAATTTGACGGACTTTATGAGAAAGAAGGCAAAAACTACAACATAGACCCACTATTGCTGCGGGCTCAGACAAAACAGGAGTCAGGCGGCGATCATAAAGCGGTTTCGTATGCCGGTGCCGGTGGTTTAATGCAAATAATGCCAGATACAGCGAGCGATCTTGGCGTTACTGATCGTTTCAACCCCGAGCAATCCGTCGCTGGTGGCGCAAAGTACATGTCCCAGCTAAAGAAAAAATACAAAGGCGATACAGCACTGGCGCTTGCCGCGTACAACGCAGGCCCAGGCAACATTGATAAAGCACGTAAAAAGGCAAAATCGGATGATATCGATGCGGTTCTAAATCAATTGCCAGATGTTACGGGGCCTAAAAACGCAAAGCAGACTCAGGACTACGTGCGCAATATATTGCGCAATTATAACGAGTACCAGGAGCAAGCTAAGGCATCCGGCATTACCTCTCCCAAAGCCGCAACAAACACAGATAGCGCGCCGGAACAGCAAACTGCCGCGGTAGCACCACAACAAACGCAGGCCGCGGAGCAGCCGAGCACAAAATCAATTCAAACTGCCACGACCGACCCGACAGCCCCATCTTCTCAGGTGGCTAAATTACCGGCTGAAAACGCCCAGGCGACTGTTTCCGTAGCACAGCCTGTTTCGCCTTCGAAACCGGCGGCTCAAACCGCTGAGGCGATGAGTTCAACCCAAACACCAAAAGAGGTTCACACCCTCACAGATTTAACAACGGTTAAATCAGCACAGCCACAAAAGACGGGCGAACAGCCCGGTAAAAAGGACTCTATTGAAGTCACACAGAAGACAGATCCCGAAGCCAAAGAGCTGTTTAAACAGATGAATCAAAACCTCGAGAAGATTGCCAAAAATGGAGCAAAGGAGGCGACGACTGGCGCACAGTCAGAACGAGCCAAAAAACCTACTATCCCGCGCACTTTTAGCGATCCGTCACTTGTACAAATAGCTAACGATCAGGCGTAAAAAATGGAAGAAATTGATTTTCTCATGAGCGTTGATGCAGATGGCATCACGACATACCCGGAGAGCCAGTCAAAATTTGCCATTTTTCAGGAATGGCTGGCCACACCTGAAGGCTCCATTTACGGCAAACCAGCCTGGGGAAACCGTTTGAACCGGTTCAAACATAATCCGACCAATACTGACACGGAGGTTGCGATAGAAAACTACCTCATCCCGGCTCTACAGCGCGATATCCCGCAACTAAACATCACCGGTATCCGATGTGAAACGACCGACATTCAGACCTACATTCTCAACATACAGACGCCAGAGGGCGGCAACGAATCCCAGGTGAAAATCGCGTGAACCAACAAGAAATTAACGATGAATTTGAAAAGATTATCAGGTCCAAGAGCTACTGGTCCCGGTTCGTTGGCAGTCAGTTTGTCACCGGCTTTTCGTTGTTCGTGGGCCAGATTTACTACCGTGTCATCCAGGCTCTTGAGCGGGGCCTAATGGAGGCGTTTATTAGTACCGCAACAAGGCGCTCTTCGATTCTCGCCGCTGCTGCTGACCGTTCCTATGTACCCCGTCCTATAACGCCGTCTACCGGGCGGGCGCGGATCGTGAATAAAAGCGACCGAAGGCTACAGCTACCGGTCTACTCGCCGCTTATATCTAATAGCCAGCTGGTTTACGTCACTATGACCTCAATTGACGTTAACGTTGGGGAAGACGCAGTGTTTACCGTTTCTCAGATGGACCGTGAAGAAGCCTCGAAATTTGTCGATACGGAAAAAGACTGGCTTGAAGTCATTTTGCCAAAAGATGTCACAGCTGAATGCTTTAAAGTCACGGTTTACGTGTCCATAGGCGGCGAGAAAACTGAATGGGAAAAATCGACTCAATTTCGATCGGCAAACAGCACGACAAAATGCTACACCGAGTTTTATAAACCGACGGAACAGATTGGGTTTCGTTTCGGGGATGGTGTTACCGGCATGCGGCCGCCGGAAGGTAGTACGATCATTCTCGATATCTGGCGCACAAAAGGTGAAACAACACTCGTTGAGGGTCAGAAACTAACGCCTATTGATGAACTGGCCACGATCGCGAGCGTCGTGAATATCGCAACGATTGAGCCAATTACTGGCGGTGCTCCTGCGGAAACGACTGAGGAAACGCGCCAGCGCGCGCAGTACATGACGGCGTATGACGAGCAAATCGTTTGGGGCGGTGATTATGCCTATTTCATTAACACCAAAATAGGAGGAATAACATTCCTGCGCGTATGGGGTGAGTCAGAGCAGGAAAAGGCGATGGGCGTCGTGGACCTGAGAAATATTAATCGCATTTTCATCTCAGCACATAAGCCAGGTGTCACCCAAGAGCAGATGGAAGCCATGGTGTACTCCGAACTGGAAACCATACCTGACAAACTGAATAAGCATTTCTCTTACATGCCAATCAATCCACTGCCGTTCACAATTGAGTTTGCCGGTAAGGTCAGCGCCAATGATGTGCCTGAAGATATTGTGATCGCGCTGAAAGCAAAATTGGAAGAGAGGTTCGGTATTAATTCGACGAAGCTCGAAAACCGCATTCTTCTCAAAGATATCTGGACGTTCATCGACGGGCTGAAACTGGTCATGGAGTTTGAGTTCGAGGCCATTGGCCTGACGCCTGGCAACCAGCTCAATGATTTTGTGTATCTCGATACAGAAAATTCAACGGTCGAAATCACCTACAGCAAGGGGGCATCATGAACAAAGGATGGCTAACCGGGCAACTCACCCCAAAAAAACAAGCCTCGCCCCTGTGGGTTGAATTATGTGACTCCATGGAAGAGATATTGCAGTCTCACGTTGAACCGCTGCTGGCGCGCGTGAAATCGGTATCTTCAATATTCACTATGCACGAAGACGATTTGCAAAAACGTATCGACGAGCTGGGCCAATTCTTCGCCATCAGAGGGCGTGATAAACGCACTAAACCGATCGTACTGGCACAACGGCTCGACGAAATACACCTGAAAGATACGGATATCCCGATAGTTAATACGTTGTATCGAGAGTTCCAGGGGCTCTCTGTGACCTGGGAAAAACTCTACGCGCCGGTCGACCAGGAAAAATATCCCTACGGGCAAGTTTTGATGACAAAAGAAAGCGTCGATCAGGCCGGCGACCGTTACGGAGAATGGTTTCTGACATCGCGTGGAGTCATTCGCGTGCCGATCAACGAAGTTATGCGAAGCTTCGACAGCGATGATCTTGAGCAAAGCATTGCTGATCTGATGGCCGAGTTTGCCTTGTACATACAGCCTTTGGTGCCGTTGCATATCGTTTTTGACGGCGCTGAGCTTTCACTAAAATACACAATCCCAGAGCTTGAGGATATTTTCCGGGTTTCCGCGATTGATATAAGTTTTACCGGCGCGCTGCTGCTGACCGAAATAGCCGAGAATATCGACACACCTCACCTCACAGCTGAGATCGAGTCGACCGTACAAACAGGGCTGGCATACCCTGCCTTTGAGCTCCACTTCGATACGACATCACTGGATGCATGGAGCCTGGACAGACATCTGTTTCCTGCCATTGATCCAAACGGATGAGTTCAGAAACAATGCCAGGCAAATACACATTCAGGGAAACAGTTATGTCGAATCCATCGCTTGAAATGCGCGAGCACAACCAGAAAGAAGACCCACACCCGCAATACGTTCTCAAAAGACAATTAGGTGAGCTGCCCGGAGATGGTTCGCCGGCGCTGGAAGAGATCCAGGCTTGCCTGGCTGAAATGAAAGTTATTCAGGCCGATATCACTTCAAAAGCTGAAACCATAACGTCATCTCTCGAAACCATTCAGAGCGCTGTCACAGCTGCTCAGGGAGCCGCTGAGAGCATTACGGGCATGAGGGCAGTCGCTGCTACATTGAACGCAGGAGAAGAGGCCACAGCCAGCTTTGACGCTGATGCAATGCTCATGACATTTGGCATTCCGAAAGGTGAGTCCGCAGCGTAACGAATTCTCCCATTAGCTTGACTGCGCGAGTCCGGTTTAACGGGAATTATGGAAGCACTAACTTCAGATCATGCGACGGGCAAACTTCTCCGACGCTACTACGATCGCCGCGCCGAGTCCTCTATTGGCCTGGGTGAGCGATTTGAAATCAAAACCGCCATTTTCGGAACCAGCAACTTCGTCACGCAAAACCCCATTACGGGTAAGTGGGAGTTGCAGGACATCCCAATGGATGCCGATCTCGCCGACATTATCTCTCCCTTCGCAACCTGCGAACTTATTACCAACTATGCAGCTGGCCGTATAACTCTGCGTGCAGTTTATCCCAGCTCCAGCGCGGGTGATGAAGATCATGCTTTCACGACATTGGGAATACTCGATGAAGCTGGGCTGCTGGTGGCCGTCCTCATTTGCAAATACATGACGTTGCATAAAGACCTTTCTTTCGTCGTTGAAGCTGTGATTGAAACTAATCTGGGGTAGTAATGAGCAATATTAAAACAGTCACCTCTGGGGTGAATCTCAAGGAACGCTCTCTCATTGCTGATATGCAATATTACGAGTCCTTTACGAGCGAGGCTTTGAATCGCAAGTTCTTCGGCGTCCTACCTCACGGCATCTATAACGGTTTTGATTTCGAGCCAGGCGAAGGTCTGTCCGTTTGCATCGGCGCGGAGAATGAACGAGGCTCCGCACTCTCCGAGCATGAAATGATGTGCCTGACCGCCAACCAAATGAAAACCGTGATGGTGGCCGTGCCAGCCGGTAAAGAGTCACTTATCGTTCTGGAAGTCGCATTTAGCTTTGGGACCATAACAGATCAGGTTTCGCCCAATAGCCCTGTAAAAGCGGCTGAGATTAAAGCCATTTCACGGGCTGATTATAAAAAAGGTCAGGTGATTATCTGCACCGCAGTTGTACCGGCTGATGCAATTCAGGTTACGACTGAAATGCTTCATGCCGATGACCGGCAAATTGCGACTTTGGGTGCCTCAGTTCAGGACGTGATTAACACTCTTTCGCGACAACAAGATCCCTTACCTCAGTATCTTCGAAAAAATCAGAACCTGGGTGATGTCGATGACGCCGCAGTATCCCTAACGAACTTAGGAGGTCTGAGCACTTTAGCAGCGAACACAATGTTCACTAACCTGGTGGATAACGCACCCGATAATTTGAACACGTTGGGCCTATTAGCCAAAGCGCTTGGTGGAGATCCTGACTTTGCTGCAAATGTCGCAAAATCGCTCAGCGGAATGATGAGCCAAAAGGCTAACGGGTCCGATATCAATAACGTGGAAACCTTTATTAAAAACCTTGGTTTAAAAGAAAGAGGATTTGAGTATTCCTCCGTTTCCAACTTTGGGACGAAAACGACCATCCAGAAAGAGGACTTTGGCGGAGTAATTGTCGTTGCCGCAGAGGGGCAAACATTAACTCTTCCTAAAATGAGTGACG
>DASXXQ010000286.1:0-2627 GCA_036502985.1 Buttiauxella sp.
CTGAAAAACCCAGCCCTGTGGGAAGCCGCACGTTATCTGGTGGATTATGAAGGCATTACCAAAAACCTGCTGAAAGGCCAGTATTTTATCCACCAGAGTTTCCTGCCGGTTGGTTTTGCCGGGGCGCTGGACAACAATCCGTTCAAGTTTGACCCGGCAAAAGCGAAAGAGATCCTCGCGAAAGCGGGCATCAAAGATGCGCACTTCACGCTGGATGTGGAAAACAAACCGCCTTTCATCACTATCGCTCAGTCTATGCAGGCAAGTTTTGCTCAGGGCGGCGTGAAGATCGATCTTCTGCCAGCTGCGGGCAGCCAGGTTTACGCTCGCGTTCGTGCTAAACAGCATCAGGCAGCGATCCGTCTGTGGATCCCGGATTACTTTGACGCCCATTCCAACGCCAGCGCCTTTGCCTATAACGATGGAAAAGCGAGCACGGTGGCCGGTTTGAACGGCTGGCAAATCCCAGAGTTGAGCAAACAAACGCTTGCCGCTGTAGCGGAAGCCGACCCTGCGAAGCGCTTAGATCTGTACAAAAAAATACAAGAAGAGGTGCAGCACAACTCGCCATATGTATTTGTTGATCAGGGCAAAACCCAGGTCGTGGTGCGCGAGAATGTGAAGGGCTACCAGCAAGGTTTGAATGCGGATATGGTGTATTACGATCGCGTGAGCAAATAACCCGTATGGGCGCCCTCACTTCGGTACTCTCTTTGGAGAAACCGTGGTGAGGGTGGTTTTCTCCAACACCAATAAAGAGTCCACATGTCAGACATCTCCACCCTTTCAGTTACGCGTCGCTTACGCCGCACGTTGCTGACGCTCGTGCAGGGGCTGTTTACCCTGGCGCTTACGCTTATCGGCCTGCTGCTCATCACATTTGCCCTGTCGGCGCTTTCACCTGTTGACCGTGTGCTGCAAATCGTTGGCGACCACGCAAGCCAGGCCACTTACGATCAGGTGCGCCACCAGCTTGGTTTGGATAACCCCCTGCCCGTTCAGTTTTGGCATTACCTGACGAATCTCGCTCATGGCGATCTGGGTACTGCCAGTGCCACCGGCCAACCAGTACTACACGATTTGCTTTCGGCGTTCCCGGCGACACTCGAGCTCGCCACCCTCGCATTAATTATTGGTAGCGTCTTTGGCGTTATTTTTGGCGTACTTTGTGCCAGGTTCGCAGGCTCGCCGTGGGATTTAGCAGTGCGAACCTTCACACTGCTTGGTAACTCCGTCCCCATCTTTTGGCTGGGTTTACTGATGCTGGCATTGTTTTATGCGCGCCTGCAATGGAGTGCCGGACCTGGGCGTCTGGACGATATTTATCAATACAGCGTGGAAGCTAAAACCGGCTTTGTGCTCATCGATACATGGCTGTCCGGTGACCGCGCCGCGTTTATGAACGCCATCAACCACCTCGCGCTTCCCGTATTACTGCTGGCTTATTACTCGCTGGCGAGTATCACACGCCTGACGCGTACCGCATGTCTTAGCGAAATGAACAAAGAATACATTACCCTTGCGCGCGCCAAAGGTGCCGGGGAAATGGCCATTCTGGTGCGCCACGTGCTACCCAACATCCGTGGCACACTGTTCACCGTCATTGCGCTCGCCTACACCGGCATGCTGGAAGGTGCAGTACTGACTGAAACCGTCTTCTCCTGGCCGGGTATTGGCCGCTATCTCACGACAGCGTTGTTCGCCGGGGATACCACCGCGATTATGGGCGGCACCCTCCTCATTGGCGTGTCGTTTATCATTATCAATAATCTGACTGACGTGCTGGTGCGAGTCACCGATCCGAGGGTGCACTAATGCCGTCTTACCTCTTTTTACGCCGCACTTTACGGTCGCCTGCGGCACTCTGCGGCCTGGTGATTATTACGGTGCTGGTGCTGATCGCCGTATTTGCCCCCTTGCTCGCACCGTTCGACCCAAACTGGCAAGACGCCGCTGCACGCCTGCAAGCACCGAATGCTCAACACTGGTTAGGGACAGATAGCTATGGGCGCGATTTACTCTCACGTCTGATTTATGGCTCGCGCCCGGCGCTCGGCCTGGTGGGGTTGGTGACGCTAATTACACTGCCCGTTGGGCTGCTGGTGGGTATTCTTTCCGGTTATTACGGCGGTTGGCTGGAGCGTGTCCTGATGCGTTTTACCGACGTTATGATGTCGATGCCACGCCTGATTCTGGCATTTGCCTTTGTAGCGATGCTCGGACCGGGGCTTATCAACGGCGCACTGGCGCTGGCGCTGACGACGTGGCCCGCATATGCGCGGCAGTCCCGCAGCGAGATCCAACGTCTGCGTCACAGCGACTATCTCGCTGCCGCCGAAATGATGGGTATTCGTGGCCCGCGCCTGTTGGCGGGCCATATTCTGCCGCTGTGTTTACCTTCTGCAATTGTGCGTCTGGCGCTTGATCTGGCAGGGATTATTCTGGCCGCTGCCGGGCTTGGTTTCCTCGGGCTCGGTGCCAGACCGCCGATGTCAGAATGGGGATCGATGATCGCTGACGGTATGCAGGTTATTTTCGATCAATGGTGGATTGCCGCGATCCCTGGCACCGCCATTCTTATCAGCAGCCTGGCGTTTAACTTACTGGGTGATGGATTACGCGACGTT
>DASXXQ010000287.1:0-2149 GCA_036502985.1 Buttiauxella sp.
AAAAGAAAAACGCCACGTCTAAGCGTGGCGTTCCCCGAGTTTTTTGTCGCTTACGAGCGCTTCATCATATCGAAGAAGTCTTCGTTGGTTTTCGTCATCGCCAACTTGTTGATGAGGAATTCCATGGCATCGATCTCACCCATTGGGTGGATGATTTTACGCAGGATCCACATTTTCTGTAGTTCTTCCTGTGTAGTAAGCAACTCTTCTTTACGCGTACCTGAACGGTTGTAGTCGATGGCAGGGAACACACGCTTCTCAGCAATTTTACGCGCCAGATGCAGTTCCATGTTGCCGGTACCTTTAAATTCTTCGTAGATAACTTCATCCATTTTAGAACCGGTATCAACTAGTGCGGTTGCGATGATAGTCAAGCTACCACCTTCTTCCACGTTACGTGCAGCACCGAAGAAGCGTTTCGGGCGATGTAGGGCGTTAGCGTCCACACCACCGGTCAATACTTTGCCGGACGCCGGTACAACGGTGTTGTAGGCACGAGCCAGACGGGTGATGGAGTCAAGCAGGATGATAACGTCTTTCTTGTGCTCAACCAGACGTTTCGCCTTCTCGATAACCATTTCGGCAACCTGAACGTGGCGAGATGCTGGTTCGTCAAAGGTGGACGCGATAACTTCGCCTTTCACCAGACGTTGCATCTCTGTCACTTCTTCCGGACGTTCGTCTATCAGAAGAACCATCAGCACACAGTCAGGGTGGTTATATGCAATGCTGGTCGCGATGTTTTGCAGCAGCATGGTTTTACCCGCTTTAGGCGGTGCCACAATCAGGCCACGCTGGCCGCGACCGATTGGCGAAGCCAAATCCAGTACACGAGCCGTTAAGTCTTCGGTGGAACCATTACCACGTTCCATGCGTAAACGAGAGTTCGCATGCAGCGGGGTTAAGTTTTCGAAGAGGATTTTGCTACGCGCGTTTTCCGGTTTGTCATAGTTGACTTCGTTTACTTTCAACAGTGCAAAGTAACGCTCACCTTCTTTCGGCGGGCGAATCTTACCGGAGATGGTATCCCCTGTGCGGAGGTTGAAACGGCGGATTTGGCTGGGAGAAACGTAGATGTCATCAGGACCGGCAAGGTAGGAGCTGTCTGCAGAGCGGAGGAAACCAAATCCGTCCTGCAATATCTCCAGCACACCGTCACCAAAGATATCTTCGCCACTCTTCGCGTGTTGCTTCAGGATGGAGAAAATAATGTCCTGCTTGCGCATACGGGCTTGGTTTTCCAACCCCATATTTTCGCCGAGAGTAATCAGCTCAGAAACCGGCGTATTCTTTAATTCGGTAAGATTCATAATGGTGGGTTCTTAAACTCGGGGTAAATCTCGAACATGTATCGTGAATGGTATGGCAGGATCATCCATGCCTGTTTAATGGCCACCACCACATGTCTAATCGCTGTCTGGTCATAGGAAAAACACAGAACTGAAACGATACGACGGAATGGGTGATATGCCCGAAATCGATTATGCGACCATATGTTCACTGTAAAACAGCGTCTTAGTGAAAGTTAACTGGAAGCATTGGGTATTACAAAGATTCAAACTATAAGACAAGTTCAAAATGCAGTAAAAGTAACTTAGCATGACTGACGCCGGGCGTCCAGCAGCTCACAAAAAATTGCGAACCCGCACGCACCGGCTGAGATTCCATTATGCCAGATTAGCGTCGAGGAACTCTTTTAATTGGCCTTTAGACAGCGCACCAACTTTGGTCGCAGCCACTTCACCGTTCTTGAACAGCAACAGAGTTGGGATACCACGAATACCGTATTTCGGTGCCGTGCCCGGGTTCTGATCGATGTTCAGTTTAGCAACGGTCAGATTGCCCTGATATTCATCAGCGATTTCATCAAGAATCGGGGCGATCATCTTGCATGGACCACACCACTCTGCCCAGAAATCAACCAGGATCAACCCATCAGCTTTTAGCACGTCCGTGTCGAAACTGTCGTCAGTCAGGTGAATAATTTTATCGCTCATGTTCTACTCCGCAGGATTATGTCTACCTTGTTGGTGTAGCATTAACCAACTTAAGGTTGACTTTATTTCACCGGATACGCTTTCGTAAAGCAATAGTTAGCTGATATTCTACCACACTATGAGCAAAACACATTTGACCGAACAGAAGTTTT
>DASXXQ010000288.1:0-5896 GCA_036502985.1 Buttiauxella sp.
CGTTGGCCTAACGGCGCAAATAAACCCACAAACCCCCTCGTTTTCCTCCCATTAGCTTTACCCCCCTCTGGCATGCTGTGCTGGTAATTGCGGCCACGAGATTGCAGCGGTGTCTGAAGAAAGTAGCGACGATAAAACAGAAGCCCCCACACCCCACCGACTTGAAAAAGCGCGGGAAGATGGGCAGATCCCCCGATCCCGTGAATTAACCTCACTGCTGATGCTATTGGTGGGGATAAGCATTATCTGGATGGGCGGTGAGCCGCTGGCACGACGCCTGGCCGCCATGTTGTCCGCCGGTTTGCATTTTGACCACAGCATCATTAACGACCCCAACCTGATAGTCAGCCAAATCAGTCTGTTAATAAAACAGGCCGTCTGGGCATTACTGCCGCTGATTATGGGACTGGTGATTGTGGCGATTGCGGCCCCAATGCTGCTTGGCGGCCTGTTATTTAGCGGGAAATCAATTCAGTTTAAGTTCAGCAAAATGGACCCGATTGCCGGTCTCGGGCGAATGTTTTCCGCACAGGCGGGAGCTGAATTACTCAAAGCAATCCTCAAAGCCACTTTGGTAGGCAGCGTGACAGCCTGGTATCTGCTGCACAAATGGCCGGACATGATGCGTCTGATGAGTGAACCACCGTTGGCGGCATTAGGACATGCGCTGAATATGGTGGCGGTGTGTGGCTTGCTGATTGTGCTGGGTTTGACGCCAATGGTGGGCTTTGACGTCTTCTTCCAGATTTTCAGCAACATTAAAAAGCTACGCATGAGCCGCCAGGATATCCGCGACGAATTTAAGCAACAAGAAGGCGACCCGCACGTTAAAGGGCGTATTCGCCAACAACAACGTGCGGCAGCACGCCGCCGTATGATGACAGATGTGCCCAAAGCCGATGTGATTGTGACCAACCCGACTCACTATTCGGTAGCACTTCAGTACGACGAAAACAAAATGAGTGCGCCAAAAGTGCTGGCGAAAGGGGCGGGGTTGGTGGCACTGCGTATTCGAGAAATTGGCAATGAGCACCGTATTCCAATGCTGGAAGCGCCGCCGCTGGCACGTGCACTGTATCGTCATGCCGAAATTGGGCAACAAATTCCTGGGCAGTTGTACTCCGCCGTGGCCGAAGTGCTGGCGTGGGTGTGGCAGCTGCGTCGCTGGCGTGTCGCTGGCGGTTTAATCCCGAAAAAACCTGAAAATTTACCTGTGCCTGAGGCGCTGGATTTTGCAAATGACAAGGACTCCGATGGCTAACCTGTTGGCGCAATTGCGCCTGCCAAGCACGATGAAATCCGGACAATGGCAGATCCTTGCCGGGCCGATACTGATCTTGCTTATTTTGTCGATGATGGTGCTACCGCTGCCTGCGTTTGTACTTGATTTGCTGTTCACCTTTAACATTGCGCTGTCAATCATGGTGCTGCTGGTAGCGATGTTCACTCAGCGCACGCTTGAGTTTGCAGCCTTCCCGACAATTTTGCTGTTTACCACGTTGCTGCGCCTGGCGCTGAACGTGGCCTCAACGCGTATCATCTTGATGGATGGCCATACGGGCGCCGCCGCAGCGGGTAAAGTGGTTGAAGCCTTCGGACACTTCCTTGTGGGTGGCAACTTCGCCATCGGCATCGTGGTGTTTATCATCCTCGTTATCATCAACTTTATGGTTATCACCAAAGGTGCCGGACGTATTGCAGAAGTTGGCGCGCGCTTTGTGCTGGATGGGATGCCGGGTAAACAGATGGCGATTGACGCCGATCTTAACGCCGGTCTGATTGGTGAAGAAGAAGCGAAAAAGCGTCGTTCAGAAGTCACTCAGGAAGCTGATTTTTACGGTTCGATGGACGGTGCGAGTAAGTTCGTGCGTGGTGATGCCGTCGCGGGGCTGATGATCATGGTGATAAACGTGGTCGGCGGGCTGTTAGTCGGCGTACTCCAGCATGACATGGCGGTGGGCGCAGCGGCCGAAAGCTACACGCTTCTGACCATCGGTGATGGCCTGGTTGCACAGATCCCGGCGCTGGTTATCTCAACCGCCGCGGGCGTTATTGTTACGCGCGTCGCTACCGACCAGGACGTTGGCGAACAGATGGTGACCCAACTGTTCAACAACCCGCGTGTAATGATGCTCAGTGCCGGTGTTTTGGGGCTGCTCGGTATGGTGCCGGGCATGCCAAACTTTGTGTTCCTGCTGTTTACCGCGGCACTGCTTGGACTAGCGTGGTGGATGCGTGGACGCCAGATGGAATCCGCAACGGCTCCGGCCGCGCCTGTAAAACCACAGGAAAACCCGCAGGCGGTGGAAGCGACCTGGAATGATGTTCAGCTCGAAGATTCGCTGGGCATGGAAGTGGGTTATCGTCTCATTCCGATGGTGGATTTCCAGCAGGATGGCGAATTGTTGGGGCGTATCCGCAGTATCCGTAAGAAATTTGCTCAGGATATGGGCTTTTTGCCACCGGTTGTGCATATTCGCGACAATATGGATTTACCTCCTGCACGTTATCGCATCCTGATGAAAGGCGTCGAGATTGGCAGTGGTGATGCGTATCCTGGGCGCTGGCTTGCCATCAACCCCGGTACTGCCGCAGGTACGCTGCCGGGAGAAGCAACTATCGATCCGGCGTTTGGCCTTGCTGCAACCTGGATTGAAAGTGCGCTAAAAGAGCAGGCGCAAATCCAGGGCTTTACGGTGGTGGAAGCCAGTACCGTGGTGGCAACACATCTAAACCATCTTATCGGCCAGTATGCGCCAGAGTTGTTTGGCCGCCAGGAAGCTCAGCAACTGCTTGACCGTGTCACCCAGGAAATGCCGAAGCTCACTGAGGATTTGGTGCCGGGCGTGGTGACGTTAACTACGCTGCATAAAGTGCTGCAAAACCTGCTGGCCGAGAAAGTACCGATTCGCGATATGCGCACCATTCTTGAAACGCTGGCAGAGCACGCACCTGTGCAAAGCGACCCGCACGAACTTACTGCGGTAGTGCGTGTGGCGCTGGGTCGGGCAATTACCCAACAGTGGTTCCCTGGCAATGGCGAAGTTCAGGTCATCGGCCTGGATGCGTCGCTGGAACGCTTGTTATTGCAGGCATTGCAGGGTGGCGGTGGCCTTGAGCCCGGTCTGGCAGACCGCTTACTTGAGCAGGCTCAGGAAGCATTGAAGCGCCAGGAGATGCTCGGCGCGCCTCCGGTGTTGCTGGTAAACCATGCGTTGCGTCCGCTGCTGGCTCGTTTCTTACGCCGCAGTTTGCCGCAGTTAATGGTGCTTTCAAGCCTCGAGCTTTCCGAGAATCGTAATATCCGTATGACTGCGACGATTGGAGCAAAATAATGAGCCGCTTGTTGATGCTGATTTTCTTGCCGTTTATCGCCCAGGCTGGAGGCGAAGGCGCGTGGCAGGCGAGTGGGATGGGCGCAACGCTCAGCCACCGTGGTGTTGCTGCGTCGTCCCGCGCTTTAGCCCCGACGCAACCCGTCAGCGGCGTGATGTCGTTGGTCGCCTGGCGTTACGAACTGATTGGACCAACGCCTGCCGGACTTAACGTCAGATTATGTTCGGTAACGCGTTGCGTGGAGATAGAAGGGCAGAGTGGTACGACGCGGGGTTTGATGAATGTGGCGGCAAGCGAACCACTGCGTTTTGTCTGGGAAGTTCCTGGTGGCGGTGCGCTTTTTCCCGCTCTGAAAGTGCGGAGTAATCAGGTGATTGTCAATTATCAGTAATCTCTATGCCGCCTGATTTGGCGGCATCCTTACTACCTCTCATTTTCAATCCTCACTTTTGATAAAAATAAACCGTTGTTTTATAAATAGGTGAAGCCCGTGCCGGGACTCTTTGCGTTTCTGCCAGCATTCTGCAAGCGGTGGCAAAAATGCAAAGGTATCCTTCGTCCGGTCATTTTACCTTAGCGGATATGATTCTCGTAAGCCCAGCAAGGGCCTGGCGTGCAATCTCCTGTAACAAAAGCAAACGGGGTTTGACGGCGATGAAAACACGTAAGATTGGACTGGTAAATTATCTTGCCTACGGCTCGGGGGATTTTCTGGGGGCAGGAACGACCGCACTCACAGCCGCATGGCTGCTCTACTTCTACACCACATTCTGTGGCCTGACACCGATTGAAGCGACGTTCATTTTTGCAATGGCAAGGGTTCTGGATGCTGTGGTCAGCCCATTAATGGGCTTCCTGACCGATAACTTCGGTACGACCTGGCTTGGCAAACGCTTTGGTCGTCGTAAGTTCTTTATCTTGTTAGGCATCCCACTGGTCTTCAGCTACAGCTTCATGTGGGTGGGCGAGATGAGCTACTGGTACTATCTGGTGACTTATCTGATTTTCGACGTGGTTTACACCATGATCCTGGTACCGTATGAAACGCTGGTACCGGAAATGACGGATGACTTCAAACAGAAAACAAAATTCTCTGGCGCACGCATATCAATGGCGCAGTTGTCAGCCATTCTTGCCGCGTTCCTGCCAGGGATTCTGTTAAATCACTTTGGTAAAGACAACGCCATCTCCTTCTTCTATTCAAGCCTAGTCTTCGCCACGTTGTGCGCCATCGTACTGACGTTTGTCTGGTGCTTCACATGGGAACGCCCGCGTGCTGAGTGGACAGAAGCTGCACTGCGTGCGGAAGAAGAGAAGAAAACGCTGACGTTTGCACAAAGCATGAAACGCCTGAACGTGGAACTGACGTCCACGCTGCGTGTGAAGATCTTCCGCCAGCACCTTGGCATGTATTTGGGTGGCTATATTGCCCAGGACGTGTTTAACGCGGTGTTTACCTATTACGTTGTGTTTGTGCTGATGCAAAGCGCGAGCATGGCATCAAGCTTGCTCGGCACCATGGCGATTCTGCAATTTATTGCGGTCATCGGCATGATCCCTCTGTGTATCAAATATGGTCCGGCTCCGTCTTATCGGATGGTTGTGGTGCTGTTTGGACTCAGTTCAATCTCTTATGCGGTGCTGTATTACGCGGGATTAAGCGATGTGTTCTCGCTGCTGATGCTGGTTTCCGCTATCGCGGGGCTTGGGCGCGGCGGTATCAACTATGTGCCGTGGAATACCTATACCTATATTGCTGACGTAGATGAAGTGATTACCGGCCAACGGCGCGAAGGTATTTTCGCCGGGATCATGACGCTTACCCGTAAGGCTTCTCAGGCAGGGGCGGTGATGCTGGTGGGTATTGTAATGCAGCTGTCCGGCTTTGTTTCCGGGCAAACTACGCAGCCTCCTGAGGTTAGCCATACCATTCTGATGATTTTAAGTTTTGGTACCGTCGCGGTACTGGCATGCGGTTTCTTAGTGTCGCTGCGCTTTAAACTGAATTTGCAGACTCATAGCGTGTTGCGTGAGGAGACCGCGAAGATGCGTAAGGCAGGGCGACCGGTTCCGGAAGCCACAACACCAGAAGCGCGCGCCACAGTAGAAATGCTGGCTGGTATCCCTTACGAGAATCTTTGGGGTAATAACAATATTGGTTACCTCAATCACAACAAACCTGCTGCACCTTCGTTGAAACAAGCTGCCGCAATGAATTCGAATGCTACTCAGAGGTTAGGTTAATGATTATTTATCCCGTCAAACACAGCCCTTTACTGTGTCAGCCGGTGCATTTTATTGCCCGGGATGAACTGAAAACCCTGATCCATAAGGTGACGGATAATCTGGTCAATATTAAGGATGAAACGGGCCAATTCTTGCTGCGTCTGGATGATGGACGTGTCATTGATACCAAAGGCTGGGCCGGTTGGGAGTGGACTCACGGTGTCGGTTTGTACGGCATGTATCAGTATTATCGCCAGACCGGCGATAAGAAAATGTGTGAGATCATTGATGGCTGGTTTGCCGACCGTTTCGCGGAAGGGGCAACCACCAAAAA
>DASXXQ010000289.1:0-2519 GCA_036502985.1 Buttiauxella sp.
GTGGATATGCGCAGAATGGGCGGTGGTTTTGGTGGCAAAGAAACGCAGGCTGCGGGGATCGCGTGCCATGCCGCACTGGTGGCAGCCCTGACTGGGCGACCGGCAAAAATGCGCCTTTCGCGGCGTGATGACATGCGAATAACCGGTAAACGGCATCCCTTTTTTGTGCGCTATGACGTGGGTTTTACCGACGAGGGCATGCTTAACGGTGTAGTTATCGATCTGGCGGCAAACTGCGGTTATTCACTGGATCTATCAGGATCGATCTGCGATCGCGCCATGTTCCATGCCGATAACGCCTATTATCTCGGTGATGCGCGGGTAACGGGTTATCGCTGCCGAACTCATCTGGCGTCTAATACGGCTTACCGCGGATTTGGCGGGCCGCAGGGAATGGTCGCTATCGAACAGATAATGGACCACATTGCGCGTGAGCTTGGGCTTGACCCCTTGGAGGTGCGTAAACGCAATTACTATGGCGACAGCGAGCGCAATATCACGCACTACCACCAAAAAGTTGAGCACAACATCATGCCGGAAATCACTCGCCAGCTTGAGAACAGTGCCGATTACCACCACCGCCGCGCAGAAATAATCGAATTTAACCGCAACAGCCCTGTGCTAAAGCGTGGCCTGGCACTCACCCCCGTAAAATTCGGCATCTCCTTTACCTCAAGTTTTCTCAATCAGGCCGGTGCGCTGCTGCTGATTTACAGCGATGGCACTGTGCAGTTAAACCACGGCGGCACGGAAATGGGGCAAGGGCTGAATACCAAAGTGGCGCAAGTGGTGGCGGAGGTGCTGCAGATTCCGCTGGAACAAATCCAGGTTACTGCAACTAACACGGGCAAAGTGCCGAATACTTCACCGACCGCGGCTTCATCCGGTGCCGATCTCAACGGTAAAGCGGCGGAGATCGCCGCACTGACCATCAAAGAACGGCTGGTGGACATGCTCTGCCATCTGCACCAGTGCGAACCGGAGCAAGTAGAATTTCAAAATGGTGTGGTGAAAGTGCCTGGCCGATATTTTAGTTTCGCGGAGATAGCCAATCTCGCCTGGCTAAACCAGGTGCCGCTTTCTGCAACGGGGTTCTACAAAGTACCCGGCATTCATTACGATCGCGCGGCAGGGCGTGGGCAACCGTTTTATTATTTCTCATTCGGCGCGGCGTGTTCGGAAGTGGTTATCGATACCCTGACTGGTGAATATCGACTGCTGCGTACCGACATTGTGCATGATGTCGGTAACTCGTTGAATCCTGCACTGGATATCGGGCAAATCGAAGGGGGATTTGTACAAGGCGCAGGCTGGATGACGAGCGAAGAACTGATATGGGATGATAAAGGGCGATTACTGACCGACAGCCCAATGAGTTACAAAATTCCTGCTATCAATGATGTGCCTGCCGATTTGCGGGTCACTCTTCTGGAAAACCATGCCAATCCGCAACACACCGTTTATCGTTCCAAAGCGGTCGGTGAACCGCCATTTATGCTGGGGATTTCAGTGTGGTGCGCTTTACAAGATGCCATAGCAAGTGTGACGGATTACCAGCGACATCCACTGCTTGATGCACCAGCTACGCCCGAGCGTGTTTTCTGGGGCTGTCAGGAGGCGCCATGAACGATGAGTGGATAAACATTCTAATGGCGTTACAGGAACGCCGTGAGCCGTGTGTGTTACTAACGCTACTGGCTGACAAAGGATCGGTGCCTAGAAACTGCGGGACTAAAATGATAGTCGGGCGTGAGCAAACGTATTTGACCATCGGCGGTGGTCACCTTGAATATCAATGTATAGCGATGGCGCGCGAGATGCTGGCCCAGCAGGTTGTTTCGCCGCGCACTGAACATTTCAACCTGGGCGCAAGGCTCGGCCAGTGTTGCGGCGGCATGACCACCGTATTGTTTGAACCACTGATCCAGCCGCAACCGCAAATCATCGTTTTTGGTGCAGGACATGTTGGACAGGCTCTGGTCGCATTGTTATCGACGTTACCCTGTCACATAACCTGGGTGGATGAACGGCCTGGCATGTTTACTATTGTCCCCAAAGGGGTGAAAACCTGGCAGGCAGAAGACCCTCTGGATGCGGTGAATACCGCACCTGCGCAAAGCTACTTTATCGTCATGACCCATCATCACCCACGCGATCTGGAATTAACCGAGGTGATACTGAAACGCGGTAATTACCGATATCTTGGGCTGATTGGTTCGCATACTAAACGCCAGCGCTTTGAGTATCGGCTGGCAGGAAAAGGGATTACGCCCGAGCAATTAAGCACATTGCGTTGCCCGGTTGGTCTGGCGGATGTGAAAGGCAAACTCCCGGCAGAAATTGCGGTGGCTATTGCCGCAGAGATTATTGCCGTGTATCAGGCGGCGAGTTGAGCTATAAATTATCTTTTGCGGTCAGCAGGAGTGCAGCATGCAAACGGAAAATCCGTTTTATCAGGTCAGTTTATTGCCGTATCAAGCCCCTCATTTTGACGACATTCAGGACAGCCACTACCGGCC
>DASXXQ010000290.1:0-8217 GCA_036502985.1 Buttiauxella sp.
GACGCCCCGGCAGTCACACCGACACACTTAGCATCTTTAACCCAGATATCCTGGATATCCGTTGCATCGTCAATCAGGTATGCAGCTTTGCCCATGCGTTGTGCAAGTTCAGCAAGACGGTTGGAGTTGGACGAGTTTTTCGACCCCACGACCAGCACCACATCGGCTTCATCTGCCAGTGCACGCACGGCCTCCTGGCGGTTAGTCGTTGCGTAGCAAATGTCGTCTTTACGCGGGCCGATAATTTTCGGGAAGCGTTTACGCAGCGCGTCAATCACATCCGAAGTGTCATCCACAGAAAGCGTGGTCTGCGTCATAAACGAAAGTTTAGTTTCGTTTTTCACATCCAGCTTGCCTACATCTTCCGGTGATTCAACCAGGTACATGCCGCCTTTTGGGTTGCTGTACTGGCCCATGGTGCCTTCCACTTCCGGGTGGCCGGCATGGCCAATCAGAATGGATTCTTCACCACGGCGGCTGGCGCGAGCAACTTCCATATGCACTTTGGTCACCAGCGGGCAAGTCGCATCAAACACCGTTAAATCACGGCCTTTTGCTTCGCTACGCACTGCCTGGGAAACACCGTGTGCTGAGAAAATCAGGATGGCACCGTCCGGCACTTCACTGATCTGCTCGATGAAAATCGCCCCACGTTCACGCAGGCTATCTACCACATAGCGGTTATGCACCACTTCGTGACGGACATAAATTGGCGCGCCGTAAATGGCCAGCGCGTTTTCAACAATGCTGATAGCGCGGTCTACCCCGGCACAAAAACCGCGAGGGTTAGCCAACAGGATCTGCATTCAACGCCTCCAGTACCGGATCGATT
Source organism: Buttiauxella sp. (assembly GCA_036502985.1). Taxonomy (GTDB): domain Bacteria; phylum Pseudomonadota; class Gammaproteobacteria; order Enterobacterales; family Enterobacteriaceae; genus Buttiauxella. The sequence continues at coordinate 833 of DASXXQ010000290.1, forward strand.
TCCAGTACTTCGATATCAAAATGAATGGTTTGCCCGGCAAGTGGGTGGTTAAAGTCAACGGTGATAGAATCGCCGTTAACTTCACGCACAACGCCTGGCATCTCGCTGCCATCCATTGCAGTAAACAACATAATTGCACCGGGAACTGGCTCACCCGCGTCAATAAATTCACGACGCGAGAAATACTGGATCATGTCCGGGCTTGGAATGCCAAACGCTGATTCAGGTGCCAGAGAGAACGCTTTTTTGTCCCCAGCTTTCAAGCCGACAAGCTGGTCTTCCATGCCCGGCGACAGTGTTTCGTCGCCCAGCGTGAAGAGTGCCGGTTTGCCGTTGCTGCGGGTCGACTCGGCAGTGGAGCCATCTTCGAGCTTCAGCGTGAAATGCACGAATACTCTGCTATTGGCCTGGATAGACTCAGCCATGGATTATCCCTTCTGCTTTGCGGGCTTGTCGGAGGAGACAAAGAACCCCTCCAACACAATCAGCGCCGCACCGATACAGATTGCCGTATCGGCCAAATTAAACGTGGCGAAGTGCCAGTCGCCGACATAGAAATCGATCATGTCGACCACAAAACCATGCCATAGCCTGTCAAACAAGTTACCGAGCGCGCCGCCAATAATTAAAGCATAGGCGATATTATTCAGCTTCTGAGTGGCTTTTGCGCGGTACATTAGCACGGCCAGAACCACGCAAATACCGATAGCGATGCCTGCGAAGAACCAGCGCTGCCAGCCTCCACTATCGGCAAGGAAGCTAAACGCAGCACCATAGTTACGGGCATAGTGCAAATTCAACGACGGGAACAGAGATACTGTGTCCCCCAGCATGAAATGCTGGAGGATCAGGTATTTACTGCCCAGGTCGACGATCAACACCACCACCACTAGCCACAGCCAGCGCAGGCCGCTTGAACAAATCGATTTACTCATCAGGCAAACTTACGCTTTTCGCCGTCACCGGCGATGTTGGTTACACAGCGGCCACAGATTTCTGCGTGTTCCGCTACCTGGCCGACGTCAGTGGTGTAATGCCAGCAACGCGGGCACTTCTCACCATCGGCTTTACGCAAGGAGATTTTCAGCCCTTTGAGGATTTCACTTGGCTGAGCGTCTTCACCTGCCTGCGCATAATCGACAACTTCAGCGCCTGAGGTCAACAGGACGAATCGTAATTCATCGCCCAGGCTGTTCAGTTTCGCTGCCAGGTCGCTGTCGGCATACAGGGTGACTGCCGCTTCCAGAGAACCGCCCACACGCTTATCAGCACGCGCCTGTTCGATAACTTTGTTTACTTCGCCACGCACGGTTAGCAGCGTGTCCCAGTAATCATTGTTCATGGTTTCGCTGTCAGCCAAACCGAACAAGCCTTCGTACCATTCGCCGGTAAAGACGTATTGCTCACGAGAACCTGGCAGGTAAGCCCAGATTTCGTCAGCGGTGAAGGACATGATTGGTGCCATCCAACGAACCAGTGCTTCTGCAATGTGGAACAAAGCAGTCTGGCAGCTACGACGTGCCACGCTGTCTGCTTTCGCAGTGTACTGGCGGTCTTTGATGATATCGAGATAGAACGAACCCATTTCGATGGAGCAGAAACGCATCAGGCGTTGCACCACTTCGTGGAAATCATAGCTCTCGTAGGAAGCCAGAATATCGGCCTGCGCTTCTTGCGCACAACCTACAGCCCAGCGATCCAGTTTCACCATATCTTCCGGTTTCACCATATCGGTTTCTGGATTGAAGCCGTTAAGGTTCGCCAGCAGGAAGCGCGCGGTGTTACGAATACGACGATAAGCGTCGGCAGAACGTTTCAGAATTTCGTCTGATACGGCCATTTCGCCAGTGTAATCGGTAGATGCCACCCACAGACGCAGGATATCCGCACCCAGTTTGTTCATCACATCTTGTGGAGAAACCGTGTTACCGATGGATTTGGACATCTTGCGGCCCTGACCATCAACGGTGAAGCCGTGAGTCAGTACCTGGCGATAAGGCGCTTTGCCTTTCATCGCAGTAGAAATCATCAATGAAGACATGAACCAGCCGCGATGCTGATCTGAACCTTCCAGATACATATCTGCCGCATGGCCATTGAATTCTGGGCGCACATCAACAACAGAGGAATGCGTTGAACCGGAGTCAAACCACACGTCCAGAGTGTCTGGCACTTTGGTGTAGTTGTCAGCGTCGTCACCCATGATGTCGCGTGGGTCGAGATCCCACCACGCCTGAATGCCGTCTTGCTCTACACGCTTAGCCACTTCTTCCATCAGTTCCAGCGTGCGCGGGTGCAGTTCTTCAGTGTCTTTGTGTACGAACAGAGACATTGGCACGCCCCAGGTACGCTGACGAGAGATACACCAGTCCGGGCGGTTAGCAACCATGGATTCGATACGCGCCTGACCCCAGTCAGGGATCCATTGCACGCCTTTGATTTCTTTCAGGGACTGCGCGCGCAGGCCTTTTTGATCCATGCTCACGAACCACTGCGGCGTAGCACGGAAGATGATCGGCGTTTTGTGGCGCCAGCAGTGCGGGTAGCTGTGCAGCAGTTTCTCAACGTGCAGCAGAACACCTTTATCACGCAGAATGTTGACGATCAGGTCGTTGGCTTTAAAGACCTGAACACCGTCCAGACCTTCATAAGTACCAGGCAGATAGCAACCATCCGGGCCAACCGGGTTTGCAATTTCCAAACCGTATTTTTGGCTGATCACATAGTCGTCAGGGCCATGACCACCGGCGGTATGAACCGCACCAGTACCGGCTTCAAGCGTAACGTGATCGCCCAGAATAGCGGGCACATCGAAATCTAAGAATGGGTGTTTAAAGCGTTGCAGCTCAAGATCTGCACCTGTCGCGGTGCCAAGAACCTGCCATTCGCTGATGCCCGCGCTCTTCATTACGCTTTCGAGCAAATCTTTAGCAACGATCAGCGCCTGTCCATCGACCTGCACCAGCACGTACTCGAATTCTGCATTCAGAGAAACGGCGCGGTTTGCTGGTAATGTCCACGGAGTCGTGGTCCAGATAACCATTGAAACTGGGCCATTAACTTGCGTTACGCCAAACGTCGCTTTTACTTTGTCAGCATCAACGGCCTGGAAGTTAACGAAAATAGATGGAGAGGTTTTGTCATAGTACTCAACTTCCGCTTCAGCCAATGCTGAACGGCAGTCGACGCACCAGTGCACCGGTTTAGCCCCTTTATGCAGGTGGCCGTTACCAACAATTTTACCGAGCGCACGGATGATGTTCGCTTCGGTTTTGAAATCCATCGTCAGGTAAGGACGTGACCAGTCGCCCAACACGCCTAAACGGATGAAATCAGCACGCTGCCCGTCAACCTGCTCTGCCGCATATTTACGGCATGCAGCACGGAATTCAGCCGCGGAAACTTTTTCTCCTGGCTTGCCAATCAGTTGCTCTACTTTCAGTTCGATAGGCAGACCGTGGCAGTCCCAACCTGGCACATACGGGGAGTCAAAACCGCTCAGTCCTTTGGACTTCACGATAATGTCTTTCAGAATCTTGTTAACGGAGTGACCAATGTGAATGCTGCCGTTCGCGTATGGAGGGCCATCATGCAGAATGAAGGATTTTTTGCCTTTCTTTGCATTACGGATGATGCCGTACAGGTCATCATCATTCCAGCGAGCCAGCATGCCCGGTTCGCGTTTGGCGAGGTCGCCACGCATCGGGAACCCTGTTTCCGGTAAATTCAGGGTAGATTTAAAGTCACTCATTAGATTCTCGGTTCCGTAGTTAGCTTGCTCAGGTATTAGGCCCAAAAAATTCGCGGGCGGTTACCACATCTTTGGCGATTTGCGCTTTCAGTTCATCAAGCGAAGCAAACCGTTGTTCATTTCGTATTTTTTTACGTAGCACCACATCAATATGGTGCCCATACAAGTCCATTGCAACGTCCAGCAGATGGACTTCTAGCTGTTGGCGCAGCCCCGCCACCGTTGGGCGTGTACCAATATTGGCAACGCCTGGCATCAGTTTGTCGCCAAGACCTGCGACTTCTACTGCAAACACCCCTTTCACCGGGGAAACCTGGCGACGCAGCGGTATATTTGCCGTTGGGAAACCAATGGTTCTTCCCAGTTCATCTCCATGGACAACGCGCCCGGAGATGATAAACGGATGGCCAAGTAAGCTTTCGGCAAGTGCTAAGTCATCATCAGCCAGCGCCTGGCGTACTGCCGTGCTGCTGATACGTACACCACCTTCGCAGAAGGTTTGCGTACTTGTGACGTCAAAGCCAAATTCCTGCCCAGCCTTCTGTAATAACAAGAAATCACCCTGGCGACCAGCGCCAAAGCGGAAATCATCACCCACCGCGAGGAATTTCACCCCGAGTTGGTCTACCAGCAATTCACTGACAAAGTTTTGTGCTGTGAATGCGGCGAAACGACGATCAAAACGCACACACAATACGTAGTCCACACCGCACTCGGCCAGATAACGAAGCTTTTCGCGCAGGCGCGTAAGACGCGCTGGGGCTTTGTCACCTGCAAAAAGCTCAAGCGGCTGCGGCTCAAAGATCATGACCATCACCGGCAGGTTGCGCGCACGCCCTTCCTCACACAGTCCTTTTAATAGGGACTTGTGGCCTCGATGAACGCCATCGAAATTACCAATGGTGAGGACACACCCGTGGTGCTTCTGGCGTAAATTATGTATGCCGCGTATCAGCTTCATGGCTGGCTCAAAACAGTGGAAATCGGCGGATTATATCAATTACCGCGGTGAAGGTTAACCGGCGATTGCCCCCTTTGGTATAAAGCCATAAGGATTTCATTAAGCTGAGGGGCAGTTTCAGCGCGAAGACGCGCTTTTGAACGAATTTTGTTAGCTAAAGGCTGTATTCGCAAGCCCGATGCTGGTAGAATCCGCGCCATCACAACGTAAGAGGTGTCGTAATTTTAACGGCGCTTATTTGCACAAATCCATTGACAAAAGAAGGCTAAGAGGGCATATTCCTCGGCCTTTGAATTGTCTACATAGATCATATTTGGGAGTTGGACCTTGGCTAATATCAAATCAGCTAAGAAACGTGCTGTACAGTCTGAAAAGGCTCGTAAGCACAACGCAAGCCGTCGCTCTATGATGCGTACTTTCATTAAGAAAGTATACGCAGCGATTGAAACTGGCGACAAAGCTGCTGCACAGAAAGCATTTAACGAAATGCAACCAATCGTGGATCGTCAGGCTAGCAAAGGTCTGATCCACAAAAACAAAGCTGCGCGTCATAAGGCTAACCTTGTAGCGCAAATCAACAAACTGGCTTAATCGCCTTTTCGTTGGTAGCTTGAAAAAAACCGGCTTATGCCGGTTTTTTTATATCTAAAATTTGATGTTCTTATCAGGCTTATTTAAACAGAGCCGAATAATCCCGGTTACATACGCGCTGCACTGCCGGATGTTGAATCATACGTTCAGCAAATATCGCGTGATACTCTTCCATCACATTCTCAACTCGCCCGATCTCAACAATATTCTCATCGTTGTAGATATCCTGACCGTACAATGTCGGCGCGACAAAAATTGCATTGTGTGCAGCACCAAAGGCTTTCATCAAAGCCGCATCATCGAACTCACCAAGAATCTCAACGTTAAGCCCTTGCCCATTAATCCAGTTCAGGATCTTACGCCCTAACATAGAACGGCGGCCCGGAATCAATAAGCGTCGGGTTTCAAGACATGCAGGGAAAGGAAGATCAGGAATCGGATTCTGGCTCCAGAAACTAATACCGCACTCGCCGATTTTCACCGAGAACAACCCTTCTTGCTGGGTCGAGTCAATGGGGCAATCAGAGATGATCATATCCAGCTTGTGTTGACTCAACTGCTCCAGCAGCATTTCGTGAGTCGATTCAAAACAGCGCAGATGAATCTGTTCGTCTTCGACAACTGCCGCGTCCAGCACGCCGCTTACCAGGCGTTTTGACAAGGCATCTGCAATACCCACATCAAACAACAGGCTGGACTCTTTGCGATAGTTCACAATATCCAGCATCTCCTGGCTTAGCGTAAACATGCGGTCCGCATAGCGGAAAACGAGCTGGCCCAATTCAGACGGTACCAAACCACGCCCCTGACGGCGAAACAGCTTACCTTGCAGCCGTTCTTCTAATGCTTTGATCTGGCCGGTAATGGTCTGGGGCGTTAAATAAAGTGCTTCGGCGGCACCTACCACGGAACCTTCTTTGCAGACATGCCAGAAATAGTAGAGATGGTTGTAATTGATATGTGACATGCGTTATTCGCTCCCTGATAAACAATCCATTGGCTAACGGCCCCCTGAGGAGCCGTTAGTGGAAAAATTAATGATGCTGTAACTGCGTACTGAAACGGCTTCTCAGCATGCAATAACCCACAACCGCTGAGAGCAGTGATCCTAATAAAATGCCTAATTTCGCCCAGGTAATCAGTGCTGGGTCAGCGCCGTCAAACGCCAGTGACGCGATGAAAATCGACATCGTGAAGCCAATCCCACACAGCACGCCTACTGCCATGATTTCCTTGCAGGTCGTTCCTTCTGGCAAGGTCGCCAGTTTCAGCTTTAGCGCCGCCCAGCAAAACAGGCTAATACCCAGTGGCTTGCCGATAAACAGACCCGCCATAATTCCCATCGGTAACAGCGAGGTTAACCCAGCAAAGGTCACACCGCTTAACGATACACCCGCATTGGCAAATGCAAACAATGGCAGAATCAAGAACGCGACCCAAGGATGGAGAACATGCTCCAGCTCTTTTGCTGGGGAACGACCATTTTGCTCTTTTAACGGGATAAGGAAACCGATGATTACCCCGGCAAGCGTTGCGTGAACACCCGACTTCAACACCGCCGTCCATAGCACGACCCCGACCAAAATATACAAGCCCGTACGGCGAACGTTGCAAATATTCAACAGAGCCAGTACTGCGATAGCGGCCGCCGCGACTACCAGCGAGAGTATTGAAAGATCGTTGGTGTAGAACAAGGCGATGATAACAATCGCGCCCAGGTCGTCAATAATGGCCAGCGCCATCAGGAACACTTTGAGCGCTACCGGCACGCGGTTACCCAGTAATGCCAAAATACCCAGTGCGAAGGCGATATCTGTTGCAGCAGGAATCGCCCAACCTTCACGAGTAATTGGGTCCTGGAAGTTGAACAGCAGATAAATCGCCGCAGGGATAACCATGCCGCCCAATGCAGCAATCACCGGGAACGACGCCTGGCGCATGCTGGCAAGCGAACCGCTGACCATTTCGCGTTTAACTTCAAGGCCAATCATCAGGAAGAAGATGGCCATCAACGCATCGTTAACCCACAACAGCAGGTTTTTGCTGATATCCAGAGAACCGATACGAACTTCAACCGGTGTA
>DASXXQ010000291.1:0-28331 GCA_036502985.1 Buttiauxella sp.
GTAACCAATGAAAGTGGGCGCGTTACGATTATGATGCCGCACCCGGAGCGTGTGTTCCGCACCGTCAGCAATTCCTGGCACCCGGAGGAGTGGGGCGAGGATAGCCCATGGATGCGTATCTTCCGGAATGCGCGTAAGCAATTCGGTTAAGCCCATACAGAATCCCTGCCTCGGCAGGGATTTTTTTGTCACCAATTCCCGACATTACTCATTTTGGGCTGTCTCAAATTAGAGACATTTAACTATTTGAATTTTAATGAATTAAAATTCACCTCCGCATCATGTTGCCAATAGGCGACACTTTGGGTGAAAAGTGAATAGCGTGTTGGAAGAACAATAGTAGAAATAAACATAATAGAAACAATTATGTAAATTATTATTGGTAGGAGTGGCACACATAATGCATAATACTGCGCAGTGGCTCATTCACCATCCTATGTCAGCCCCCGAAAGGGTTGTGCTACATAAACTTCGAATGACGCACACCAGGTGCCTGCCGTCCACCTTTTGATTATTGTCAGTCTCGTACTGCTTTATCATGCTCCGGGCGAAACGTTGAGTAAGGCACCGCCTGATTCCAGAACAAAGGCAGAGAATATTCTCTGCCTTTGTTGTTTCTGAGCTTCCAGACTTTAAACTCCCGCCGATCCCCGCTAGCATCATGTCATACAGGCAATAAATGAGATGAAGCTATTGAACCAGTGGCATTTTTTCCCACGATCCTTACGCCAGCTTGTCATGATGGCCTTTTTGCTGGTGTTGGTTCCCCTGTTGGTTCTGGCATGGCAAGCCTGGCAAAGCCTTAATGCGCTTAGCGATCAGGCCGCGTTGACTAACCGCACGACGCTTGTCGATGCGCGCCGCAGTGAAGCCATGACTAACGTGGCGCTGGAAATGGAACGCAGTTATCGCCAGTACTGTGTGCTGGATGATGCAACACTTGAGACGGTTTATCAGGGGCAGCGTAAACGCTACGCTCAGATGCTCGAGGCTCACGCGGGCGTTTTGCCCGACAATCATCTTTATCAAGCCTTACGCCAGTCGCTAAATGACCTTGCCCGGATACAATGCAAAAATAGCGGGCCAGATACGGCCTCTGCGGCACATCTTGAAACGTTCGCCAGAGCAAATGCTGAAATGGTGCAGGCGACACGTGCGGTGGTGTTTTCCCGAGGCCAACAACTTCAGCAGGAAATTGCCGAGCGTGGGCAGTTCTTCGGCTGGCAGGCATTGGTATTATTCCTGCTGAGCGTCACACTTGTGATTATCTTCACCCGCATGATTATCGGCCCGGTAAAAGGCATCGAACGTATGATCAACTTGCTCGGCGAGGGGCACTCGCTGGGCAATACAGTACTGTTTAAAGGGCCGCGAGAATTGCGATCGATAGGGCAGCGGATTGTCTGGCTAAGCGAGCGCCTCTCCTGGCTTGAATCCCAGCGTCATGAGTTTTTACGCCATATCTCCCACGAATTAAAAACCCCGCTTGCAAGTATGCGCGAAGGCACTGAACTGCTAGCCGATCAGGTCGCCGGGCCGCTGACAAATGACCAAAAAGAAGTGGTGGAAATCCTTGATAACAGTAGCCGTCACTTACAAAAATTGATTGAACAATTATTGGATTACAACCGCAAGCTTGCCGATGTCCCGGTCGAGTTGGAAAAAGTTGAGCTGGCACCGTTAGTAGATGTGATTCTCGCCGCTCACAGTTTGCCAGCACGGGCTAAAATGATGCGTACCGAATGCGATCTTAGTCCGGTGCCTTGTCTTGCAGAACCCATGTTGCTCATGAGCGTGTTGGATAATCTCTATTCCAATGCGGTGCACTATGGGGCTGAATCCGGTACCATTTATCTACGAAGCTCGCAGGTGGGTAACTCGCTCCATATTGATGTCGGTAACACGGGCGACCCTATTCCGTCTGCGGAGCGAGAAATGATATTTGAACCTTTTTATCAGGGAAGTCACCAGCGTAAAGGTGCAGTTAAAGGTAGCGGCCTGGGGCTGAGTATTGCCCAGGATTGTATTCGCCGAATGCACGGTGAATTGCACCTGATTGACGATGAAACGGCGGATGTTTGCTTCCGTATTGAGTTGCCTGTTTTTCCCGAGAATAAATAATGAAAGCGACTATTTTTCGCCCGATATCAGCATTGTTACTGCCGTTGTTGCTGGCCAGCTGCGTTCAGAGCACCGTGGCCCAAAACGTTAAACATCCACAGCCAATAGAAGAACCTGAACAACAACTGGCTGATTATATGTCGACAGATTGTGAAGATATCTGGCAAAACCAAAATTACGAATCCATGAAAAATCCGCTTTATTGGCTGCGGGCTATGGATTGTGCCGAACGTTTAGCCCCTATTCAGGCGCGCGCAGAAGCACGTCGCTGGCCTTCTGATAGCTGGCGTGACACCTTTAAACGCGGCATCTTGCTGTCGAATGCCAAAATTACGCCCACTGAACGCCGTCGTTACATGACGAAACTGGATGCGATGACCGCTGAAGTCCCGGCGCAAGTGCGCTCGTTATTCCAGGTCTGGCGTGATGGGCAAGCTTCTTTGTTGGCGCTTTCAGATGAACGCACACGTTACAGCAAACTCCAGCAATCTTCAGACAGTGAGCTGGATACGCTACGTGAGCAGCAACAACGGCTCCGTAGCCAGTTAAGTTTGACCACTCGCAAACTGGAAAACCTCACGGATATTGAACGACAGCTCTCCAGCCGTAAACCGGTCAGTGCCGAGTTGCCGGACAACACCAAACCCGCGCCGGAGGCAAAACCATGACCCAGCGTAAACCTGCCAGATTACTGCTGGTTGACGACGATCCTGGCTTGCTTAAACTCCTTGGGATGCGACTGACCAGTGAAGGCTACACCGTCACTACCGCTGAAAGTGGAGCTGAAGGTCTGCGTCTATTAGCGCGAGAAAAAATCGACCTGGTGATTAGCGATCTGCGCATGGACGAGATGGATGGTATGGCGCTGTTTGCGGAAATCCAGAAAGCGCAGCCGGGAATGCCGGTTATCATTCTGACCGCTCATGGCTCTATTCCAGACGCCGTTGCCGCAACACAGCAGGGCGTATTTAGTTTTCTGACCAAGCCTGTTGATAAAGACGCGCTCTATAAAGCCATCGACGATGCACTGGTGCATTCGGTTATCGCCGGTGATGACATGTGGCGCGATACCATCGTTACGCGTAGCCCGATTATGCAGCGTTTGCTGGATCAAGCGCGCATGGTTGCACAATCAGATGTCAGCGTGTTAATTCACGGGCAAAGTGGCACCGGCAAAGAGATCCTTGCTCAAGCTATTCACAACGCCAGCCCACGCAGCAAAAAAGCGTTTATCGCCATTAACTGTGGCGCGCTGCCGGAACAATTGCTGGAGTCAGAACTGTTCGGCCATTCGCGTGGTGCTTTTACTGGTGCAGTAAGTAGCAGGGAAGGATTATTCCAGGCTGCTGAAGGGGGAACATTATTCCTTGATGAGATTGGCGATATGCCAATCCCGTTGCAGGTCAAACTGTTGCGCGTCTTGCAGGAGCGCAAAGTACGCCCGTTAGGCAGCAACCGCGACCTCGACATCGACGTGCGAATTCTCTCGGCGACCCACCGTGATTTACCGAAAGCGATGGAACGGGGCGAATTTCGTGAAGATTTGTTCTACCGCCTGAATGTGGTGAGCCTCAAGATCCCAGCGTTACAAGAACGTGCCGAAGATGTGCCGTTGCTGGCAAATCACCTTTTACGCCAGTCAGCCGACCGGCATAAACCGTTTGTACGCAGCTTTTCGACAGATGCCATGAAACGCCTGATGGCAGCAAGCTGGCCCGGCAACGTGCGTCAACTGGTCAACGTCATTGAACAGTGTGTTGCACTGACTTCTGCCCCGGTTATCAGCGAAGCGCTGGTTCAACAGGCACTGGAAGGGGAAAACACCGCGCTGCCGACTTTTGTCGAAGCGCGTAATCAATTTGAACTGAATTACCTGCGCAAATTGCTGCAAATGACCAAAGGAAATGTCACTCAGGCTGCGCGCGTAGCGGGGCGTAACCGTACTGAATTCTACAAATTACTCTCAAGGCATGAACTCGATGCCAATGACTTTAAAGAGTAGTCTGTGGTAGGTTGAACTATTGATGAAGTGCCGAAAGATAGAGAGAACTATGAAAAAAATTGATGCAATTATTAAACCGTTCAAACTGGATGACGTACGCGAAGCGCTGGCAGAAGTTGGCATTACCGGCATGACGGTAACGGAAGTGAAAGGTTTCGGTCGTCAGAAAGGCCACACCGAACTGTACCGTGGCGCTGAGTACATGGTGGATTTTCTGCCAAAAGTAAAAATTGAAATTGTGGTTACCGACGACATCGTCGATACCTGTGTGGACACCATCATCCGCACCGCACAAACCGGCAAAATCGGTGACGGTAAAATCTTTGTCTTTGACGTAGCACGTGTGGTGCGTATTCGTACCGGCGAAGAAGACGACGCAGCGATTTAATGTTTTTAACGTCGGATGTCGCTTTCGATCATCCGACCTGGGAAAACAGTTGTCGGGTGGATGAGCGAAAGCAACATCCACCGTGTTTTTGGATCACATCACCTTATGCGGACCAAAGCACTCGTAATGAATCCTGTCCTTTTCAATGCCCAACTTCACTAATTGTTCCGCTGCAAAACGCATAAAGTTCACGGGGCCGCACAGATAAAACTGCATATCTGGCGCGTTGATTTTGCTTTCCTGCGCCATCAAATCAATCAAACCTTCGCTATCAAATTTTGCCTGCGCACGGCAGCTTTCGCTCGGTGTGCGATACCAGACATGACGCTCAAAGCGTGGCAACTGTTCACCCAAATGATTCACTTCATCGGCAAACGCATGCACATCGCCGCGTTCGGCGGCATGGAACCAGTTAACCTGGGCCTGATGGGCATTTTTCGCCAGGGTATCAAGCATTGCCAGCATAGGTGTCTGGCCAACGCCCGCTGAAATCAGCGTAACCGGGGTCTGAGTATCAACATCCATAAAGAAATCACCAGCCGGTGCGGCAAGATGCACTTCATCGCCGACCTGTGCGTGGTTGTGCAACCAGCTTGAAACCTGGCCTAAATCTTCGCGTTTAACCGCGATGCGATAGCTTTTGCCATTTGGCTGGCGGGTCAATGAATACTGGCGAATTTCCTGATGCGGGAAACCTTCAGGCTTCAGCCACACGCCAATGTATTGGCCCGGCTGATAATCGGCGACGGGTTTGCCATCCACAGGTTCAAATTCAAAGCTGGTGATAAGCGTGCTTTGCGGCTCTTTTGCGATAATGCGGAATGCACGCGTTCCTTCCCAACCGCCCGTTTTGAGCGCGTTGGTTTGGTAGATTTCTGCTTCACGATTGATAAACACGCCAGCTAGTACGCCGTAAGCTTTACCCCATGCATCCAGCACTTCCTGACCTGGGCTGAACATCTCATCCAGCGTCGCTAACAAATGGCCGCCGACAATATCGTACTGTTCAGGTTTGATCTGGAAGCTAGTGTGCTTCTGCGCGATTTTCTCAACAGCAGGCAACAGTGCGGTCAGATTTTCAATATTGGTGGCATAGGCACAGATGGCATTAAACAGCGCTTCACGCTGGTCGCCATTGCGCTGGTTGCTCATATTAAAGATCTCTTTCAGCTCAGGATTATGGCTGAACATACGATCGTAAAAATGTGCGGTAAGTTTTGGACCCGTGGCGGCAAGCAGGGGAATGGTGGATTTCACAACGGCGATGGTTTGTGCATCAAGCATGGTTTAGCTCCTGATTTCTGACATGTATAGTTAATGTTGTATTTTAAATGCATCTTATAAAATAATCAGATTAAAAAAAAGCACTACAGTGTAAATGGATACTTACTGAATCGATGTGGCTCACAGAACATGAATTTTCTGCATGTTGGTGATGAATTAATATCCGTTGAAATCACTATCGACTTTTGCCTTCAAACCCTTGCAGGACGCCAAGCCAATCGTTTGCGTAAAAACCTCTGTCAAGACCTATCACCTGATACCAATTCGGTTTACACTGTTGCCCGTTGTTTGAGAGAGCCCTCAAAGCTGTTCGAATTTTTACTGTTAGCTGAGTCTGGAGATGCGAATGTTAAAACGTGAAATGAACATTGCCGATTATGATGCCCAACTGTGGCAGGCTATGGAGCAAGAAAAAGTACGTCAGGAAGAGCACATTGAACTGATCGCCTCCGAAAACTACACCAGCCCACGCGTAATGCAGGCTCAGGGTTCTCAGTTAACCAATAAGTACGCTGAAGGCTACCCAGGCAAACGCTACTACGGCGGTTGCGAGTATGTAGACGTGGTTGAGCAACTGGCTATCGACCGTGCAAAAGAGCTGTTTGGCGCGGATTACGCCAACGTACAGCCGCACTCCGGTTCTCAGGCTAACTTCGCTGTTTACACCACTCTGCTGGAACCAGGCGATACCGTTCTGGGTATGAACCTGGCACATGGCGGCCACCTGACTCACGGCTCCCCGGTAAACTTCTCCGGTAAGCTGTACAACATCGTTCCTTACGGTATCGATGAAACAGGTCACATCGACTACGCCGACCTGGAAAAACAAGCAAAAGAACACAAACCGAAAATGATTATCGGTGGCTTCTCCGCATACTCCGGTGTGGTTGACTGGGCAAAAATGCGTGAAATCGCAGACATGGTCGGCGCTTACCTGTTCGTGGATATGGCGCACGTTGCGGGTCTTATCGCAGCAGACGTATACCCGAACCCAGTTCCACATGCACACGTTGTTACGACGACTACGCATAAAACGCTGGCAGGCCCGCGCGGTGGTTTAATCCTCGCAAAAGGCGGCAGCGAAGAGCTGTACAAGAAACTGAACTCCGCTGTATTCCCTGGCGCGCAGGGCGGCCCATTGATGCACGTCATCGCGGGTAAAGCTGTTGCGTTGAAAGAAGCAATGGAGCCTGAGTTCAAAACTTATCAGCAGCAAGTTGCTAAGAATGCAAAAGCCATGGTTTCTGTATTCCTGGATCGCGGTTATAAAGTGGTTTCTGGCGGTACAGACAACCATTTGTTCCTGCTGGATCTGGTGGATAAAAACCTGACGGGCAAAGAAGCTGATGCTGCTCTTGGCCGTGCAAATATCACCGTGAACAAAAACAGCGTGCCAAACGATCCTAAGAGCCCGTTTGTGACTTCCGGTATCCGTATCGGTACACCTGCTGTTACTCGCCGTGGCTTCACCGAAGCAGACGTTCGCGAGCTGGCTGGCTGGATGTGTGATGTGTTGGACAGCATCAACGACGAAGCGGTAATCGAACGTACCAAACAAAAAGTTCTGGATATCTGTGCTCGTCTGCCGGTTTACGCGTAAGACTGCTCAGTATGAAAAAGGCCGCGAAAGCGGCCTTTTTTTATGGCAAAAATAAGCTCAACGTTTATCGAGTGAAATACTCCCCGGCCCGACAATCGCCAGTAGCAAAAAGGCGGCGGCAATACTGATATTTTTATAGAAATTAATCATATTGGGCACCACTGCATCGCCGGTCATATTCCAGTAATGGTGGCCGATTACCGCGGTACCTAAGGTGTAGAAAATAAACAGTATGGCCAGCGGGCGAGTGAAGAAACCGAGCACAATCAGAATGGCGGCAACAATTTCCATCAGGACGGCAATAATTGCAGCTACCAACGGCATCGGTGTCCCAAGTGTCGCCATGTACTGTACCGTTCCGTCAAAACCGGTCATTTTCGGATAGCCAAAAATAATAAACAGCAGCACGAGTGCTATTCGGGCAATGAGCAGCATCAGCGGGCGTGACTGGCCAAAATCGAAATAGCGTAATGTGTTCATATCGGTCTCAATTTGTGAGGAGGTTCAAATTAACCGTAATACACAACCACAAACCGCGCCATAAACAGCAGCTTAATTAAATTTCCCGCTTAGCCAGCCAGCGCTTCCTCGACGTATAAATAGCCGATACCCATCACCTGCTGCGCGCGGGTCAACCGTCCAAAATCAATCTGCGTGGCGTTCATTTTGAGCGAGTCCCCGTGATCGAAGGGGTTAAAACCTATCTGCCGATTGATCGTCGCCAGCCAGCTGTCGCCAAACCCGCAGCTTCTGCCGTAAAACCAAATCTGGTTGATATTCAGGATATTAAGGAAATTATACAGGCTCAGGCCGATGGCGTTTGCCGCGTTATCTACCCAGCGGTGAACGTGTTCGTCGCCTTCATGCCAGGCGTTGATCAGTTGTGTGGACGTTACTGAGTCGGGGTTCAGTTTCGGTGAGTCCGGCTGGGATTTAAGCCAGATACGCGCTTGTTTTTTAAGCGCTGAAAGTGAGGCGACCGTTTCGAGGCAACCGTACCTTCCGCAATCGCACGCCATGCCATCCGGGTTCACTATCGTGTGGCCGATTTGCCCGCTACCGTAGAGGCTGCCGCGATAAATCTGCCCATTGATAACAAACGATGAACCGATGCCGTAGTCGACGTTAATCACGCAGAAGTCATGCCGATTAGCCTGGTTCTGCCACTTTTCTGCCAGCGCCAGCATCACGCAGTCATTATCAACTCTTACCGTTACGCCGAGTTTTTCTTCCAGCAGATATTTGATTTCTATCGGCTCGCGCCACGGGGCCTGCGGCATAGTTTGCGACACGCCTGTGATGGGGTCGACTTGCCCGTGTATGCCCAACGCCAAATTGATCGTCTTTTTCGACCTGATTTTGCACTGGTTGCGCCAGATATTTTCAATCGCCGTCAGCAAAATCTGCGGCGTGGAAGCATTCACCTGAATACGTTCAAATTCCCCCAGGGGAGAAAGTTGTGCGTCACAAAGTTGGCTTTCAATGCTGGTGGGGGTGACATTCATACAGAGAATAAAATCACCGTCTGGTGGAATTTGATAACTGCCGCTGTTAATGCCCCGGCTACTGAGGTTTTCGCTGGAATGGCTGAGTTTTCCATCGTTGACTAACTCGTCGAGGATCTTGCTAACCGCTGGAATAGAAAGGCCAGTGTATTGAGAGAACTGCGATTTGCTTAGCCGCTTATGCTGCCACACCAGCTTCATGATCGTCTGACGATTGAGTTGCCGCACCCGTTGGTTATTCAGTCCTGACTCATACATTTCACTAAACTCCGTTAACTTTATTGTGTGAGCATTAAGCGATCTAAGCCTTAATGAGTTCTCTACACTGCAAACATAACGTATTTCACTGTTGTTTGTTTACTGGAGAAGCGAAATGTACGGAGCCGTTAACGTTTGGCAAGAGACGATTACTTTACCCACCTGGACTACCGGTGCGGAAGATCCGAACCCGATGTTTCTGGAAAACCGTGTTTATCAGGGGTCTTCTGGCGCTGTTTATCCATACGGCGTAATTGACACGCTCACCGGCCAGCGTGAGATGCGCGAGTACAACGCGGTGTGGATTGAAAATGATTTTATTCGCGTAATGTTGCTCCCTGAATTGGGTGGTCGCATTCATCGTGCGTATGACAAAGTGATGGATCGTGATTTCGTTTACTACAACGAAGTTGTGAAACCGGCGCTGGTAGGGTTAGTGGGGCCGTGGATTTCTGGCGGTATCGAATTTAACTGGCCCCAGCATCATCGCCCAACCACGTTTATGCCAGTCGATGTGACTTTCCAGAAACATGAAAGCGGCGCGCAGACGGTATGGCTGGGTGAAGTTGAGCCGATGCGTGGCTTGCAGGTCATGACCGGCTTTACGCTGTATCCGGAAAAAGCCCTGATCGAAATCACCGGTAAAGTGTTCAACGGCAACGCCACACCACGCCACTTCCTGTGGTGGGCGAATCCGGCGGTGAAAGGAGGGGATGAGCACCAAAGCGTATTCCCGCCAGATGTCACGGCAGTATTCGACCATGGTAAACGCGATGTATCAGCCTTCCCGATTGCCCACGGAACCTACTACAAAGTCGATTACTCCGCAGGCGTCGACATCTCGCGCTACAAAAACATCCCGGTGCCAACCTCGTATATGGCGGATAAATCGGACTACGATTTTGTCGGTGCTTACCATCACGGTGAGCAGGGTGGTTTACTGCACATTGCGGACCACCACGTTTCCCCAGGTAAGAAGCAGTGGACGTGGGGAAATTGCGATTTCGGCCTGGCATGGGACCGAAATCTGACTGATGAAAATGGCCCGTATATCGAACTCATGACCGGTGTATTTACCGATAATCAGCCCGATTTTACCTGGATTGCACCTTACGAAGAGAAAGTCTTCGCGCAGAACTTCCTGCCGTACAGCCAGCTTGGCACGTTGCAAAACGCCAACACCCAGGCAGCGATGAAGCTGGAGCGTCATAACGGTGAATTGCACCTTGGCGTGTACGCCATCGCACCGCTTTCTGAAACCACTCTCGAGATTGAAACCGACGGGAACACACTCTGGCAATCAGCGCTTTCGTTGCAACCGGCGCAGGCGTGGCAGGAGACGCTCAAGGACACCTGGCCGCTGCGGCTAACGCTGAATCTGCGTGATGCTCAGGGCAATATTATTCTCAGCTACTGCGAACATATCCCGGCAGATTTGCCTTTGCCGCAGCCTGCAAGTGTGCCTGGCAAACCGCAGGAAATCGTGAATTGCGATGAGCTTTATTTTATCGGACAACATCTTGAGCAATATCTGCATGCCAGCCGCTCGGCCTTTGATTACTACCAGCGTGCGCTGGATTTAGACCCGCAAGATTACCGCTGTAATGTGGCCCTCGGCCAGCTTGAATTTAACCGTGGCAACTGGGTGTTAGCCCAAAAGCATGCTGATGCTGCGCTGAAACGGGCCCATCGTCTGAATAAGAACCCGCAAAACGGCGATGCCAGCATGTTGCGCGGTGCGGCAAAAGAAAAGCAGGGCGACTTCGATAGTGCGTTTGATGATTACTTCAAAGCGAGCTGGAGCGGTAACTGCCGTGACGCTGCATTCTACGCACTGGCACGCCTGGCATTACGCAAAGGTGATGCAGCCCAGGCACTGGCGTTTGTGAACCAAAGCCTGAAATTCAACGCCAGCAATAACCTGGCGATGGGACTAAAAGCGCTGGTTGTGCATAAAACGGGAGCGTCGCAAAAGGCACTTCTGTGGATCGCGCAACAGCTAGAAGACTACCCGCTGAGCTACGTTCTGCACTACGCCCGCTGGGCCATTACGCAGAATGAGACTGACCGAGCTGAACTGTTACGCGTTACCGGGCAGCGCGGCGTGAATGCCAGTGTGTTGGCGGGATGGCTGGTGAGCCTCGGCTGTGAATCTGCAGCGAAAGAGATGCTAAGCGTTCTGAAATCACAAGAAGCGATGCCGCTTTTGTGGCAAGCGGCGCTGGAAACTGACCGCGTTCTGCAGCAGGATTTTGTACAGCAGGCGCAGGAGAATTTTGCCCGCAAAGTCCGCTTCCCGAACACGCTTGATGAAGTGCAAATGCTGCAAAACCTGCCACTTGATGGTTTTGCTCAGTACCTGCTGGGTTGTTTCTGGTACAGCAAACGCCGCTACAACGAAGCGGTTTCATGCTGGCAATTTACCGCAGAGCAGC
The DNA here is from genome assembly GCA_036502985.1 of Buttiauxella sp. GTDB lineage: Bacteria > Pseudomonadota > Gammaproteobacteria > Enterobacterales > Enterobacteriaceae > Buttiauxella. Next base: position 11,594 of record DASXXQ010000291.1, read on the forward strand.
TTCCTGAATTTGGTGCGGTGCAGCGCGTTCTGGGGATCCATGCCTGGAACAAAAAAAATGATGCCCAGCTTGCAGAACACTACCTGCAACGCGCGGTTGAACTTGAGCCGGACAACGCTCGCTTCCTGTTTGAACTCGATTTCCTGCAAAAACTTAATGCTCGTTCCACCGTGCAGCGGTTAGCGCACCTTGCTGCTCGCCGTGACGTCGTGCTTAAACGTGACGATCTCACGGCTGAATTACTGAGTTTGTGGAACATTCATGGTGATACAGAAGCCGCCGCACAGGTGCTGGCGCAACGTAAGTTTCATCCATGGGAAGGCGGTGAAGGTAAAGTTACCGGGCAGTATCTGATTAACCTGCAACGCCGGGCGCTGGACTGCATTGCTGATAAACAGTTTGGCAAGGCGGAAGAGCTGCTCCAGCAGGCACTGAACTACCCTGAAAACCTCGGTGAAGGGCGCTTAGTCGGCCAGAGTGATAACGATATCTGGTATTTGCTCGGCTGGTGCGCTCAACATCAGCAACAGCCTGAACGTGCACGGCAGTACTTCGAACGCGCACTGGAAGGCGGCTCCACGATAGAAGCCGGACGTTACTACAACGACCAACCGGTTGATTACCTGTTTTACCAGGCAATGGCGTTAGCGCGTACTGGCGAAAAAGCTCAAGCACAGCAGCAATTCCGCCGCTTTATTACCTGGGCTGACGAGCACTTCAACGACCTGTCCGAACCTGATTTCTTTGCCGTCTCTCTGCCGGATCTGGTGGCGTTGGATGCCAATCGTCAATCCGCGCATCAACAGCACTGCCTGTTTGTTGCCGCCATTGGGCACCTGGGGTTGGGGGAATATCCCGAGTTTGAAGCCGCACTCAACGCCTTATTGACACAAAACCCTGCTCACGACAAAGCGCATCTGTTGCAGTTGGCAATGCAGCGCGGCATCTTTGCCTGAGCGGTGAAATAACAATAAACGGCGGGTGGTAAATTGAAAATTGCACACCCGCCCCTCTGTATCTCTACAAGTAGAAATGAGGAATCAAAATGAACACTGCGCAGACACAATTACGTATGGGGTATGTCTGGACTATTTGTCTGGTGGCCGCCTGCGGAGGTTTGCTGTTTGGTTATGACTGGGTAGTTATTGGTGGCGCGAAACCGTTCTATGAAGCCTATTTTTCGATTACCGATCCCGCGCAATCCGGTTGGGCGATGAGCTCAGCCCTGGTCGGCTGCGTTTTTGGTGCCTTGATTTCCGGCTGGTGTGCGGACAAATTCGGACGAAAAATACCGCTTATCATGTCGGCGATATTGTTCACCGCTTCCGCATGGGGGACGGCGATGGCCAGCAACTTCGATATGTTTGTGGTTTTCCGCATCGTAGGCGGCGTGGGGATTGGCCTGGCATCGGCGCTAAGCCCGATGTATATCGCGGAAGTGAGCCCTGCGGAAAAACGCGGTAAATTTGTTGCCATCAACCAGCTCACTATTGTGATTGGTGTGTTGGCGGCACAGCTTATCAACCTGATGATTGCCGAACCGGTGGGTGCTGCCGCAAGCATGCAACAAATCACTGAAAGCTGGAACGGGCAAGTAGGTTGGCGTTGGATGTTTGGCGCGGAACTGGTTCCTGCTCTGGCGTTTTTAGTGTTGATGTTCTTTGTTCCAGAATCTCCACGCTGGCTTGCGCGTGCAGGTAAGAATGAACGTGCTCACCAGATGTTAAAGCGCATTGGTAACCAGAAGTATGCCGATGACACGATGAATGACATTCTGCAAACGTTGAACAATGACACACAAAAAGTGACCTGGAGTGCGTTGTGGCAGCCGCAGGTTAAGCCAATCATTATTATTGGTATGGTGCTGGCGGTGTTCCAACAATGGTGCGGAATTAACGTGATATTCAACTATGCGCAGGAGATTTTTGCCTCCGCCGGGTTTGATATCAACAGTACGTTGAAGTCCATTGTGGCCACGGGTTTGATCAACTTAATCTTCACGCTGGCAGCGCTGCCGCTGGTCGATAAAATTGGCCGTCGTAAACTGATGCTGTTTGGCGCGGCGGGCTTAACCATCATCTACGCATTAATCGGCGCGGCATACGGCTTGGGCATTATGGGTCTGCCGGTGTTAATTCTGGTTCTGGCGGCGATTGCTATTTATGCACTGACGCTGGCACCGGTTACCTGGGTTCTGCTTTCAGAAATTTTCCCTAACCGAGTGCGTGGCCTTGCGATGTCGATGGGGACTCTGGCGTTGTGGATTGCCTGCTTCTTGCTGACATACACCTTCCCATTGTTAAACGCAGGCCTGGGTGCTGCGGGTAGCTTCCTGCTTTACGGTGTGATTTGTGCGGCGGGCTTTGTGTATGTACGTCGTTATGTTCCGGAAACTAAAGGCGTGAGCCTGGAAGCGCTGGAAAAACGCATGGCGGAGCAACATGGCGGTGCTGCGAAAGCACGCGCTGAAAGAGCCGCTCACTAGCATGCAAAATTTGATACTCGAAAATAACCATCTGCGTTTAACCGTCGCTCCGCAAGGGGCGGCAGTTCTCAGTCTGGACTCGCTTGTTAATAATAAACCGGTACTTTATGCGGGTGAAAAAGCGCTGTTCCCCATGCTGCCCCTGGCAAACCGTGTCGCCGGAAATGCTTTTCCACTGCATGGCGAAACCATCACATTGCCAGGCAGCCCGGTCGACGAACAATTCTTTTTGCACGGTGACGGCTGGCTGAAAACCTGGCAGGTGGAAACGCACGATGCGCAGCAAATTGTACTCACGCTTGAGAGCAAGCATCGCTGTGGGTTTGATTATCAGGCGCGATTGACTTACCGGTTAGCAGAGCAGTGTTTTATCTCTGAGCTAGAACTGACTCATCAGGCAAGCAAACCGATGGTATATGGGGTGGGTTTCCATCCCTTTTTCCATCTCACGCCTTCTACGCTCGTGCAGTTTGGTGCGACAGGATTCTGGCCTGAAGGTGCCAACCATTTGCCGAAAGAGTGGTGTGGTGAGCTAACGGCGCAAACCAATTTTATTCATGCGAAATCACCGGATAATCAGTGGTTGAATGTCGGCTATTCCGGTTGGAATGGTGTGGCGCGAATTGAAACCGACGGAATGCGCGTAGAACTTAATTGTGCCACGCCATATTTGATGGTGTTTCGTATGGCGGGTGAGCCGTTCATTTGCCTTGAGCCGCAAAGCCACCCCGTCAATGCCCATAATATGGCCGGACAACCGGGGCTTGTTTTACTGGGCGAAGGGGATTCAACACAGATGAAAATGGTCATTAAAGTTAGCCAGATGAATGGTTTAACCGTGTAATTATTACGTGTTATTAGTCTGTTAATGAAAGCTTGCAAGCCAGCCAACGCTCGGACACACTAACGCCTCCAAAACGGGAGGGATCATGGTTTTGCATTCAACGCGCTGGCTGGCGCTCAGTTATTTTACCTACTTCTTTAGCTACGGGATTTTTCTGCCTTTCTGGAGTGTCTGGCTTGCCGGTGTCGGTTTGCCTCCTGAAACCATCGGGTTGTTGCTGGGGGCGGGGTTAATTGCTCGTTTCCTCGGTAGTTTGCTTCTGGCCCCTCGTGTTACCGATCCTTCCCGACTTGTCTTTGCGCTCCGTCTGCTCGCTTTACTTACTTTGCTTTTCGCCGTTGCCTTCTGGTTCGGCCAAACCGCGACCTGGCTGTTGGTTGTGATGGTTGGCTTTAACTTGTTCTTCTCACCATTAGTACCGCTTACCGATGCGCTGGCTGGAACCTGGCAGCGACAAATCACCATGGACTATGGGCGTGTGCGTCTGTGGGGTTCGCTGGCATTTGTCATTGGTTCGGCAATGACCGGTAAGCTGGTTAGCATGTATAGCTATCAGGCGATTCTGGTGCTGCTAAGTATTGGCGTCGCATCGATGTTAATCGGCATGATGCTGCGCCCATCGGTAATGCCGCAAGGTGAAGCCCGACATAGCGAAGGTGCGGGTTGGCCGGCGTGGAAGAAACTGGTGCTTGGTTCCTGGCGCTTCCTTGCATGCGTGACGTTATTGCAAGGCGCGCATGCGGCTTACTACGGATTTAGCGCCATTTACTGGCAGGGTGCGGGATATTCCGCTTCGGTTGTCGGGTATCTCTGGTCGCTGGGTGTTGTTGCGGAAATTGTGATTTTTGCCTTGAGCAACAAACTGTTCCGCAACTGGAGCGCTCGCGATTTACTGCTGCTTTCTGGCGTAACGGGGATTTTGCGCTGGAGCCTGATGGCCTGGACTACCGACTTGCCGTGGTTGATTGCAGCACAAATCCTGCATTGTGGCAGTTTCACCGTTTGTCATCTGGCGGCAATGCGTTATATCTCTGCCCGTGAAGGTAACGAAGTTATCCGTTTGCAGGCGGTGTATTCAGCGGTGGCAATGGGCGGTGGTATTGCCATTATGACCATGTTCTCCGGCTACCTGTACCAGCATATGCAAGGTGGGGTGTTCTGGATAATGGCTCTGGTGGCGGTGCCTGCATTATTTATCCGCCCACGCCCGGTTGCTTATACCCGTCATACTTGATGCAGTTAGGTTAACACTCAATAATTTTACGAATCTGCTGCTGCTGGTGATCGCCCAGCGGTAGCGTAACGTGAATCAGCGGCGGAGAGTAAAGCGGTAACGTGGTGGAGTAGGGCGTTATCACCAACACCACTTCTTTCGGCGCGCCCTCTTTTTGATAGCTATGAATCGTCAGGTGCTTAATATTGAGCGGCAGTAGCGTGAGCTCGCGTAACTGCTGTTCAATATTTTGCTCAAGCTCCATATTGTTGCCGGTGAGCAGTAAAACCTGCTTCTCGTGCAGGTCATTTTCCTGCATTAACCATGCACCAAAGATAACCGCGACCAGACCCACTTCCTCATCAGAAAAACGCATCTCAAAATGGTTTTCAAATTCGCTGAACACATCGCGTGTGGTGCGCATCAGGCGCGGATACAGACGCGTGATTTCTTCCGGCAGGCTGTTATCAATTCCGATGCCGAACTGGCAGCGGTCAAGTGCCTGGGCGAGATGAATATAAAGCTGATCGCTCAGACCTTGTTCGTCGCTAAAAGACATTCCCGCCTGTTCGCGAAAACGCGCAATCATCCCGCAAATGGCTGACCGTAGGCGTAAATCCTGCGGATGATTATCGTTAATGGGGTCGGGCATACGCAGTAGCTGGAATAACAGTGCCAGGAATAACTGCTCGTCTTCATTGGCCGATTGCATTACGCGCCGCTTCCAGTGGCGGGCAATCTCTAGCGCTGCCAGAAACTCCGGGCGCATTTGAGTCCATGCGCGTTGCTGTTCAGTAAATTCCGGGGTAATCCCCGCGTGATGCTGATGCAAACAATATTGCAAAAACAGCGTCAGAAACTGCACGTCGCGGCTATCAAACTGCCGTTGCAAACGACGAGCACAGAGGCTTATCAGCGCCTGCAAATTCTTCTCGTCATACAACGCAGTCAGGATCCCTTGTTGTTTAAGTTGGGTTTTAAGTGTTGGCGTAAAATGCTGCTGCACAAAGTGCGGGCAAAGGCGCAATGCGCGGCGTAACCAGTGCAATAAGCACAGTCGGCGATCCAGTGGCGTGCCCTCAATCCGGTAGCTGCCATCCTGTTGTGTGATAAGCCTCAGCCTGTGATAGCGCTGGATTTCATCGCCTGTGTCGGCTATATCTTGCAGGGCTTTGGTGTCATCGACCCCGTTGAGCCTGGCGAGGATCTCTGGAGTGACAGTTTGGCCCGGTAAGTAAAGCAACAAAAGCAGGTGGCAGCGACGCTGCGGACTGGAGAGTACAGATGGTGTGGGGGAGAGCAGTGTCATCATCCGCATAACCAAGTCAAAATTTATTAATGCTAAGAATAGCTAAACCTTTTGTCGTAGAGCGCCACATTTGAGCTTTTTAATTACGTAATTTTGACTGGCTCACAGAATTTTAAGCTTAAGAGAATAAAGAGCAGGAAAATGTGTAACAGAATGATGTTTTTCGCCGTAGGGACCGCGCTTTTTAGCCCAGCGGTTTTGGCTCATCCGCACAGCTTTATTACCCTTGTGACGACGGTGGTGGCTGAGAACGACCAGTTGACTGGTCTGAAAATGCAGTGGACGATGGATGAAATTACTTCAGCAGATCTACTGTATGACGCGGGTAATGCTAAGCCTGACTCACCAGTCTGGAAGAAGTTGGCCGCTGAAGTCATGGCCAATGTGCTGGGGCAACATTACTTCACCGAATTTTGGCATAACGGCGAAAAGGTGACGTTTAACAATTTGCCACCGCAGTACGGCCTTGCGCGAGTCGGGCACCAGGCCGTGTTGACCTTTGTTTTACCGCTTGCGCATCCGCAGCCGCTAAAAGGCCAAACCTATCAATTCGCAACATTCGACCCGACCTACTTTGTCGATATGAGTTACGACCATTCTGGTGATGCTAAATTACCAAAAGCATTAGCGGAACAATGCAAAATCTCGGTCAAAACACCGCAGCCGACAGAAGACATGCAGGCATTTGCCTTATCACTGGATAAAGCCGATGCACCACCCGAGGACATGGAACTGGGTAAGCAGTTTGCTCAACAGGTTACGCTGCAATGTCAGTAATTCCTTCATCCAAACTCCATTCACGGCGTTGGGTGCATTTATGGCCGTTAGCACTCTTCTTTATAGCCAGTGGCGTTGCCCTCTACAGCCTGTGGCATTACTGGCCGCAAATTATTCTCAACAGTGCTATGTGGCAGAAGTCGATTAACCAGCAAATGAGTGCATTGTTGCGTGAGGTTGCCGAAAACCCAGCGCGTGCGGGCTGGTCGTTGCTGTCTTTTAGCTTTATTTACGGTGTACTTCACGCGTTAGGGCCGGGACATGGCAAAGTCGTTATCACAACCTGGCTTGCGACTCATCCTTCACGTTTAAAAAGCAGCCTCAAGCTGACTTTTGCCGCTTCACTGCTGCAAGGCCTGGTGGCTATTGGTCTGGTCACCGTTGTGTTGGGTATTCTGGCACTGCCTTCGCGGCAGTTGCATTTGAGCAGTTTCTGGCTGGAAAAAGGCAGCTATTTGCTGGTGGGCATTTTAGGGTTGATGCTGTGTGCCCGCGCTGTGCGAAATTTACAACGCGTCCTGCGCAAACCTAAGCGTTTTACCGCGTTCAAACCACATCATGAACACCACGAAAATTGTGGCTGTGGCCATCAACATCTGCCCACGGAAAAGCAGCTTGAAGCGGGAGAAGACTGGCGTGCGCGGGCGATGATTGTACTGTCCATGGGCATGCGTCCGTGTTCTGGGGCAATCATGGTGTTGCTGTTTAGTAAAGTCATTGGGGTATACAGCTGGGGAATGTTGTCGGCTTTGACAATGGCTGCGGGGACATCCATCACTATTTCGGGCCTGGCTTTTTTGGTACATGGTTTTCGTACCCTGGCGGTACGAATGAGTGGCAATAAAGCACCGGTATTATGGCGTCAGGTTGCCTGGGCGACATTGGCGTTTGCGGGTGGGGGCGTTTTAGTTCTAGCGGCAGTGGTGATGTGGCTGAGTGCTCAACCGGTGATGCGCGGGATAAGGCCTTTTTAAATGTTTAATGCCTTCCCCAAAAGGGAAGGCATTATCTGAGATTAACGTTTCAGCGCTTCGCTCAGTTCGTCACGCATCGTTGCCAGCATTGCTTTAACTACGCGTGGGTTACCTGCAACGATGTTGCCGCTGGTCAGGTAGTTGTGGCCGCCGGTGAAATCACAGACCAGGCTGCCGGATTCGCGTGCCAGCAACTCGCCCGCTGCAAAATCCCAAGGCTTCAGGCCAATCTCAAAGAAACCATCAACACGACCTGCCGCAACGTAAGCCAGATCCAGTGCTGCTGAGCCGGTACGACGGAAGTCTGCACACTGAGTGAACAGTTTAGCGACGATGTTGATATAAGGCGTGGCGTGTTGCTTCAGTTTGAACGGGAAGCCGGTAGCCAGAATGGTGCCATCGAGGTCACGTGCGTTGCTGCCGCGCAGACGGTAACCGTTCAACTGTGCGCCTTGACCGCGAACAGCAGTGAACAATTCGTTACGCATTGGGTCATAAACCACAGCAACTTCAGTGCGGCCTTTAACACGAACAGCGATAGATACCGCGAAGTGCGGCAAACGTTTGATGAAGTTGGAAGTGCCATCCAGAGGATCGATAACCCATTGCACATCCTGCTCGGTACCCGCCAGTTCGCCTGATTCTTCAGCGATAATGGTGTGTTGCGGGTAGGATTTGCGGATAACTTCGATAATCAGACGCTCGGCGTCTCTATCTACGTTAGTCACAAAATCGTTACTCCCTTTTTGGCTCGCTTCTACAGCGTCAGGAGTTTCGTAGTTTTTGGCAATTAAATTGCCCGCCTTGCGCGCAGCTCGCACGGCGATGTTGAGCATCGGATGCATCGGTCTCTCTCTGGATGTTAAAGAACGGGAAAACGCGGCGGAGTATAGCAGAGCGTTCGGAATATGTCCCAAGGTTATGATAGGATATCGCGATAATCTTTTCAGGCTATGAGTCAAGAATGCTGCAAAACGTACGTATAGTGCTGGTCGAAACCTCCCATACCGGCAACATGGGCTCAGTAGCCCGTGCGATGAAAACCATGGGGCTGACAAATCTGTGGCTGGTTAATCCACTGGTGAAACCTGACTCTCAGGCTATCGCGCTCGCCGCGGGTGCCAGTGACGTCATAGGTGATGCGAAAATTGTCGATACGCTTGATGAAGCGTTGGCAGGATGCAGCCTGGTGGTTGGCACCAGCGCCCGTTCTCGTACGCTCCCATGGCCAATGCTTGATCCACGTGAATGTGGTTTAAAAGCTATTTCTGAAGCGCAAGATGCGCCCGTTGCGATTGTATTTGGCCGCGAACGTGTCGGTTTAACCAACGACGAATTACAGAAATGCCATTATCACGTGGCTATTCAGGCAAATCCTGAGTACAGCTCGCTGAACCTCGCGATGGCGGTGCAAATCCTCGCATATGAAGTGCGCATTGCCTGGCTTGCAACGCAAGAAGAAGGCAAAGAAGCCGTCGTTGTAGAAGACCAGACACAGTATCCATCGGCTGACGATCTCGAGCGTTTTTACGGTCATCTGGAACAAGTATTGCTGAAAACTGGTTTTATTCGCGCCAGCCATCCGGGCCAGATTATGAGCAAATTACGCCGCTTATATACTCGCGCACGCCCGGAAACTCAGGAACTTAACATCCTGCGCGGCATGCTTTCTTCTATTGATAACGAGAAAAAATCAGGCAAATAATACTTGAGTAAATTACTAGGTTAAATAGTTGACCAATTTACTCGGGAATGTCAGACTTGCGACCTGCTATGTGACAATCACATTTATAAAAAACCCCCGGTTCGAGGGGCGATTTGAGGTTAAGTAAGACATGAGACTGACATCGAAAGGACGTTATGCCGTGACCGCAATGCTTGACGTTGCGTTGAACTCCGAATCAGGTCCAGTACCGTTGGCTGATATTTCTGAACGTCAGGGAATCTCTCTCTCCTACCTGGAGCAGTTATTCTCCCGTCTGCGTAAAAATGGCCTCGTCGCCAGCGTTCGCGGTCCTGGCGGTGGTTATCTGCTCGGCAAAGAAGCAAACAGCATCGCAGTTGGCGAAGTCATTAGCGCTGTAGATGAATCTGTTGATGCGACGCGTTGCCAGGGTAAAGGTGGTTGTCAGGGCGGTGATAAGTGCCTGACTCACGCGCTGTGGCGCGACCTGAGTGACCGTCTGACTGGTTTTTTAAATAACATCACCTTGGGTGAACTGGTGAATAACCAGGAAGTGTTGGACGTCTCCGGTCGTCAGCACAATGAAAACCATCGCAGTACGCGCTCTCAAGACGCGATCGACGTCAAACTGCGCGCATAAGCAGAATATAACGAATTTTAGAATCAGGTTTGGAAGCCAGTCGCTTTTATTAAAAAGCGGTGATACCCGAAATAATTGGAATGACATCAAGGCGGCAAGGGAATGAATCCCGATGAGCTTACCAGGTAAGTGATTCGGGTGAGTGAGCGCAGCCAACGCTGATGTTGTTTCAAGAATGGAAGGGGGTTAGGCCTGGTTCTGCGTATTGAAGTGATGTACGGAGCTTAAAGAGCAATGAAATTACCGATTTATCTCGATTACTCTGCGACTACGCCGGTTGACCCGCGTGTTGCGCAGAAAATGATGCAGTTTTTGACTATGGACGGAACCTTCGGTAACCCGGCTTCTCGTTCACACCGTTTCGGTTGGCAGGCGGAAGAAGCTGTAGATATCGCCCGTAACCAAATCGCTGAACTGGTTGGTGCAGACCCGCGTGAAATCGTCTTTACCTCCGGTGCAACTGAATCTGATAACCTCGCTATCAAAGGTGCGGCTAACTTCTATCAGAAGAAAGGCAAGCACATCATCACCGTAAAAACCGAACACAAAGCTGTGTTGGACACTTGTCGCCAGCTTGAGCGTGAAGGTTTTGAAGTGACTTATCTGGCGCCTCAGAGCAACGGTATCGTTGACCTGAACGTGCTGGAAGCGGCAATGCGTGACGACACCATTCTGGTTTCTATCATGCATGTGAACAATGAAATCGGCGTGGTGCAAGATATCGCGGCAATCGGTGAAATGTGCCGTGCGCGTGGCATTATCTATCACGTTGATGCGACTCAAAGCGTAGGCAAACTGCCTATTGACCTGAGCACCCTCAAAGTTGACCTGATGTCCTTCTCCGGTCACAAAATCTATGGCCCGAAAGGGATCGGCGCACTGTATGTTCGTCGTAAACCACGTATCCGTATCGAAGCTCAGATACACGGTGGCGGTCATGAGCGCGGCATGCGTTCTGGTACTCTGCCTGTTCACCAGATTGCTGGCATGGGCGAAGCTTACCGTATCGCGAAAGAAGAGATGGAAACAGAAATGTCCCGTCTGCGTGCGCTGCGTAACCGTCTGTGGAACGGCGTGAAAGATATGGAAGAAGTGTATCTGAACGGCGACCTGGAAAATGGGGTTCCTACTATCCTGAACGTGAGCTTTAACTACGTTGAAGGCGAGTCCCTGATCATGGCGCTTAAAGACCTCGCAGTTTCTTCTGGTTCTGCCTGTACTTCAGCAAGTCTCGAGCCATCCTACGTGCTACGCGCACTGGGCATGACTGACGAACTGGCTCACAGCTCTATCCGTTTCTCTTTGGGTCGTTTTACTACTGAAGAAGAGATCGACTACACCATCGAACTGGTACGTAAATCCATTGGCCGTCTGCGCGAGCTTTCTCCTCTGTGGGATATGTTCAAGCAGGGTGTGGATATTAATTCCATCGAATGGGCTCATCACTAATCGTTCTTTACGGACGTCGATATCGGATTCAGGAGAATTAAAAATGGCTTATAGCGAAAAAGTAATCGATCACTACGAAAACCCACGCAACGTTGGCTCTTTCGATAACAGCGATGACAGCGTTGGCTCCGGCATGGTGGGTGCACCAGCTTGTGGCGACGTCATGAAGTTGCAGATTAAAGTCAACAATGAAGGTATTATTGAAGACGCACGCTTCAAAACCTACGGCTGTGGCTCTGCCATTGCTTCCAGCTCGCTGGTAACCGAGTGGGTTAAAGGTAAATCTCTGGATGAAGCGCAGGCCATCAAAAACACCGATATTGCAGAAGAACTCGAACTGCCACCGGTGAAGATCCACTGCTCAATCCTTGCAGAAGACGCTATCAAAGCGGCAATTGCAGATTACAAAAGTAAGCGTGAAGCTAAATAATTTTTGTCGAGTTGAATGAGTTGAGGTTGTTGTATGTCGATTACCCTTAGCGACAGTGCTGCCGCACGCGTGAATGCTTTCCTGAACAATCGTGGAAAAGGCTTTGGTTTGCGGTTAGGCGTTCGCACTTCAGGCTGCTCTGGTATGGCTTATGTTCTGGAATTTGTTGATGAACCGATGGCGGAAGACACCGTGTTCGAAGACAAAGGCGTGAAAGTGGTCGTCGATGGTAAAAGCCTGCAATTTTTAGACGGCACTGAGCTCGACTTCGTCAAAGAAGGTCTTAACGAAGGGTTTAAATTTACTAACCCGAACGTGAAAGATGAGTGTGGCTGCGGTGAAAGCTTCCACGTCTGATACTCGCTAATCCCCCGCATAGTTCAACATTGGGCGGGGGATACGCTTTACTACGTTAACCCCGAGTCTGTTATGGATTACTTCACCCTCTTTGGGTTACCGGTAGGCTTCGCCCTCAACACTGAGCTGTTGGCTACCCGTTACCAGGAGCTGCAACGCCAGTTCCACCCTGATAAATACACTAATCGCCCTCAGGCGGAACAACTGCTTGCGGTCCAACAATCTGCGACCATCAACCAGGCGTGGCTTACGCTGCGACATCCGCTGCCGCGCGCCGAGTACATTCTCTCCCTCAACGGTTTTGATCTGGCAAATGAACAGCATACCGTGCGCGACACCGCGTTTTTGATGGAGCAACTCGAACTTCGCGAAGAGCTTGATAACATCGAGCACAGCAAAGATAGCGACCGCCTGGAATCTTTTAGTACCAGAGTTAATGCGATGGTGAAAACCCGCATGGCTTTGATGGTGCAGCAACTGGATAATCAGGACTGGACGCAGGCGGCAGATACTGTGCGTAAACTGCGTTTTCTCGATAAACTGCGCAGCCAAATAGAACAACTCGAAGAAAAGCTGCTCGATTTTTAACTGGAAGCTCAATATGGCGTTATTACAAATTAGTGAACCGGGCCTGAGTGCGGCACCGCATCAGCGTAAACTTGCTGCGGGTATCGATTTAGGCACTACCAATTCACTGGTTGCAACAGTTCGTAGTGGGCAAGCCGAAACGCTGCCCGACCATGAAGGGCGTCATCTATTACCTTCTGTGGTGCATTATCAGCAACAAGGCCTCAATGTGGGCTGGGATGCGCGTGCGCAAGCCGCACTCGACCCTGCAAACACCATCAGTTCTGTAAAACGTCTGATGGGCCGTTCGCTTGCTGATATCCAGACACGCTACCCGCATCTGCCTTACTCACTCAAAGCGAGTGAAAATGGCCTGCCGATGATCGATACGCCGGCGGGGCTGCTGAACCCTATTCGTATTTCATCCGACATCCTGAAAGCACTTTCCGCTCGCGCTACCGAAGCGCTGGAAGGCGAACTTGATGGCGTGGTGATTACCGTTCCTGCTTATTTTGATGATGCACAACGTCAGGGTACCAAAGACGCTGCGCGTCTTGCTGGCCTGCATGTTCTGCGTTTGCTCAACGAACCTACTGCTGCGGCAATTGCTTACGGTCTGGATTCCGGCAAAGAAGGCGTTATTGCCGTATATGATTTAGGCGGCGGCACTTTCGATATTTCTATCCTGCGTTTAAGCCGTGGCGTATTTGAAGTCCTGGCAACGGGTGGTGATTCCGCGCTGGGCGGCGATGACTTCGACCATCTGCTGGCTGACTGGCTGCGTGAGCAAGCAGGCGTTGCCGATCGCAGTGATGATCGCATTCAACGTCAGTTACTCGACGCTGCAATTGCTGCGAAAATCGCCCTGAGCGATGCGGAAACCGCAAGCGTAGACGTCGCGGGCTGGAAAGGTTCGGTGACGCGTGAACAGTTCAACGAACTGATTGCCGCTCTGGTTAAACGCACGTTGCTCGCTTGCCGTCGCGCATTGAAAGATGCCGCAGTGGAAGCCGATGAAGTGTTGGAAGTCGTCATGGTTGGCGGTTCAACACGCGTTCCACTCGTTCGGGAACGTGTTGGCGAATTCTTTGGCCGCACGCCTCTGACAACCATCGACCCGGATAAAGTTGTCGCTATTGGTGCGGCGATTCAGGCCGATATTCTGGTGGGTAACAAGCCGGATAGCGAAATGCTGTTGCTGGATGTTATCCCGCTGTCGCTTGGCCTTGAAACCATGGGCGGCCTGGTCGAAAAAGTCATTCCACGTAACACCACAATTCCGGTCGCACGTGCGCAGGACTTCACGACCTTTAAAGACGGGCAAACTGCGATGGCGATTCATGTCATGCAGGGTGAGCGCGAACTGGTACAAGATTGTCGTTCACTGGCTCGCTTTTCGCTGCGCGGTATTCCCGCAATGCCTGCGGGCGGGGCGCATATTCGTGTCACCTTCCAGGTGGATGCTGACGGCCTGCTGAGCGTGACGGCGATGGAAAAATCTACCGGAGTGGAAGCGTCCATTCAGGTGAAACCTTCTTATGGCCTGAGCGACGGCGAAATTGCCTCGATGATTCAGGATTCCATGAGTTATGCCGAGCATGATGTGAAAGCACGCATGCTTGCAGAGCAAAAAGTTGATGCGGCTCGCGTGCTGGAAAGCCTGCAAGGTGCATTGAGCGCGGATGCTGCGCTGTTAAGCAAAGCTGAGCGTGCAGAAATCGACTCTGCAATGGTAGCGTTAAGCGTTGCCGCTAAGGGCGATGACACTGATGCTATTGAACAAGCCATTAAAAACGTAGACAAACAAACCCAGGAATTTGCCGCACGTCGTATGGATGAATCAATCCGTAAGGCGCTGAAAGGCCACTCCGTGGACGAGGTTTAACATGCCAAAGATTGTTTTTCTGCCTCATCAGGATTTGTGTCCAGATGGCGCAGTTTTGGAAGCGAATGTCGGTGAAACCATTCTTGATGTTGCTCTGCGCAACGGTATCGAGATTGAACACGCCTGTGAAAAATCCTGTGCTTGCACCACTTGCCACTGTGTTGTGCGTGAAGGTTTCGACTCTCTTGCTGAAAGCACGGAAGACGAAGACGACATGCTGGACAAAGCCTGGGGCCTGGAGCCAGAAAGCCGTTTAAGCTGTCAGGCACGTGTTACTGATGAAGACCTGGTTGTTGAGATGCCACGTTACACCATCAACCACGCGCGCGAACACTAACAGGAGCTGCTCATGGGACTGAAATGGACCGATAGCCGCGAAATTGGTGAAGCTCTGTATGACAGCCGCCCGGATCTTGATCCTAAAACGGTGCGTTTTACCGATCTACACCAATGGGTTTGCGATCTGGAAGAGTTTGACGATGAGCCAAACGCATCCAATGAAAAAATTCTGGAAGCGATTCTGTTAGTCTGGTTAGATGAAGCAGAATAGTTAGAAAGAGGCTGCCTCAGGCAGCCTTTTTTACATGTGCTGGATAAAGGAAAATAAAATGACAGAAGCCATGAAAATTACGCTTTCCACTGCGCCTGCCGATGCGCGTTGGGGTGAAAAAGCCGCTTATAGCATTAACGATGAAGGCATTACCCTGCATTTGACAGGCAAAGACGACCTCGGCCTGATTCAGCGTGCTGCACGTAAAATTGACGGGCAGGGTCTGAAACACGTTCAACTGGCCGGTGAGGGTTGGGATGTTGAGAAAAGCTGGGCATTCTGGCTGGGTTATCGCGCACCAAAAGGCACGCGTAAGGTCGACTGGGCGCAGCTGGGAGAAGCAGAGCAAAAAGAACTGAATAACCGCCTGAAAATCATCGACTGGGTACGCCACACCATCAACACTCCTGCAGAAGAGCTAGGCCCTGAACAGCTCGCTTCTCGTGCAATTGATCTGCTGTGTGATGTCGCGTGCGATAACGTTTCATACCGCATCACCAAAGGTGAAGACCTGCGCGAGCAGAACTATATGGGTCTCCATACAGTTGGCCGTGGCTCTGAGCGCTCACCCGTATTGCTGGCTCTCGATTACAACCCAACGGGTAATCCGGATGCACCGGTTTATGCGTGCCTGGTCGGTAAAGGTATCACCTTTGACTCCGGCGGCTACAGCATGAAACAAAGCGCATTCATGGACTCGATGAAGTCCGACATGGGTGGCGCTGCAACCATTACCGGTGCGCTGGCATTTGCTATCGCCCGCGGTCTGGATAAACGCGTGAAGTTGTTCCTGTGCTGCGCGGACAACCTGGTCAGCGGCAACGCCTTTAAACTGGGCGATATCATCAAATATCGCAATGGCAAAACCGTTGAAGTCATGAATACCGATGCAGAAGGCCGTCTGGTTTTGGCTGATGGCCTGATTGACGCTTGCGCGCAAAAGCCAGAGCTTATCATCGACTGTGCAACCTTAACCGGTGCTGCAAAAACCGCATTGGGTAACGATTACCACGCGCTGTTCAGCTTTGACGATGAACTGGTTAACCGTTTGATGGCGAGTGCCGCGGCAGAAAACGAACCGTTCTGGCGCTTGCCGCTAGCCGAGTTCCATCGCAACCAGTTGCCATCGAACTTTGCTGAGCTGAACAATACTTCTAATGCTTCCTTCCCGGCGGGTGCGAGCACGGCGGCAGGCTTCCTGTCCCACTTTGTGGAAAATTATCATCAGGGTTGGCTGCACATTGACTGTTCTGCAACGTATCGTAAAGGTGCGGTTGAGCAATGGTCTGCGGGCGCAACAGGCATTGGCGTGCGTGCCATTGCGAATCTGTTGGTGAGTAAGTAACACGACTTTTGTAGGGCGGATAAGCTTGCGCCATCCGCCACTTTTCAAGTAAATGGTGGATGACACTTTGTTAATCCACCCTACAAATTATGTTTTTCCCTGGAACCACAATGTCTGAAGCAAAAAACGAACTTGAAACCCTGCTTGAGCAGGCGGCAACTGAGCCCGCCCATCGTCCTGCATTCTTCCGCGTACTGCTGGAATCTACGGTCTGGGTACCGGGTGAAGC
>DASXXQ010000292.1:0-2284 GCA_036502985.1 Buttiauxella sp.
GGCAGGTCGATATCGCCGTTACTGTAGGCAACCGCGACTTCTGTGCCGTCAGTCAGCGGCGTGTGCCAGCCGTACGTTTCACCGGAATACGGTTTCGCCATACGCAGCCACGGATACGCAAATCCTGGCTCACAGTCATCACGGTCAAAGTCCATTCGCACCCGGTAGCGGCCAGATTCATCCAGATGAGCGTACAGGTCATGCGGGGTGCGACTCTCCACACGTCCCGGCAGAGTTCCGTGAATTTCCGGGCGCGGTATTTCAGCCGGGCGGAAGCAATATTCCTCACGGTACGGCATACCCCATACCGAGACGTGCAGCCGTGAGTCGCGGGAACCAATGTAAGAGGTGAAAGTGATAATGACACCGCCGTCCAGGTCTCTCAGGTTAACGCCTTCGGGGTCAATCACTCTTCCTGGGCTCAACCAGGCGGCATTGCTGAATAGATGCACCCTTGCCGATTTATTCAGCTCACGCTCATGATGAATGCGGGCATAAAAGGCACCGCTTTCGGTGGCAGGCTCCGGGTCAGTATCGTCCCCGACCTCACGGTACGGCTCAGCGTAACGGTAATGCTCACCCGTGGTGACCACTGGCGAGCGAACAGAAACGGCGGTATCCATCGGCTCTGAGGAGTGAGGATTATAATCACGGGTACTGACCATGCCCGTCACGGCATGGTGCCAGATGCGCACACCCCAGCAACACAATTCAGCACCATCATACAAACCAGAAGGTTCGTGATACGGCAACTGGCTGTTAAAAATATAGTGAAGCTGGCTGTCACCGAAGATTGTCAAGTCCAGCTCCGTGACGTCGTTCATTTCCTGACGGAACCAGATACCCACTTCGGAAAGAAGCCGCTGAATGATTTCCAGGTCGGTTTCCCGCCATTGGGTAATGACCTCACGAGCCGGGTACTGGCGCGACAGGCGAAACTCAAAGTCAGCCCCTTCCAGACCCTGCGAGCGTAAAACCTGCTCCACCACTTCTGGTACAGAAAGATTCTGGTACACAGCACAACGCCGGGAGCGGGACAGAAGAGCCAGACGGGACTCGAGAGTAACGGCGTAATGTGACTCGTCGGCGTTGGTAGAAAGCCACTCCAGACGAGTAATGATACCGTGCACCACTTTATTATCTCTCATGGAGAAACTGGCGTACTTCATCAGTGCCTGTTCCGGGGAGATCCGCTGTGGCGTAGTGAACTCGATGCGCCAGGAGAAAGGTTTGCTCAGCGTTTCAGTGCCGCGAAATCGCAGTACATCGGGTACTACCGAACTGTCATTGATCGTAAGGGTATAGGAGCAGACGGCATCCATCGGTTCAATCCTGAATAAAATCAGTAGCCTGTGATGCTCCGTTGATTAACCATGTAAATCAAGTGGGTTTATGAGGATTCATACAAAATAGGATATTTCTCTCGGACATCCCTGCCCGGTGAATCAGAAGGGGCTAATCTGGGTGGTTCGCAGAGTATGCTCGGTGATAGTAGCTTTGAGGTGGTCACAACTGAGGATGCCCTTGTAGCAGTGGCCGGTTGCATAAGGGCTGGTTTCTTGCTTTCTACAGTTCAGACTTTTATTTATTACAACGTCAGCGTCATAAAACGGCTATTAGGATCGAGCTGATAATCAGCAAATGGCTCGCAATCGACAAAGCCATGCTTGAGATATAGCTGGTGGCACGCTGCAAATCCTGGCTGAGTGCCCGTCTCTAAACTCAAGCGCTGGAAGCCACGCTCTCGTGCAACCTGCACGATATGCAGTAAAAATTGATTAGCTACGCCACGGCGTAAAAACGCCGTCGCCGTACGCATTGATTTCAATTCACCGTGCCCTTCATCCAAAATTTTCAGCGCACCAATTCCCGCTAATTGCTCCCCTTCCCACGCCGACCAGAATGTTACAGCCGGGTCCCGCAGTTTTTGCACGTTCAACGCATGGCTGCTCTCTGGAGGAGATTGTTCCAGCATGCCGGAAATATGGTAAGCCACTAATGTCTGCACCGCGTGATGGGAAAGATCGTCAACTTTGATAGTAAACATGTTCAATTTCCAACTATCTGATTAGATTATCGATAACATATTGTTAACATCAAAGCGAAAAACAGATTACTCGTCCAATAACGATTACTTATGACGCTCACTTTTTCATTTGCTGTAGCTGAATCTGATCTGCATATTTGGCCTGTTCTGCCAGCGCCGAAAACTGGCTGGGAAGATAAAAACGCTCAGGCGCTTTAAGGCCGCGCATATCACTGCCGGTATGAATTTGCAGTTCAC
>DASXXQ010000293.1:0-4487 GCA_036502985.1 Buttiauxella sp.
GGGTTCTGTAACATAACGATGTCTCAAAGACGGAATATTAGCGGCAGTTTACCCTAAACACCCTTGAATTGCTTGCCACCGCGTGAATGCTGGACGACCGGAGGCCACCGCATCTGCCCAGCGAGTGGGCTCTGGTAATCGATAACCTACCAGACAACGATTCACCCATAACAATGCCGTATCCAGGTTTACACGATGACCCGTTGAGACGAACAAGGGATTGCAGCGCTTTTTACTGCGAAGCACCCAGGCAAGCGCTTCGCCTTTGTCAGTCAGCAACTGGCAAGCACCAGGTTCTTCGGACAACGGCTCAAACTTCCCACATAAACGTTTCTTGGCAACGCCAATCGTCGGCACGTCCACCAGCAGGCCAAAATGACTGGCAACACCTAAGCGCCGGGGATGCGAAATACCATGGCCATCGACAAACAACAGGTCAGGTTTTTGCGTCAGCATTTCCCAGGCTGCGAGTAACGCGGGATATTCGCGAAAAGAAAGGAATCCGGGGATATAAGGCATGATAGTGGTGACACGCGCAACCCGATATTCAACCAGTTCGAGGGAAGGAAATTTCAGCAGCACAATAGCGGCTCGCGTTACCTCACCGCCCTGCTCAAACCCAACATCAGCCCCAGCGATTAACCGGGGAGGATCTTGCTCAAAGCGATCCTCACGGATCACTTGTGAAGCGAGCTCGATCTGTTGTTTACGAAGGCTTGCGAGATCCATTCCCCCTCCTGATTTTTACTGGTGATACGGCACAGACAGGCGGTGTACCGCTTCAACAAACGCACCAGCGTGCTCTGGTGGAACATCCTGGTGAATGCCGTGGCCCAGGTTAAAGACGTGACCTTCACCTTTACCAAATCCTGCCAGAATCGTTGCGACTTCTTCTTCGATTCGCGCAGGCTGTGCATAAAGCATGGAAGGGTCCATATTGCCCTGCAACGCAACTTTATGGCCTACACGACGGCGAGCGTCGGCAATATCCGTTGTCCAGTCTAAACCAAGCGCATCACAGCCTGTTTCAGCCATCGCTTCCAGCCACTGGCCGCCACCTTTGGTAAACATAGTCACTGGCACACGGCGGCCTTCGTTTTCACGCAGGAGGCCATCGATAATTTTGTGCATGTAATAGAGCGAGAACTGTTGATAGTCACGGCCTGTAAGCACACCGCCCCAGGTATCGAAAATCATAACCGACTGTGCGCCCGCTTTGATCTGCGCATTCAGGTACAGCGTGACGCTTTGTGCCAGCTTATCGAGCAGAAGATGTAACGCTTGCGGGTCGGCATACATCATCTTTTTGATTACGGTAAAGGCTTTGCTGCTACCGCCTTCAACCATATACGTCGCCAGCGTCCATGGACTGCCGGAGAAGCCAATCAGCGGCACCTGGCCTGCAAGATTTTTGCGAATCGTACGCACTGCATTCATTACGTAACCCAGTTCATCTTCCGGGTCAGGAATCGGCAGTTTTTCGACATCAGCACGGCTGGTGATTGGCGAGCTAAAACGCGGGCCTTCACCTGCTTCAAAATAGAGACCCAGTCCCATCGCATCTGGCACAGTAAGGATGTCAGAGAAAAGGATCGCTGCATCCAGCGGGTAGCGACGCAGCGGTTGCAGAGTCACTTCGCAAGCTAACTCAGCGTTTTTGCACAGCGACATAAAATCACCGGCCTGGGTACGAGTGGCTTTGTATTCTGGCAAGTAACGACCTGCCTGCCTCATCATCCATACTGGCGTGGTATCTACAGGCTGGCGTTGTAATGCCCGCAGGTAACGATCGTTTTTCAGTTCAGTCATTTTGCATTTCCTTTGGCTGGAACTCTTAACACATTCCGCCAGTTTACCACGTCATTCGTACTCTGCCCGACACAGAGCAACGGTGTCTTCAATCAGGCGGCGTGCCACCGTACCCGGTGGCGGCAATAACGGTAATTGATCGTACCGATACCAGCCTGCATCCAGCAACTCTTTCGGGTCGATTTCAATCTCACCGCTGTGATATTCCGCCATAAACGCGGTCATCAGTGATTGCGGGAACGGCCACGGCTGCGAAGTGACATAGCGCAGGTTCTTCACGCGGATGCTGCTTTCTTCCATCACTTCACGCGCGACAGCTTGTTCCAGGGTTTCCCCCACTTCAACAAACCCCGCCAGCACCGTGTATATCCCGTTGCGATGGCGTGTGTGTTGGGCAAGCAAGATATGGTCGTCGCGGCGAATAGCCACAATAATGCACGGCGAGATTTGCGGGTAGTAGCGCTCACGACAATGGTTGCACAGCATCGCCCATTCGGTTTTGCTGACGTGCATTTCATGGCCACAGTATCCGCAGAATTTGTGCGAGCGATAGAACTCTGCCAATTGCACACCACGACCAGCAAGCTGAAACAACCCTGCATCTTGGTCGATGACCTGGCGTACCGAGCCCATATCAGTCCGGCGATTTTGCCGCACCAGCCATACGGGTTCATTATCCCACTCGCCGATATGGATCCCCACAGCGCCATCTAACTGAAAATCTTGCGCCGCTCCGTGAGGTAGCTCACCTTTCGGCAACCACAGTTTTTGTTCATGGCTGACGATAAACCAGCCCTGATCTAACTTTTGAATTACACGTTCCATAACCTGGTGCACATCCCCGAGTTCGCTGGTATAAACAAATGGTCGTAACAATTATGGGTTAGTTTGCGTTACATCTTTTACTCACGGAGTCAATCATGCTTAACCAGTTAGAAAATCTGACTGAGCGCGTTGGTGGTAGTAATGAGTTAATCGACCAATGGCTTCATGCCCGCAAACATTTATTGGTGGCTTATTACAATATGGTTGGGATCAAGCCTAACAAGGATTCCCATACTGCGCTCGATGAAAAGGCTCTGGATACCTTCTGCCACAACCTGGTAGATTATCTTTCTGCCGGGCATTTTAATATTTATGAACGCATTATCAGCGAAATGGAAGGCAGTAGCCCACTTTTAGCTGCAACTCATCTCTACCCGCAGCTTGAAGCCAATACCCAGCAGATCATGGATTTCTATGATTCGCATCTTGAAAGCGCTATCGATCATGATAACTACATCGAATTCCAGAAAGCCTTGTCCGGCATCGGAGAAGCACTGGAATCACGCTTTTCGCTGGAAGATAAGCTCATTCTGTTGGCGTACGACCACGATTTAAATGACAGTGCTAACGATACCGGCAACCTTGCACGCCCGGCTTGAGTTCTGCCCTGTTAACGAGTAGTTTACATACCGACCCGTAGCAATACGGGTTTCTTCTTGTCGGAGTGCCGAGTGCGTAAGCACCGGCTGAGACCGTTAATTCGGGATCCGCGGAACCTGATCAGGCTAATACCTGCGAAGGGAACAAGAGTAATTCTGCTTTTGGGCTCAACCCGTGCGCGGGCGTCCCATATTCATTACTCCTCCGTTGTTCTGACAAGCCACTCCTGAAAACCACTGGAATGAGCTATGTCTATCATTGAAAAAAAACTAAACCGCCGCGAACAGCGCACAGCCGCCCAGCATTTTATCAATACGCTGGAAGGAACCGCTTTCCCCAATTCGCAACGTATTTACCTCACCGGTTCCCGCGATGATATCCGCGTACCTATGCGTGAAATTCAATTGAGCCCGACGGCAACCGGCGGCAATAAAGAAAACCCACAGTTCACGCCCAACGATGCGATTCCCGTTTATGACACGTCGGGTGCCTACGGCGATCCTGCTATCAGCATCGATGTGCTGCGCGGACTTTCGCCGCTGCGTGCCAACTGGATTGCCGAGCGAGATGACTGCGAAATACTGACTGACCGCAGCTCTGCCTATACCAAAGAACGCCTTGCCGATGACGGCCTGGACGAGTTGCGCTTTGAAACACAACTCACGCCAATGCGCGCCAAAGCCGGAAAATATGTCACGCAGCTGCATTACGCTCGCCAAGGGATCGTAACGCCGGAAATGGAATTCATTGCGATACGTGAAAACATGGGCCGCGAGCGGATCCGTGATGAAGTATTACGCCACCAGCATCCAGGCCAGGGTTTTGGCGCACGTCTGCCGGAAAACATTACCCCTGAATTCGTGCGCGAAGAAGTCGCAGCAGGACGGGCCATTATCCCCGCCAACATCAACCACCCTGAATCTGAACCGATGATTATCGGGCGCAACTTCCTGGTGAAAGTAAACGCTAATATCGGCAACTCGGCAGTTACGTCATCAATCGAAGAAGAAGTGGAAAAACTGGTCTGGTCAACCCGTTGGGGTGCGGACACGGTTATGGACCTTTCAACAGGCCGCTATATTCACGAAACACGTGAATGGATTTTGCGTAATAGCCCAGTGCCAATCGGCACAGTACCTATTTACCAGGCGCTTGAGAAAGTAAACGGTATTGCTGAAGACCTGACATGGGAAATGTTCCGCGACACGCTGCTGGAACAAGCCGAGCAAGGCGTGGACTACTTCACCATTCAC
>DASXXQ010000294.1:0-2438 GCA_036502985.1 Buttiauxella sp.
GAATTAAAGGACAAGTTGTTCACTGAACCTGACTTCGACTATGTGTATTAAGAATATGTATAACAAACCGTTCAAGCGGGACTGTTAATATTTGGCTCAGTTTCGCTTCGTTACGCATTCTAGAAAAACATTATGAGAACATAAATAGGGAGTTAGCCACCCATGACCATGGTGACCTGCCCCCAGTATTAGATACAACCATCAGTTAGTAATGTCGGTTTGTTTACCTTAACTTTTTCCATTCCGCCACCGTGCTGCAAACTCTGATGGCGTCTGATAACTCAGTGCTGAATGTGGACGACACTCGTTATAATCCTGCCACCAGTCATTAATGACTTTCCTGGCGTGAACGATATCGCTGAACCAGTGCTCATTCAGACATTCATCGCGAAATCGTCCGTTAAAGCTCTCAATAAATCCGTTCTGCGTTGGCTTTCCCGGCTGGATTAAGCGCAGCTCAACACCATGCTCAAAAGCCCATTGATCCAGTGCGCGGCAGGTGAACTCCGGCCCCTGGTCAGTTCTTATCGTCGCCGGATAGCCCCGAAACAGTGCAATGCTGTCCAGAATACGCGTGACCTGAACGCCTGAAATCCCGAATGCGATGGTAATTGTCAGGCACTCCTTCGTGAAGTCGTCCACACAGGTCAGGCATTTGAGCCTGCGACCGGTGGCGAGCGCGTCCATGACAAAATCCATCGACCAGGTCAGGTTGGGCGCCGCCGGGCGGAGCAGCGGCAGACGTTCTATTGCCAACCCTTTACGACGTCGTCTGCGTTTTACGCCCCGCCCTCTCAGATGATAAAGGCGGTACACGCGCTTGTGATTAACATGAAGGCCTTCACGGCGCAGTAACTGCCAGATGCGGCGGTAGCCAAAACGCCTGCGCTCCAGTGCCAGCTCAGTGATGCGCTCTGATAAATGCGTATCAGCCGCCGGACGCTGAGCCTCATAGCGGCAGATCGACAGGGGCAAACCTGTAAGCGTGCAGGCAGGACGTTGCGACAGACCGGTCGCATCACACATAAACTCAACGGCTTCCCGCTTCTGGTCTGTCGTCAGTACTTTCGCCCCAGAGCCACCTGAAGTGCCTCCTTATCCAGCATGGCTTCGGCAAGCAGCTTCTTGAGTCTGGCGTTCTCTTCCTCAAGCGACTTCAGGCGCTTAACCTCGGGCACCTCCATACCGCCATACTTCTTACGCCAGGTATAAAAGGTGGCGTCGGAAATGGCGTGCTTGCGGCAGAGTTCACGGGCAGAAACCCCTGCTTCAGCTTCGCGGAGGATACTGATGATCTGTTCGTCGGAAAAACGCTTCTTCATGGGGATGTCCTCATGTGGCTTATGAAGACATTACTAATATCGGGGTGTATTAATCAACGGGGAGCAGGTCAATTTTCGAACAGAGAAAAATACTGTAATAACAAGGGTTATAACGGTTGTATTCGAATCCTGCAGGGTTCAAAAATCCGCTAAACAATTTCCCCTATGGCACCAACACAATCTTACCGCTGAAGCTTCGGGTTTCCAGCAGTCGGTGCGCATCTGCGCCGGATGATAATGCAAACTGAGTAACTGGCGGAAGAACTACGCTGCCTTCTTTAATCAGGGCAAAAAGCCGGTCTGCGCGGCACTGGCGCTCTTTGGCGGAGGTCAGGTACGTCCAGAGATCGGCGCCCAGAATGCCGTGAGAATTGAGCTGGAGGCGGGTTGGGTCGAATTCAGCAAGCGCTCCGCCGGACATACCGAACAGCACTACACGGCCGCCGTCTTTTAGGGAATCCAGACTTTGGGTTAGCGTTGTTCCCACGGAGTCGAATACCACATCGCAACCTGCGCTCTGCCACAAACGTACCTGCTCAGGCCAGGTGTCATAATTTGCAGCAGCATCAGCGCCAAGCTCCAGACAAGATTTCTGCTTTTCCAGGCTCGATGCAACAGCAAAGGCGTGGATGTCCTGATGTTTTAGCATCTGAAGCAATAAACGCCCGACGCCACCCGCGGCAGCCAGTACTGCGACGTGCATTCCGGCACGTAAAGGCAGCACATCGTGAAGCAGATAATCGGCAGTCAGGCCTTGCAGCAAAACTGCGGCGGCATCAGTTTCAGACAGCCATTCCGGTAAGCGGATTGCGTGGTCGACCGGCAACCGGATATGGCTGGCGTGCGCCAGCGGGACATCGGCAAAACCAACGCGATCGCCAGTTTTCCAGCCGGTCACATTTTCACCCACAGCAATGACCCGGCCAGCCCCTTCATAACCTGCGATATACGGCGAGGTTCCTGCCAGCGGATAACGGCCCTGACGGCGGTAAATGTCAGCAAAATTTAGCCCGGCTGCGGTGACCGCAACCAGTAATTCTCCTGAAGACGGAACAGGATCGGCCGCCTCATGCATATGTAATACATCGGCCGAACCCGGGTTTTCAAAAACCAGTG
>DASXXQ010000295.1:0-6692 GCA_036502985.1 Buttiauxella sp.
GCCAGGCGATAAGCGATACCAAAAGCGGAGATTATCGCCATGATGTCGTAAGTCGCCTTAACCGGATAGAGCACTTTTTCCTGCCAGGTCGGGCCGAAAAGCTCGCTCATCATTTGCGCATAACCCGGTATTGGCATGTAAGCAAAAATCAGGAAAAACGAGCCAATCAGCATAAATGGCATATTAAGGATGATACCGTCACGCACCGAGAGCACGTGTTTTTGTCCGGCAATTTTTAGCGCGGTCGGCAGCACATATTTTTCAATAATCGATTTGTTCATAGACACAGACACCCCCTGCCCGGATGCGGTACGGCCGACCGGGTATTATTGTTATTTTTTTGGTTGATGAATATTGGTGGTTATCGCCTGAGCTAATCCACCTCCCCATGCTGGCAGTAGGTCGGATTAGCGTCGCGACATCCGACAACACCGGGTTAACCGTTAAACTGCGGTAACCACGCTTTGTTGATGCTCAGGACTTCTTCTACTAATGCTGAAGCCAGATTCACATCGGCTACCAGCGGATTTGCGACCAACGCCAGTAACGCTTGTTGCTTATCTCCATGCACGGCGGCTTCAATGGTCAGGCGTTCAAAATCTTTAACCTGCTGTGTCAGGCCATTCATCAGCGGTGGCAGTTTGCCAAACGCCAATGGATGCGCGCCCAGTGCGTCAATCAAGCAATTGGTTTCAATCACCGCATCGTCAGGCAAGCCCTGAATCGCGCCGTTGTTGGCAGTATTGACGACCATCTCAACGCCGAGATTGTTATGCAGCGCGTCAATCAATTGCACCGCAACTTCGGAATAGAACGAACCGCCACGCTGGCTGAGTTCTTTCGGTTTTTTATCAAGATTCGGGTCGGCGTACAGTTTGAATAATGACGCTTCAACCTTCATGACCTGCTCGGCACGGGTGCCTTTGGTTGCGGCGTCAGACAACTCATCTTCAAGCATGGTGCGCGTTTGCCAGAAGTAGCGGTGATAAGGGCAGGGAATGGCACGCAGTGCGCGCAGCATATCGGCAGGCCACGGTATCGCTTTAATGTTGTTCATGGAAAGCTGCTCGCCATCGCACAACATTTCGATTACCTCGTCCGTGGCATCGCGCCCGTCAGCCAAAACGTTGTGCACCCAAACCATATGATTAAGGCCCGCAAAGCGCAGTTTTACGGCATCGTGCGGCAGTTTCAGCATGTCGGCAATCATGTGATGCATCGTCACCGGCACGTTACACAGGCCGATGATTTTTGCTTTGCTGTTGCGCGATACCGCTTCCGTCACGATGCCTGCCGGATTGGTGAAGTTGATAATCCAGGCGTCTGGCGCGAGACGTTCCACACGACGGGCAATATCGAGCATCACCGGAATAGTGCGCAGTGCTTTGGCAAAGCCACCTACGCCGGTCGTTTCCTGGCCCAGTAGTTTGTGGCTTAAACCGAGGCGCTCGTCGGCGGCGCGGGCAGGAAGTTGCCCCACGCGCAGCTGCGTTAAGACAAAACTTGAGCCTTTAATGGCGTCGTCGGCATCGAAATGCACCGAGACTTTCACGGTTTCCAGTCCGTTTCGGTCGAGCATGCGGCGGGCGAGTGCGGCAATAATATCGACTTTCTGACGGCCCGCTTCCACATCAACCAGCGCCAGCTCCGTTATTGGCAGTGAAGCGTGGCGGACAATCAATCCTTCAATCAATTCCGGGGTGTAACTGCTTCCCCCACCAACAACGGTAATTTTCATGCTGTTCTCCGGGCGTTAAGCCATAAGGGCGATGGCTTTATCCAGTACGCGATCGCCGCGCATGGTGCCGTAATCCATCATATCGATAACCGCAACAGGCAAGCCGCGCGGGGTGGCAAGTTCGGTCAGATGCTGTAGTTCGTACTGCACTTGCGGGCCAAGTAACACCACATCAGCTAGGTTCAGGTGGCTTTCAATTTCTGACACTGGAACGGCGTCGATTTCAACTTCCAGCGAACGCTTTGCTGCTTCAGCGCGCATTTTCTGTACCAGCATGCTGGTGGACATCCCTGCGGCGCAGCACAACATGATTTTTTTCATTACAACCCTCCCCATATTTGAAAACATATTTCATACATTAGCGGTTTTATTTAGCATGTATGAAAATTATTTTCATGAGTGTGATCGCGGTTGGATTATTGTTTGGCGGCGCTGTGGTGCAGTGAAAATGTGATCTATACAGAAATAATACGCATCTGACTGATAAAGCGTGTGGTGAAGTAATCTGTACAGATGAGATGGATTGAAAAATAATTTCAAACATTTATGATGCTTTTAACGAGCTGTAAATGCCGATATCAGGACACCTCCCGTTATGGATATTGTTTACCAACTGGTGCACGGGCTATCAGGATTGCCTGCACAAGAATCGCGCCTTGCACGTTTTTTCCTCGACAATTTCGCGCAGATACCCGAAGCGACGATGGAAGAGTTAGCGGCAAAAGCGGGTGTTAGCCCCGCCACATTGCAGCACTTTGCCCGCAGCATTGGCTGTGACGATATCAATGATTTTATTGGCCAGGTGCGCCATCAGCAGCAGGAGAACAACCTGCATACTCCGGCGGCACCGATGCTTGGCGATGCCGCCTGGGTTGATCCGCGTACGCTGCAGAAACTGGCGACCAACGCCGGTATTGGTAACGACATACTCGAGCGCTTCTCGCACTCGATTGGCCGCGAAAATAGCGCAGACATTGTTGGGCAGATCCGCAACCGACTATCTGATTTCAGCCAGCAAGAGTCGCGCGTGGCGCAGACTATTCTTGATGATGTCTCTTTTGCGGCGTCAGCCACTATCGACCAACTTGCGACGGCGGCAGGCGTCAGTCCTGCGACAATTACGCGTTTTGCCCGCGCCGCAGGCTGTGACGATATCCGTGATTTGCGCATGAAGCTTGCCCAATCCAGCACGCCTGCGCCAGTCGGGGATATGCCCATACCGTGGCGTGAAAAACTCAACCATGTACAAAGCGCGTTAAATTCACAGTTATGTGAGCTGCAACCGTTGGCACTCAATCAGGCTATTGACCGGCTCAAACTGGCGAAAGCGGTGCATATCTTCAGCGCCAGCGCAGCAGACACACCGTTTGCCAGCCTG
The DNA here is from genome assembly GCA_036502985.1 of Buttiauxella sp. Classification (GTDB taxonomy): domain Bacteria; phylum Pseudomonadota; class Gammaproteobacteria; order Enterobacterales; family Enterobacteriaceae; genus Buttiauxella. The sequence goes on from DASXXQ010000295.1 coordinate 3,117, forward strand.
CTGCAATACCGTCTTCTGACTCAAGGGTATCCGGCTAATATTTGCCAGGATGCCGCGCTGATGAGTATCACCGCCTCCATGCTCGGTACCGGGCAAGTGCTGGTGATTTTCGCCAGTTCCGCCCCGGAAAATGCCCTGATTGCGGCAGCACACCAGGCGCGTTGGCTGGGAGCGGAGATCATTATCATCGGGCAAGACGGCGGCACGTTGGTTCATCGCGAGGATATTCACTTGCCGTTAAAAGAGCCACGCTATGGCTCGCTGTTAGTGATCGATTTGCTGTGCGAAGGGATGGATAGCTGACAATCAGGCCTTCATAACGAAATGGTGAATGTCGCGTACCGCTAATCCACCCTACGCAAAGCTACTTGTAGGCGACCCAATAAATAGCGACTTGTAGGGCGGGTAAGCGCAGCGCACCCGCCAGATTTAAAGCGAAACCTAAAACGCCGTCTCTAACGTTTCCAGCACGTTGTACTCGTCATCCACCAAAAACAGCGCTTTCCATTTGTCGAACGTCAGGCAAGGGTGGGAGGTGCTGAACACCAGAATATCCCCCACCTGAACGTCGGCACCTGGCTTAAGTTTCAGCATGGCGTGCTGGTCCATAATGCCGGTGGTTTCCAGTGTATCTGGTGCGAATTCTACCGCTTTACCTGCGCGGTATTGCGCAACGGGTTGGGGTAGCCCGGCATCAAATGCGCTGTCTCTCTTACCGAAGTTCACAATGGCACGATCGTTTTCTGGCACCGATTGCACCATCGCAACCAGTTCTAAAGCAGAGACTAAATCCCCGCCTAAATCGCAGGCGACTGTGTCGCGCGCCATCAACTCATCCTGGGCTTCCTGATAAATTCCGGCGTCGTGCGTGATGTAACAACCCGGGCGAATAACCACACGGCAGTTTGCTGGTTTTTTCGCGTCCAGCCAGACATTGCACACCACGTCATACCAGACCGAACCGGCACCGGTAAGAATAAATTCGCCGTCCACGTATTGTTCAAGCTGGCACGCGAGGGCGGCGGCATCACGCAGCAATGCTTCCACTTTTGGCTGCGGATTTTCGCCGTGCAATACACCTTCGTACAGTTCCAGGCCGCGTAAACGCAAGCCAGGCAAGGTCGCAATAGTTTCTGCTAATGCCAGCGCCTGTTGTGTGGTGCGGCAACCGCAACGCCCGCCTGGCACGCCAAGTTCAAGCAAAATATCCAACGTTTGGTTTTTAGCGCTGAAGAAACCGGAAAGCGTTTTGGCGTTGGCAACGCTGTCTACACAGCACAGGTAATCAACGTCTGGATAGTGTGCTTTTAGTTCAGACACCACCTGCATATTCGCTTTGCCAACCAACTGGTTAACCATTAATACGCGTTTTACGCCGCTCACCATCGCAATGCTGGCTTGCCAGGCGCTACCCACGCCCACCGCCCAGGCACCGGCTTGTTGTTGCTGCTGGAAAATCCACGGTGTCATGGTGGTTTTACCGTGCGGTGCAAGGGAGACGCCGCGAGTGTCTGCGTAACGCTGCATCCACTGGATATTGTTCTCTAATGCCGATTTTTTAATCACGGCTGCCGGCAGGCAAACATCCTCATTCAGGATGTTTGCCGCGGTAAACATAGGGGCAGATTTGTGTGGAACGAGGTTACTGTTCTGGTATTTCATAACATTATTCCTTTGATTTTATCTTTTGCTTCATGACGGATATCATATTTAAAATGATGAAAATAATAGTAATTATTTGATTTTTATCTGTTGAGTGAATAAAAGTATCATAAATTCATATGCATTTTGCGTAGTCTTCCACTGTTTTTTACGCTTGTAAATGGTTAACTTTAGTCCAGCACATAACGGGGGTTAGGAAGAGATGAAGTTCGACTATCTGTTCAGGAATGTCACAGTCATTGATGGAAGCGGTGGCCCGGAATATCGCGCCGATGTTGCCGTGCAAGGCGATCGCATTGCGCAAATTGCACCGGCGATCGACGGTTCGGCACAGCACGAAATTGATGGCACAGGCCGGGTTCTGGCCCCAGGTTTTATTGACGTTCATACCCACGATGACATCAACGTTATCCGTATGCCGGAATATTTGCCGAAAATCAGCCAGGGCATCACATCGGTGATTGTCGGTAACTGTGGTATTAGCGCGGCGACGGCGACGATGAAAGGCAGTGTGCCCGACCCGATGAATTTACTCGGTGAAGCAGAGCAGTTTATTTACCCAACGGTTGCCGCGTACGCACAGGCCGTTGAACAGGCTAAACCTGCGATTAACGTCGGCACACTGATTGGCCACACCGCACTGCGTAACAATCATATGGACGATTTGTACCGCGCAGCCACCGAGGAAGAAGTTGCCGGAATGCGCGAACAGCTACGCCTGGCGTTGCAGCAAGGCGGCCTGGGGTTAAGTACCGGCCTTGCTTACGGTAGCGCGTTCCAGTCCACCACTGAAGAGGTGATGGCGCTGGCCGAAGAGTTAGCTGCGGGGAAAGGTATTTACACCACCCATTTGCGGTCTGAATTTGAACCGATTCTTGAAGCACTCGATGAAGCGTTTCGCATCGGTCGTCACGGCAAAGTGCCCGTTGTGGTTTCGCACCACAAATGCGCAGGAGCGAAGAACTGGGGGCGTACAGTCGAAACGCTGAAATTGTTTGATAAAGTGCGCGAGCAGCAGGATGTTTCCTGTGACTGTTATCCGTATTCCGCCAGCTCTTCGACGCTGGATATGAAACAAATAACCGACGAGTTCGACATCATTATTACCTGGTCGGAACCGCATCCAGAAGTGGCTGGGCAGTCGCTCAAGCAGATTGCAGAAAGCTGGTCGCTGTCGCTTCAGGAGGCAGGGAAATTACTGATGCCTGCCGGAGCGATTTACTACAACATGGATGAGCAGGATGTGCGGCGTGTGTTGAGTTATCCGGTGACGATGGTGGGTTCCGATGGTTTGCCGAATGACCCTATGCCACATCCACGTTTGTGGGGCGCATTCCCGCGCGTGCTGGGGCACTATAGTCGCGATGAGAAATTGTTCCCGCTCACGGTTGCCGTTCACAAAATGACGGGTATGTCAGCGGCACGTTTCCAGCTTCCTGAACGTGGGTTGGTGAAATGTGGCTACTATGCTGATCTGGTGATGTTTGACCCAGAAACAGTTCGCGATGTGGCAAGTTTTAGCGACCCTCAGCAACCCGCCGCCGGTATTGAAGCGGTGATGGTTAACGGCGTGATGAGTTATGGTCGGGATAAGCAGGTTATCGGGCGAGCCGGGCGGTTTTTGCGTCGGTAGTATTTTGTCGGATGTCGCTGCGCTAATCCGACCTACAGGAATGTCCATATGGCGATGAGCGTAGGGTGGATTAGCGCAGCGGCATCCACCATTAGATAAGGAGCAATAATGAGCATTAAACGTTATGGAGTCGGTGGCAGCACCGGAACAGGTGGGCAGCGACTGCCGTTTGCCAAAGCAGTGGAAGCGGGCGGTTGGCTGTACGTTTCCGGGCAAACCCCGATGAAAGATGGGGAAGTGGTAGAAGGCGGTATTATCGAACAGTCCCGCCTGGCGATTCA
>DASXXQ010000296.1:0-2283 GCA_036502985.1 Buttiauxella sp.
AATCAAAGGCCAGCCAGCCAACACCTCTCTTCGCAAGCTCGCTTTGTTCGTTGCTGCTGCCGTCGGCGGCGTTAGCGCATCAAGTTTTGCCGCGGATAACACAGCTAAAAAAGAAGATACCATCACCGTTTCCGCCGCTGCTCCGCAGGAGAGCGCGTGGGGCCCTGCGCCAACCGTAGCGGCAAAACGCACGGCGACCGCCACCAAAACGGATACGCCTATCGAGAAGACGCCGCAGTCTATTTCGGTTGTTACGCGTGAAGAAATGGATGCTAAGCAGCCGCTGACCGTGAAGGACGCGCTGAGCTATACCCCGAGCGTATTCTCTACGCGCGGCAGCTCTTCTACCTATGACGTGGTGGCCATTCGCGGTTTCACAACCTCGTCGACTGTTAACACCAACCAGTATCTGGATGGGATGAAGTTACAGGGCGATAACTATTCCGAAGCGTCCATGGATCCGTACTTCCTTGAGCGCGTCGAACTGCTGCGCGGCCCGGTTTCCGTTCTGTATGGCAAAAGCCATCCGGGCGGCGTGGTCAGCATGGTCAGCAAGCGTCCGACCACTGAACCGCTGAAAGAAATTCAGTTCAAAATGGGCACCAACAACCTGTGGCAGACCGGTTTTGATTTCAGCGATGCGCTGGACGACAACGGCGAGTTCTCTTACCGTCTGACCGGCCTTGGCCGCAGCCAGAACGCGCAGCAGGAAGGCGTGAAGTCCAGCCGCTACGCGGTGGCACCTTCTTTCAGCTGGCGTCCTGATGACAAAACGGATTTCACCTTCCTGAGCAACTTCCAGAGCGATCCGGATGCGGGCTATTACGGCTGGCTGCCGCGTGAAGGTACCGTGGTGCCATACGTTGACGCCAACGGCCAGCAGCACAAGCTGCCAACCGACTTCAACGAAGGCGAAGACAGCAACAGGATGTCGCGCCGCCAGCAGATGGTCGGCTACAGCTTTGCTCACGAATTTAACGATACCTGGACCGTGCGTCAGAACCTGCGCTACACGCGTATTCATACCCTGTATGATTCCGTCTACGGCAACGGCTACATCGCTCCGGGTCAGATCAGCCGCGCCTACGTGCGCTCTGATGAAGACCTGAACAACTTCACCGTTGATACCCAGGCGCAGACTAAATTCGCTACCGGCGCGGTCGATCACACGCTGCTGACCGGCGTGGATTACATGCGTATGCGTAACGATATCGACGCCGACTACGGCTCTGCCAGCCCGCTGAATATGCATAACCCGCAGTACGGTAACGCCAACGTGGTGACCTTCTTCCCGTATGAAGTGATTAACCGCCAGGAGCAAACCGGTCTGTATATGCAGGATCAGGCCGAGTGGGATAAATGGGTGCTGACGCTGGGCGGCCGCTACGACTTTGCGAAAACCTCAACCTTTACCCGTTCAAGCAGCACCACCGCCGAAATCAACGACGAGCAGTTCACCTGGCGCGGCGGCCTGAACTACGTGTTCGACAACGGTATTGCGCCGTACATCAGCTACAGCGAATCCTTTGAGCCGGTTTCTGGCGCGTCCAAACAGGGCAAACCTTTCGATCCGTCAAAAGGGAAGCAGTACGAAGCGGGCGTGAAATACGTTCCTAAAGATCTGCCTGTTACGGTGACCGCAGCTGTTTATCAGCTGACCAAAGATAAAAACCTGACGGCCGACCCGACGGATAACGCATTCAGCGTGCAGGGCGGCGAAATCCGTTCCCGCGGCTTCGAGCTGGAAGCGAAAGCGGCCGTTAACGAAAATATTAACGTGACGGCGGCCTACAGCTTCACCGACGCTGAATACACTCACGACACGCTTTATGAAGGCAAGCGTCCAGCAGAAGTGCCGCGCAACATGGCTTCTCTGTGGGCGGATTATACCTTCCATGAAACGGCGCTGAGCGGCTTCACCTTCGGCGCTGGCGCGCGCTACGTCGGTTCAACGTCGAGCTTCTACACCACCGGTGCGAACAACAACGAAGCTTTCAATGTGGCAAGCTATACCGTTGCTGACGCTATGGTTAAGTACGATCTGGCTCGCGTGGGCCTGCCGGGCTCTTCCGTAGCCGTCAACGTCAACAACCTGTTCGATCGTGAATACGTTTCCAGCTGCTACCGTGACTACGCGTGCTACTGGGGCGCTGAGCGTCAGGTTGTGGCTACCGCGACCTTCCGTTTCTAATGGACTTCGGGGCACGGTTCGCCGTGCCCTTCAACAAGTTGGGCTAGCATGCACGACAAACATCCCCATCCCGATACCACCTTTCACCTCTC
>DASXXQ010000297.1:0-2313 GCA_036502985.1 Buttiauxella sp.
AATCAAAGGCCAGCCAGCCAACACCTCTCTTCGCAAGCTCGCTTTGTTCGTTGCTGCTGCCGTCGGCGGCGTTAGCGCATCAAGTTTTGCCGCGGATAACACAGCTAAAAAAGAAGATACCATCACCGTTTCCGCCGCTGCACCGCAGGAAAGCGCCTGGGGCCCGGCTCCAACCGTAGCGGCAAAACGCACGGCGACCGCCACCAAAACGGATACGCCTATCGAAAAGACGCCGCAGTCTATTTCGGTTGTTACCAACGAAGAGATGCAAATGCATCAATTCCAATCTGTTAAAGAAGCGCTGGGCTACACCCCTGGCGTTACGGTAAGCAGCCGTGGTGCTTCAAATACGTATGATTTTGTTATTATTCGTGGCTTCTCCTCCGTGGGACTCAACCAGAATAATTACCTGAACGGCCTGAAAATGCAGGGCGATTTCTATAACGATGCTGTCATTGATCCGTACATGCTGGAGCGTGTTGAATTGATGCGTGGCCCAACTTCTGTGCTGTACGGTAAAAGCAGCCCAGGCGGCATCGTTTCTATGGTAAGCAAGCGTCCAACGGTTGAGCCTCTGCATGAAGTACAGTTTAAAATGGGCACTGATAGCCTTTTCCAGACGGGGTTTGATTTCAGTGATGCACTGGACGACGCTGGCGTCTATTCCTATCGCTTAACTGGCGTTGCCCGATCCGGTAATGAGCAGCAGGAAAACTCAAAGTCACAGCGTTATGCCATTGCCCCTTCTTTCTCGTGGCGTCCGGATGACAAGACAAACTTCACCTTCTTGTCCTACTTCCAGAATGAGCCTGAAACAGGTTACTACGGTTGGTTGCCAAAAGAAGGCACGGTAGAGCCGCTGCCAAATGGCGGACACCTGCCGACAAGTTACAATGAAGGTGCCACTAACAATACCTATTCTCGCAACCAGAAGATGGTTGGTTATAGCTTTGAACATGGCTTTAATGACACCTTTACCGTTCGTCAGAATCTGCGTTTCTCTGAAATGAAAGTGGCTCAACAGAGTGCTTACGGTACCGGTTTGTGTAACAACAGTATGAACGCATGGAATGTCTATTGTCAGGCGCTTTCTCCTGAGCAACAGGCCCATTATTTAGGCCGCGGTACTGTTGTTGATCATGAGCGCCTGCAAAACTTCAGCGTGGATACTCAGTTGCAAAGTAAATTCGCTACCGGGGACGTGGATCATACTTTATTAACCGGTATTGATTACTCACGCATGCGTAACGATATCAGTGCACTGTTCGGCAATGCACCCGCACTGGATCTGAACAACCTGGCATCAATGGATTCCGTTGATTTTGGCGATGCAGTCCCTTACCAGATGAACGAAAGCAAGCAAACAGGCTTGTATGTTCAGGATCAGGCTGAGTGGAACAAATGGGTGCTGACGCTGGGCGGTCGCTATGACTGGTCTGAACAAGCGACAACCGTTCGAGCTGACAACGGTTATATCGATCGCAATGATCACCAGTTTACCTGGCGTGGTGGCGTTAACTACCTGTTTGATAATGGTATTTCACCGTACATTAGCTATAGCCAGTCTTTCGAGCCTAACGCATTTAGCCTCTACAGCACACCGCGTGTCGCTTACGCACCTTCAAAAGGTGAGCAGTATGAAGCTGGTGTGAAATATGTGCCGAAAGATATGCCAGTAGTTATTACCGGTGCTGTTTATCAGCTGACCAAGTCTGATACTTTGATGGCTGATCCGAACAATGCTCTCAATCAGGTCCCAGCCGGTGAAGTTCGTGCTCGTGGTGTGGAACTGGAAGCCAAAGCGGCTATTAACGCTAATATCAACGTTACTGCGTCTTACACCTATACCGATGCGGAATACACAAAAGACACCACTCTTAAAGGTAATACGCCAGAGCAGGTTCCAGAACATATGGCTTCTCTGTGGGGTGATTATACCTTTAACGAAGGTGTTTTAAGTGGGTTGACACTGGGTACTGGCGGCCGCTTCATTGGCAAAAGTTATGGCGATCCAGCGAACTCCTTCGAAGTGGGTAGCGCGGCTGTAATGGATGCTGTGGTCAAATACGATCTGGGCCGCTTCGGTCTGAACGGTTCAAGCATTGCGCTCAACGTTAACAACCTGCTCGATCGTGAATACGTTTCCAGCTGCTTCCAGACTTACGGTTGCTTCTGGGGCGCTGAGCGTCAGGTTGTGGCTACCGCGACCTTCCGTTTCTAATGGACTTCGGGGCACGGTTCGCCGTGCCCTTCAACAAGTTGGGCTAGCATGCACGACAAACATCCCCATCCCGATACCACCTTTCACCTCTC
>DASXXQ010000298.1:0-10535 GCA_036502985.1 Buttiauxella sp.
CGCGGTAATCCTGGCTTCTACTATGCTGGCAGGTTGTTCTTCTAACGCTAAAATCGATCAACTGTCTTCTGACGTTCAGACTCTGAACGCTAAAGTTGATCAGCTGAGCAACGACGTGAACGCAATGCGTTCTGACGTTCAAGCTGCTAAAGACGACGCAGCACGCGCTAACCAGCGTCTGGACAACCAAGCTCACTCTTACCGTAAGTAAGAGTACTTGTATTAAAATGGCGCACATTGTGCGCCATTTTTTTTGCCTGAAATTCCTGCCCTCAGAATCCCTCTAATTCATCACCACACTGCTCGGCCCGCTGACCAGACTGTTACTCCCACTGCTTACGGCTGGCGCGCTGCCTGACGTCACTTTGACGCTCTGTATAGGCGTAATATTCACTGGCTGTGACGGAACCCCTTGCGGTGCGTTCACCAGCACCGGATAGCCTGCACGACGCACGATAGCACTATCAATCTGCGCTTTGTCACTGAGCGGATTATCGATAAATGAACCAAACGAGGCAGAAATCGCAATTGGCACGGTCTGCGGATTCTCCCAGTCATTGCGCGATAATGGCTGATGTACTTCCACATAACGCCTGCCATCCGGTTCAACGCTGTATTTCACGGGCTCATTGATGATTTGCACTCGCGTTCCCCAGGCGACCTGGCTGAACAATGCCTTAATGTCCGGAGCACGCATACGCATACATCCCGAGCTCACGCGTAAACCAATGCTATTGCGTGCGTTGGTGCCATGAATCAAGAACTCTCCACCACCTTGCTCCAGACGCAGTGCATAGCGTCCCAGAGGGTTATTTGCCCCCGCAGGAACTACAGCAGGCAGCGTAATGCCCTGTGCGGCTGAGCGAGCCCGAATATTGGCGGTAGGCGTCCAGGTTGGATTAGGGATCTTCTGGCTGATACGCGTCACCATCACTGGCGTTTCGCGCCCAAGCTGACCAATCCCCAGTGGATAAACTTCAACACGATTCTGGCCCGGTGGGTAATAGTACAGCCGCAACTCCGCGAGATTGATAACTATCCCCACTCGAGGTGTATCCGGCAGAATCATTTGCGAGGGAATGGTTATCTCGCTGCCCGCTTTAGGCAGGAAAGGGTCGGTAGTATTGTTCGCCTCCAGCAGTAACAGCACACCGGTATTGTATTTCGCCGCGACTGCTTCAAGGTTTTTACCGTCATCAGGAACAACATAGGTCTGATTCTCGCCAATTATCCGGCTACCCGGTGACGGGAGTAAATAATCGACAGCCCACGCCGACTGGCTCGCAGCCAGGGCGCTGAACAACATGAGTGTTATTTGAGAGAACGCGCGTTTCATACTGAATTCCTGTATTCACCGACTGAGTGCCGGAATGCTGAAAGCCATGCGAGGCAATGAAATTACCTCGCGTTAACAGGATGAAAGCTGTTCTTTGAGTTTAGCTAAGATTAGCGGCTTTGGTGCGGATAGCGCGGATCATTGCTTCAAGCCCTTGGGAGCGGGAAGGCGTAAGGTGCTGAGCAAGCTCAAGTTTCTCAAACCACGGGCGTACATCAAACGCGACAATATCCTGCGCAGTCATCTGTTGGTAGAGAATAAACACGATAGCAATCAGACCTTTGACAATCGCGGCATCGCTGTCGCCCTTGAGCGCAATCACCCCATCGGGCTGTTGCTCCATCACAATCCACACCTGGCTCTGGCAGCCCTGAATGGTGTTTTCTGCCTTATGTTCATCTTGCGCAAGCTCAGGCAACCGCCCGCCCAGCTCGATGACATAGAGATACTTTTCTTCCCAATTGCTGCACCGGCCGAAATTCTTCAGCAACTTTTCTTTATCGGGCATACTAGCCATGACTTTCTCCCTGTTAGCCCAACAGACGATGGATACGCTGTAATCCTGCCACCAGGCGGTCCACCTCTTCTTCGGTGTTATACATCGCAAACGAGGCACGGCACATTGCCGGAACCTTGTAGAATGCCATCAGCGGCATGGCACAATGGTGACCGGTGCGTACGGCAATCCCATAGTTATCGAGGAAGCTGCCCACATCGTAGGCGTGATGTTTGCCCAGATTAAACGCGATAACACCGAGGCGTTGATCAGGGCCGTAAATCGTCAGGTCAGGAACGGCCTTTAACGCCTGCTGGGCGTAGCGCATTAACGAATGCTCATACTCGCTCACCTCGGCAAGGTTAAGGCTCTCTACGTAGCGTAGAGCGGCTCCCAGCCCGATAATCCCGGCAGTATTCGGCGTACCCGCTTCAAAACGCCATGGCGCTGCGGCAAATGTGGTGCCTTCGGTCAGGCTCACGCTGGCAATCATCGACCCACCGCCTTCCCAGGGTGGCATGCCTTGCAAGATTTCTTCACGCGCAAACAACACGCCGATTCCCGTTGGCCCATAAATTTTATGCCCGGAGAAAAGATAGAAATCACAATCCAAAGCCTGCACGTCGATGGCGTGATGCATTATGGCCTGCGCGCCATCCACCAGCACTTTAACGCCAGCCTGATGCGCAGTCGCAATCATTTCCCGCACCGGGTTTTCAGTACCCAGAACATTAGAAACCTGGGTTATCGCCAGCAGTTTTGTGCGAGCGTCAATCAGCGTCGGGAACACATCCAACTGCAACGTGCCATCTTGATTCAGCGGGATCACGCGCAGCGTTGCACCAGTGTGTTCACAAAGAATCTGCCACGGGACGATATTCGCATGATGCTCCATCGCGGAAATAATTATGTTATCTCCGGCCTGGACATTGGCACGTCCCCAGCTATTCATCACCAGGTTTATCCCTTCGGTGGTGCCGCGGACAAAGACAATTTCTTCGGGCGAACGCGCATTAATGAACCGTGAAATCTGGTTTCGAACGTTCTCCATAAGCTGGGTTGCTTCCGCGCTCAGCGTGTGGATACCCCGATGCACAGCCGCATAACCGTGGCTGTAAAAATCCAGCTCGGCATCAATAACCGCCTGTGGTTTTTGCGCGCTGGCAGCACTATCTAAATAGGCCAGCGGCTGCCCGTTAACTTCCCGGCTTAATATCGGAAAATCAGCACGTACCCGTTCGATGGAAAAACTCATGCTTCGCCTCCTGCAAAGCGCTGGCCAATCCTCGCCAACACCTGCTGTTTTAATGCCTCATCACGAATGCTTTCAGTAAGCTCTGCGGCAAAGGCAAAAATAATCATCTGAAGTGCTGCCTGCTCTGTAATCCCTCGCGAGCGCAGATAGAACATCTGTTCATCGTCGATACGACCAATAGTCGCGCCGTGGCTGCATTTCACATCGTCGGCGTAAATTTCCAGTTGTGGTTTGGTATCCACTTCCGCCAGACGCCCAAGCAACAGGTTGTTGTTAGTCATCTGCCCATCGGTTTTAATCGCGTGCTGCGCCACTTTAATCATGCCGTTAAACACCGCACGGCCTTTGTCACGCACGATGGTTTTATGCAACTGACGGCTATTGCAATACCCTTTGTTATGCTCAAGCCAGGTACGGGTATCACACACTTCGTTATTGACCGGCAACGCCAGGCTATTCATGCGCAGTTGCGTATTCTCACCGTTAAGCTGTGAGCTGGTGTTGTGGCGTAATACCGCAGCACCCAGCAGGAAGCAGTTGCTCTCAACCGTGGCATCCTGGCCAATCACTAAATCGTTATGCGCAAAGTGGTAGCTTTGTGCGTTTTCAAACGCCAGTTTATCGTGATGCAACTGCGCGTTTGCCGCGACATCCGCCGTAAATCGTGCGCCGGTGAAATGGGCATGTTCATCGAGGCTGACGTAATGTTCAAGAACCGTCGCCTTTGCACCTTCACCCAAGGACAAATGGTGACGATAATGCGCGGTATTCATCTCACCTTGCGCACTGCCACGACTGATATGCATCAACAATAGTGCTTTAGCCGGGCTGTGGTGACGAGCAACGCGAATATGCGTTACCGTTTCGGCAAGGCTCTCTGTGAGATGCAGGAACACTTCCCCCTGCACTGCCGCAGGCAAAGATTCACGGTTTACATCAACGCTGATTTCAAAACCACTGCCGGTCAAATCATCACTTAATTCGCTGCTGTATCGTCCATCGACAAACACCAGACGCCACGCATCCACCGGTAACGCCAGCGCATCTCGCTCAACCGCGCTCAACGCCTCGGGAACAGGCAGGACAAACTGGTTGTTCAGTAACCCGTCAAGCGGCGTATATTTCCAGTTCTCATGTTTGCGCGTAGGCAAGCCAAGGCGCAGCATTTGCTGCATATGTTCCTGCGCTTCTTTGCTGCGCGCTGAGCCGTAGGTTTCAAACAGGTGATGCCACTGTTGCAGAGCGTTGCCGTTACTGCTGTTCGGTAAGCCAGCCATAGCCCTGTTCCTCCAGTTGTTTCACCAGACTAAAATCACCCGATTTCACGATCCTGCCCTGATAAAGCACATGCACAAAATCAGGTTTGATGTAGTCAAGAATGCGCTGGTAGTGCGTAACAATCACAAACGCACGGTTGCCATCACGCAGGGAGTTCACCCCTTCGGCGACAATTTTCAGTGCATCAATGTCCAGCCCTGAATCGGACTCATCAAGAATGCAAAGCTCAGGCTCGAGTACCGCCATTTGCAAAATGTCGTTACGCTTTTTCTCGCCACCGGAAAACCCTACGTTTACCGAGCGCGTCAGCAAATCTTCCGGCATCTTCAGCAGTTTGATTTTTTCTTCCATCAAATCCTGGAAGTCAAAACGGTCAAGTTCTTCAAGGCCACGATATTCGCGCACCGCATTCAGTGCGGTTTGCAGGAAGAACTGGTTACTCACGCCCGGAATTTCTACCGGATACTGGAACGCCATAAAAATGCCTTCACCCGCGCGTTCTTCCGGGGACAATTCCAGCAAATCTTTGCCTTTAAAATGCACCTGGCCGCCGGTAACTTCGTAATCATCGCGCCCGGCAAGGGTTGCAGAAAGCGTACTTTTCCCCGAGCCGTTTGGCCCCATAATGGCGTGAACTTCTCCCGGTTTTATTTCCAGGCTTAAACCACGCAGGATTTCTTTATCCTCAACGCTTACCTGTAGATCTTTAATGCTCAGCATAATTTTCCCTTAATTCTTATCCGACGCTGTGTTCGAGGCTAATCGCTAATAGTTTTTGTGCTTCCACCGCGAATTCGAGCGGCAACTCCGAGAACACATCTTTACAGAATCCATTAACTATCATTGAGATAGCATCATCCTGGGCGATCCCACGTTGCAAACAATAGAACAACTGGTCTTCACCAATACGCGACGTAGTGGCTTCATGCTCAAGCTGGGCGGTATTGTTGCGGCATTCCACGTACGGGAAGGTATGCGCACCGCTATCAGGGCCAATGAGCATTGAATCGCACTGCGTGAAGTTGCGGGCATTGGTCGCGGTCGGCATGATTTTTACTAAGCCGCGATAGCTGTTTTGGCTATGCCCTGCGGAGATCCCTTTCGAGATGATGGTCGATTTCGTATTTTTGCCGATATGGATCATCTTGGTGCCGGTATCGGCCTGCTGATGACCCGCCGTCAGCGCCACCGAGAAGAACTCGCCGATAGAGTTGTCGCCGCGCAAGATAACGCTCGGGTATTTCCAGGTAATGGCGGAACCCGTTTCGGACTGCGTCCAGGACATCTTGCTATTTGCCCCTTCGCACAGCGCCCGCTTGGTCACGAAGTTCAAAATACCGCCGGTGTTGCCGTCGCCTGGGAACCAGTTTTGTACGGTGGAATATTTCACTTCCGCATCTTTATGAATGATGACTTCCACAACAGCCGCGTGAAGCTGATAGCTGTCGCGCACCGGCGCCGAACACCCTTCGATGTAACTGACGTAACTGCCTTCGTCCGCAACTAAAATAGTGCGTTCGAACTGGCCTGTTTTCTCAGCGTTAATACGGAAGTAAGTTGAAAGCTCCATCGGGCAACGCACGCCTTTCGGCACATAGATAAATGTGCCGTCGGAGGCCACCGCGGCATTAAGTGCAGCAAAGAAGTTGTCGTTGCTCGGGACAACGGTACCGAGATATTTTTGCACCAGTTCAGGAAACTCGTGAATCGCCTCGCCAAAGGAGCAGAAAATAATGCCTTGTTCCGCCAGCTTTTCACGGTAAGTGGTCGCCACCGATACGGAGTCAAAAATCGCATCAACTGCCACTTCCGAACCTTCACGCACCGGCACGCCAAGCTGTTTAAAAGCTTCTTCGACTTCGCCCGTCAGATACGCATTGCTCCCCGGTTGCTGGACAGCGCCGGGCTGGGATTCGCAGTTATCGTCGCAATTCCCACACGATGGCGCGGAGTAATAACTGTAATCCTGATAGTTAAGTTTCTCGTAATGCGCCTTCAACCAGTGCGGCTCTTCCATTTCTGTCCAGGCGCGATATGCGCTCAGGCGAAACTCCAGCATCCACTCTGGTTCATTACGCCGCGCAGAAATGGCCCGCACCACATCTTCGTTGATGCCGTGCGCCAGTTCATCGGTTTTCAACTGGGTGAAAAAGCCTTCTTTATAATGATGGCTACCCGCCCAGGTTTGCACTTCTTCAGACGTTTCAGTGTTACGTGACATAATCCCGCCTACACCCCAAAGCTTTCACCACAGCCGCATTCGTGCTGTGCTTTCGGGTTGTTGAATTTGAATATTTCGTTTAATCCTTCGCGCACATAATCGACTTCCGTTCCGTCGATAAACGGCATTGCTGAAAGAGGAACCCACAGCTTCGCGCCGTCCGTTTCAAACACGAGATCGTCAGGCTTAGGCTCTTTTACGGTATCCAGCACGTAGCCAAACCCCGCGCATCCTGTCTGCTTAATGCCCAACCGCACGCCCAAAAAGCCCGGCTGCTGGCTTGCCAGTTTGCGAATATGCGCGCTCGCCTCAGGGGTTAGGGTCAGTCCCTTCCAGGCGAATTCATTGGGATCGAAGCTACCGGTTTGCACATCCATAGTTCACCTCTTTTATGTTTTGCCGCCCAAAGGCCATCACCCCATGTTAATGATAACTATTATCAATACAACGTCCTGATAACAGGGGTATTCACGAAATGCTGCATTTTTGGGCGTCTTTACTAAGGATAGACCCTGCTGAAACTCTTGCAGATGGCGAAAAGAGCTATTTAACTCACTGAAATAAAGCGAATTTAGCCAGATAAAAAAGGCGGGAGCGATAGAAAGTAAAAGATGTATAGAAAATACCAATTATTGCGAAAGGTGGGAGATGGAAAAAAGAACGCAAGCCGGGGAAGCCTGCGTTTTTACAGGAAAAGAGCGGAGTGAATCAGGAGGCGTTAAGCAAAGACTGAGTACTTTCCAGCGCATCTACCGCACATTGCTGGTCCAGATGGCCACCTGGTGCGCCACCAATGCCAATAGCACCGATAGTCTGATTATCCACTTTCACGGGCACGCCACCGCCCAGCAGCAGGAAGCCTGGGATGTCACGCAAGTTTTGCGCACCCGCATTGTCCTGGGCACTTTTCATCACATCACCGGTCACTGATTTAGTCGTCAGCGCCGTGTAGGCTTTCATCCGGCTGGCTTCTACCGTGTGCGGGCCTGCGTTATCCATACGTTTAACAACTTTCACCACCCCTGCTCTGTCTACGACCGTCACCGCGACGTTGTAGTTTTTTGCACTACAGGCCTGAATGGCTTTTTGGGCAAGCTGCTCGGCAAATTCTAGTGAGAGATTCTTTTCAGTTAAAACGTTGCCGGCAAATGCAGGCATTGCAGCAATGCTGCTGAACAAAGCTGTGGCTAACAGAAGCGATTTTTTCATGGTTTATTCCCTCAACTCGGCGTGATTAATTTACGAGAGTTAAGGTAACCAACCGCGTGGGATGAAACCATTCGGGTGAATACCTGGTATACCAGGTAATTTTACCTGGTGCCTTTAAGCCCACCATAGATTTTAATCAGCTTAGCCAGTGAGTTAATTTCCAGGCGTGCAAACAAACTGGCTCGGTGCGCTTCCACCGTCCGGGGCGATAACGAGAGATCTCGCGCCATCTCTTTGTTCGTTTTACCCTGCATGATAAGCGCCATCACTTCCTGTTCACGGGCTGAAAGCGTCGCCAGTTTCGCCAGCAAATCAGCCTGGTTTTCACGTTGTTGCTGGTTTTGTTTTTGCTGCTCAAGCGCGGCACTTACCGTTTCAATCAGCAGGTCGGCGTCGATGGGTTTGGTGAGAAATTCAAATGCCCCGTTTTTAAACGCGCGACGGCAAAGATCGATACTGCCATGGCCCGTCATCATAATCACCGGCAGCGTGCTTCCCATATGCTGCCAGTTTTCCAACAGCGTGATACCAGACTTTCCTGGCATGCGAATATCCAGTAACAGACAGCCGTTGAGGCTTTGCACATCAGGTTCAGATTCTTGAAAACTTTGTACGCTATCATACGTTTGCGTTTCCCATCCCATCGTTGCCAGCAGCGCACTTAATGCAAAGCGAATGGCTTCATCATCATCAATCAGGTAGATACGTTGCGCCATCATGGCTCCTGTTGGCGAGTGGAAAAATCACGGTAAAACATGCACCACCGGTAGCACTGTTTTCGGCCTGAATACTGCCATTAAGCCGCTGGACGAGCGTTTCAGTCAGCGCCATTCCTAGCCCAAGACCTTCTTTGCGGGTCGTGAAGAAAGGCATAAATACTTGCTCAAGGGCCTGCTTGCTCAACCCCGGCCCGCCATCCGTAACAGTCAAAATGATATTGTCTGCGGTATTGCTGGCTTCGACGGTCACCCAGGCTTTCCCCTGCGGCATAGACTGCTGCGCCTGAATCGCGTTATTAAGCAGGTTATGAAATATCTGCTCAATACCCAATGGTGATGCCATCACCGGCGGCAATGATTCGGGGATTCGATTGGTCACGGTGACTTTACCGCGCGCAATCTCATGACTGAGTAGCATCACAACCTGCGTCCAAACCTCGCGTAAATCCACGGGTTGCAAAGGCTGTTTCTCACTGTTTAATTTTTCCCGAAATGCCAGCAGCAACGCACTGATTCGTTTTGTTTGCATCACCGAAGCATCAAGCAGCGGCTGTGCCTCCTCTGCCTGCTGTTGGGCAATAAGGCGCTGTGCCGTTTGCGAGTAACTGAGAATAGCGGTAAGCGGTTGATTGAGTTCATGCACCATGCCAGCAGCAATTTCCCCCATCGCATTCAGATGGGCGAGTTCTGAAAAGTGGGCGCGTAAATCGGCGATATTGCGCTGGCGTTTGGTCAGTTGATACTGGTGATAAAAGTAGATTGCGAACGCCCAGAAAATACCCAGTAACATCAAAACCAGCCAGGGCAGGCTTCGCCAGTCAGGGTTATTGCTGACCGTCAGGTTAAGCGGTTGGGAAGGACTTGCTATCTCTTTCTCCCAACGCCACCAATCCCCTTTCCCTTCAGCACCTTGTGTCAGAAGCGGTGTTCCTTGCCAACTCA
Source organism: Buttiauxella sp. (assembly GCA_036502985.1). Classification (GTDB taxonomy): domain Bacteria; phylum Pseudomonadota; class Gammaproteobacteria; order Enterobacterales; family Enterobacteriaceae; genus Buttiauxella. Next base: position 9,457 of record DASXXQ010000298.1, read on the forward strand.
AACTAAAGTGGTGAAATTTCTGCGAACGCATGAAATCCACCAGCAAGGTTGGCAAATCAATGAGCAAGGAACCTTGCGGCGAATTTATCCAGTACGCACCGGAACGGACGGGGTTGATATCCGGGCGCGGAGGTTCATGTGGCGTGGTTTGCCAACGCAGAATATAGGGGAATTTTTGCTGCAAAACAGCGGGGTCGCTGCTGTTAGAAAGCAGCGCGAGAATGACATCGTTTTGCGACAGCTTAACCGTGATATCACGGTACAGAATACGGAAATTGGCGCTTTGTTCTTCATATTGCTGATGGAGTGTGTAAATCACCACGCCTCCGCCAGACAGAGCAGTGAGAACCAGCCAGATGAGAACTTTAAGCATCGCGTTCCTTAATGCGAGAGCGATAAGCGGGGATCAAATCCACCCTTTCTTAGTAAAGGTAACTCTGGTTGCTTCATTCAAATCGTACTGACCGAGTTCCGAATGTTTAACCCAGGCGATTTCCTGAAACTCTTCATTAAAAGTGACCTGACGGTTGCTGCTCACGCAGTCAAACAACAGGTAAATCATATAAATTTCTTCTTTGGTGCCATCTGCGTAAGTTTTCACTCGCACATCGTCGGCAAAAGTCCAGGGCTTGATGCTGGTAATGTGTAATTCCGCGCCCAGCTCTTCGGCAATTTCACGCAGCAACGCCCCTTCCATATGCTCACCAGGTTCCATTCCACCGCCGGACAATGCCCATTGCCCGGGGAACACACCCCGATCGTTTGCCATCTTGCACAATAATACTTCACCCTTATTTTCGATTATTGGGCAGACGATAACGCGTTGAAGCATATGACCTCCGGTTGTCATTCATTTTTTCAGACGTTAACAGAAATGTCCCTGCAAGTCCCTCCGGATATAGCGCCTGTGGCGCTTTTCATGAATGATTTCGAGCTGTATTCACTGCCATTCACGGCTGCGCAAATGCAACGTCTCGGAGGGTTTTTCCAGGAACAAACGCTGATAGTCAGTGGCAAACTGTCCGAGATGCCAGAAACCCCAATGCATCGCGGCGTCTTTCACTGTCTTCCAGTTAGAC
>DASXXQ010000299.1:0-3985 GCA_036502985.1 Buttiauxella sp.
TGCTGATCATGATGGGGCAACACGACCGTTCGGAAGCGTTGTTTTACTACTTCCGCCTGGAAGATCAGGTTCCTGAGACTCACCTGCTGCGGCTCATCGAAAAACACATCAGCTTTGCCTTTGTGCGCGAGAGGTTGAAGCAGAGTTACAGCGAGACCGGCCGGCCGTCGATTGATCCCGAGCTTCTGCTGCGCATTCTGCTGATCGGCTATCTGTACGGCATCAGCAGCGAGCGCAAGCTGGTGGAGGAGCTGCGCATGCACCTGGCTTGGCGCTGGTTCACGGGTCTGGGCTTCGATCAGGAGATTCCGCATCACTCCACGTTTTCCAAGAACCGGCACGGACGCTTTCAGGAATCGAAGTTGTTCGAGCTGTTGTTTGAGCAGATCGTGCGCCAGTGTGTGGAAGTGGGGCTGGTACAAGGCAAACACCTGTCGGTGGACGGCAGTTTCGTAGAAGCTAACGCCGCCAAAGAGAGCCGCATTCCACGCCAGCAGTTGGGAGAAGCCGCGCAAGTCAACCAAACCGTGCGCCAGTATTTAGTGGAACTCGAGCAGCAGAATCCGATCGAGGAACCAGTTCACCAGCAAGACCAGGTATCGACCACCGATCCCGACTCCACCTATGCCACCAAGGGCGGGACTCCCGCTCGCCTCGGGTACTACGACAACTATCTGGTGGACAACGACAGCTGTGTGATTGTGGGCGTACAGGGAACGGCGGCGCGAATCAGTCAGGAAACCGTGGCCGCGCAAGACATGCTCATCCGTTTCGCACAGTGGCAAGGACGAACGCCGGAATCGGTGGCGGCCGACACGACCTACGGCAATGGTGAGTTCCTGCAATGGTTGACAGATCGGAGCATCACTCCTTATATGCGGACTCGCGACAGTGCTCTGAGAAAGAACAATCCCGGCTATGGCCCTGAGCGATTTACTTATCAACCCGAGAGCAACACCTACCGTTGTCCTGCAGGAGAGCAACTGAACTATGTGGGCCTAAACGTTCGCAATCGAGCCCATGCCTACATCGGCAGCGCGAAACGCTGCGGAGCATGCTCACAAAAAACACAATGCACGACTGGACGATACAAGTATCTCGCCATTCACATTCATGAGCCGGTACGACAACGCGTACGGGAGTTGGCGCAAACGCCCGAGTTCGCCAAGGCACAGCGGCAAAGGAAGAAGGTGGAGGCTTTGTTTGCAGAACTGAAGAATCAGATCGGACTGCGTCGCCTGCGCCTGCGGAGATTGAAGTTCGTTCGAGAGCAGTTCTGGTTGGCAGCGGCAGCGCAGAATATTAAGCGACTCGTTCGCTTCCTCGACCAACAACCACAGCCCATCCTGCCAGCGACTACCTAATCGAACTCCTCACCATCAACAAACCAAGTCTCATCCAAACCCGACCCGGGGAAGAAACCTCGTCCGCACCGACTTTTTCAACACCCACAGGCCATTACACTCAAAACCCCCGTTGACGCTCCCACGCACGCGCGAACACGTGCGATCCCAAAGCACGCTCGCGCGCACAAACCCTCGCCGCGTGCACGTGCAAGCCCAGCCCCATGCTCCGGCAGTTTGTTCTTTCTTGTGCTCATAGTGTTTCGCATGTGCGAATTCGACATCGCGGAATAGTATCATCGCGGATCAATGGGCACCGCGCAATCAGGCGTAACGTGCCCGTTCAACACGTTCTGGAACCGAGGCAGCATCGACATATGGTATCTGCTCGTCGGTAATTCCGAACCAGTGGTAAATTTCTTTCAATAGCTTCAGAGCCTCTACTTCTGGGGTCGCGTCCTTTAATTCAAAGTCGATCCAAAATCTCCGATTTTCTGCCGGAACCTTCTTTCCTCCAAAGCTCCCGTACACTCGGTCGATCGGATGACTACTCAATTCATAGTTTGCGGCCTCAGCATCTTCTCTCATAAATCCAAAACACACCCCGACTCTCTTGGGGGGCTCTTGCGCGCCCCTAAGAATATCTATGGTTAGGACAAGGAAGAGCGAAACGACCTCAGTCAGTACGTAATTGTTGATGTATAGGTTTTCTTCCTTGCGTGGCACCGCCCAACCCAAGAAATCTTCGTCATTCCTTCCAACAAAAATTAGCGTTCCATCCTGCCACAATTCCAGTCCCTTCTTCCCATTCGTTACTCTGCGTATTAGCTCACCACGAACATACTGGACTGGAGTGTGAGGGTTAAGGTCGAACCCATGTTCCCGGTATGCAGGTGGCTCGTTTATCGCCTTATATTCTGCGGACTTGGAAGAAAACAATCCGCTCAATCTCATCGGCTGCCTTGGTGCCGCTAACAAATAGAAGGAGGGCACATCTAACAGTTGCGCTGCTATCTTTGCGTCGGCGGCGCGCTGAAGCAGCCGTTCACTCGTTATGGGATTCTCCTTCACCGAGCGGTCTGAAATGAGTTCCATCAACAAACTCTCTAGGCTCTCCATTCTCCGTTCCAAGTCCCCGTAGCGTTTACCATCTTTCATCGTGTCCCGTATGATCTGGACGGTCGTTGGCAAAGCGTCATCCCCAACACGCTCAAAATATCCAAACATATGGCCACGAACCTGGGAATCGAGTTCACTTTGGGCGACGAGGAAAGGCTTTTCATTTGAAGACTTCGGCGGCACGTAGATCGAGGCAATTCCCTTTGCGGGGTCAGCGCAGCTAGGATGCCACTGGATCTTGAGGTCCGCAATTGGCGGATAGATAAACGCATTCAATATGTCTCGGTAAGTATCGGAATGAAATAAAGACGAACCGAACTCCGAGACAGAACTCACCTCATCACCCTGGTGAAGCGGATTTTTTGTGGTGGCAGGGCCAATGAGGAGATAACCGCCGTTAGAGTTCGCGAGGGCAGAAATATCTTTTGCAAGCTCAATTTTGCTCTTCACTACCTTTGTATCGTAGAGCCCGCCTTTACATTCAAACTGGACATGCTCCACTGCCGAAATTAACTCTGCAAACGTACCTCTGGTCAGGATGTCGGCAACTTCTTCAATCGTTAGTTCGCGCAACGTTGTCATCTAGATTCTGCTGGAGACACCCATTCCTGATTTCATGCGGACATTGTAGTCCTACTCAACTGACGTTTCGGGCGTTTACCCTCATTGAGTTGCGATACATCGATCTGATCCTGAGCAGAGATGATTCAGACCCCCCCCAGTCCCAGTCCAACGTGTTTACCATCTCGCCACGTGTCTCTAGGACCGTCTCTTTCCCTTCTCCCGTCAAACGTTTGACGGGGTATTACGCACGGAGGGGAAAATGCTACACCCCCTCAAACGCGTGTCGGCGGCTGAACTCGAATAGGCGGGGCGCCACGAGAAGAAAACGCTACATCCCGGACGAGAGACGCGGAAAAGCTACTGGCTCGGATTCATTTGACTCTTGATTGCAGTCTCAAATTCAGAATATGGAACAGCCCCGGCAATCCATACCCCTGTTATCTCGTCTTTGGCAGTTTTACCCACGACAAAGCTTGGCGTCCCGCCGATTCCCATCCTTCCCGCATCAGCCACATCCTTCTGAATGTCGGAAGTGTATTTCTTATCGTTAAGACACGAGCCAAACGCAGACATGTCTAGTTTGATTTGTTTACCGTATTTGAGCAGCGCACCAGGGCTAAGGTCTGCGTGATTTGTTAGCAAGAGGTCGCGCATCTCCCAGAACTTATGCTGCTCTCCTGCACAACGTGCCGCAATCGCCGCACCTGAAGCATTGGGATGGAAATCTAGGGGAAGGTCACGGCTCACAAAGCGCACTTTACCTGTATCGATGTAATTCTTCTTCAATTGGGCAAACGTGTCCGAGTGGAACTTCCGACAGAAGAGACATTGATAATCAGCAAACTCCACGACAGTAATCGGTGCATCGTCGCGGCCAATTGCATACCATCCTGCGACTACACTCATCTGGACTTTGTTCGAGTTCGCAGCTATGGGAGGCAGGGATGGCAACTGCTGGC
>DASXXQ010000300.1:0-2088 GCA_036502985.1 Buttiauxella sp.
GGCGTGCTGCCCGGTCACAGCCAAATGGGTAAACGTTTGACGCGCTTTGGTTATTGCGAAGCCACCGCTTTACACGACACGTTGCTCGCCAGAAAAGGCGAAACACTGCGCGGCCACGAATTTCACTACTCGGATTTCAGCGGCCCATTACCTGCCGCTTTCGACTGCTGTAAACGACGCGATGGCGTTGCCGTTTCACGTTGGCAGGGCGGCGTTCAGCATCTGGCGACCTTTGCCAGCTATCTGCATGTGCATTTTGCCCAGCGCCCGGATTTGCTTAAACACTGGCTGACACTTGCGAGGGGAAATCTATGACATTGCTTGCCTGGGGCGTGGCGTGGTTGTTGGATTTTTGGCTTGGCGACCCGCCGCATTGGCCGCATCCGGTGCGTTGGATTGGCAATCTCATCACCATTACGCAGCGTCTGGTACGCCGGTTTTGCAAAAGCGACCGAGCGCTAAAAATCGGCGGCGGCGTGTTATGGCTGGTGGTGGTCGGCACGACCTGGGGCGTGAGTTGGGGGATATTGCATCTCGCCAGTCTGGTGCATCCGTGGCTCGGCTGGCTGGTCGAAGTCTGGATGATTTATACCGTCCTTGCAGCACGCTGCCTGAGTGATGCGGCACTGGATGTTTATCGTGCGCTGAAGGAAGGAACGCTGGCTGAAAGCCGCGAGAAACTCTCGTGGATTGTTGGGCGCGATACTTCACAACTGGAGCGTCCGCAAATCACCCGGGCGGTCGTCGAAACCGTGGCTGAAAACAGTGTCGATGGCGTAATTGCGCCTCTGTTCTTCCTGTTATTAGGCGGTGCCCCGTTGGCAATGGCCTACAAAGCTATCAATACCCTCGATTCGATGGTCGGTTACAAAACTGAAAAATACCGCGCAATTGGTTATGTCAGTGCGCGTCTCGACGATGTTGCCAACTTTATTCCCGCCCGGCTGAGCTGGCTGCTGTTAAGTATTTCAGCCTGGTTCCTCGGCGCTAATCCGCGTAAGGCATTGCTTGTCGGCTGGCGCGATCGCTATCAGCACAGCAGCCCAAACTGTGCCTGGCCAGAAGCCACGGTTGCGGGCGCGTTGGGTATCCGCCTCGGCGGGCCAAATAACTATTTTGGCGAACGGGTAGAGAAACCCTGGATGGGGGATGAGCAGCGTGGCATCGCCCTTGAAGACATCACTCGCACCATTCAACTGATGATGTTGGCCTCGCTGTTCGCTTTGCTGCTGTTCGCCGCACTGCGCTGGCTGACGCTTGGCATAGCTTAAGGATACCCGATGAATTACCTGCAACAACCGCAGCTTATTGAACAGCACAGCTTTGAAATCATCAGCGAGATTATTGCCGCTGAGCGTCCGGAGTACCGTTTTAACAATGCCATTCAGGAAGCGATGATCAAACGTGTTATCCACACCACTGCCGATTTTGAGTGGCTGGATATTCTGTGGTTTTCACCGGATGTCATCGAACAGCTAAGCCAGGCTTTGCAGCGTGGCTGCACGTTGTACACCGATACCACGATGGCGTTATCGGGGATTAACAAAACTTTATTGGCGCAATTTGGTTGTAGCTGCCGTTGTTATATCAGCGACCCGCGCGTGGTCGCCCATGCCAAAGAGCAGGGCATTACCCGTTCCATGGCGGCGGTAGATCTCGCACTGGAAGAAGAGGGTGAAAAGGTCTTTGTTTTTGGCAACGCACCTACCGCCCTGTTCCGACTGCTTGAGAAAGGTGCTCAACCGACAGCCGTTATTGGTGTGCCGGTCGGGTTTGTTGGTGCAGAGGAATCTAAAGAAGCATTGGTTGAAAGCGGTTTACCGGCGATTGCCGCGCGTGGACGAAAAGGCGGCAGCAATGTGGCCGCCGCTATCGTCAATGCGCTGCTGTACCGCTTACGGGAGGCTGCGTGAGCGAGCAACAAGCCGACTGCGTCTGGCATAAAGGCAAGGCGTACCGTAAAGGCTACACCACCGGTTCGTGTGCTACCGCGGCGGCAAAAGTTGCGGCATTGATGGTCTTGCGCCAGCACGTGATAGACCAGGTTTCAATTGTGACGCCGTCCGGTGTCACGCTGCATCTCAATGT
>DASXXQ010000301.1:0-9444 GCA_036502985.1 Buttiauxella sp.
CCGATGAAACACGGATGGGTAAACAACGTTATCGATTGGCCTTATTCGTCATTTCACCGCGATGTTAGTCGGGGGCTTTACCCGGTTGATTGGGCCGGGGAGTTGGAAGATATGGATGCAGGCGAGCGCAAAATTATGCGCGAATGAATGCAGGTGGATGCGGTTTTTAATGGTGGATGTCGCTGCGCTAATCCCCCCTACGTGGTGTTGTGCTTGTAGGTTTTGAATGGTGGATGTCGCTACGCTAATCCCCTCTACGTGGCTTTGTGGTCATGTGTTTTGTAGGTCGGATTAGCGTAGCGACATCCGACAAGCGATACCGGCATAAACCATTAATCCACCTGAATCACCATCCCATCAAACCCTGCTTCAAACCCCTTCGGCAACGCGTTCTCCATCATCCAGCAATCAAACTGATGGCTGATATGCGTGAGAATCACTCGCGGGCTGCCGATATGCTCATTCAATGCGATAACCGTATTCAAATCGCAATGGTTTTTCGGTGTTTGCCCCCGCGGTTCATGGCTGCAATCAATCACAACCACCTGCGGTGTATTATTCGCCAGAAACGTCAGCGTTTTTTCGGGCAGACCTGCGGTATCACAGAGCCACGCCACACGGCTGTGCGGTGTCTCAAACAAATAACCGAGAGTCAGTTTGGAATGATTGAGTGGCAGGGGCGTTATGCGCAACGCTTGCAGCGTAAACCCAACAAACGGCTCAAGCGTATGACTGAAATCCAGAATGCCAGGGTGTTTAAACAGATCGTCACAGCCTTGTTCGTCGGCAGGGCCGTAAACCGGAATTTTTTCCCCCACTCCCCAGCGTAGCGGGAACAAACCCTGAACGTGGTCCATATGATAATGGGTCAGCAAAAACTGCTGAAATTCACCTGGCTGCCAGTGGTCCATTAAATCAGGAATGCCCGCATCCAGCAGCGTCACGGCCTGATTGAACTTCACCACCGCGCTACAAGGCTTGCGGCGGAATTGCGCATTATTGCGAGCACGCTCGCAGGCGACACAATAGCAGCCAAAAGCAGGCACCAGTTGCGCACCGCCAGTACCGCTAAGCGTGAGAGTCAGGCTCATGGGATGTCTCCACGGCTTTGGTAAAACGGAAGTGGGTGTGTTGATACCCTTCGCGCTGGTAAAAACGGTGAGCATCAAGGCGTTTGGCGCTGGTTGAAAGCTCGGTGAGTTCAGCGCCTGCCAGTCGCGCTTGTTCCTCTGCCCATGCCAGCAACTTGCTGCCTACACCGTGACCGCGCGCTTGTGGCATCACCACCAGTTCCTGAATTTCACCCACCCAGTTCACATGATGCAAATGGAACTGCATATGCAGGCCAATCATACCGACCGCTTCGCCGCCAACCATTGCCAGTTGATAGCGTAAATTAGGGTCTTTGAGGTTTGCCGCAAATCCCACGGTAAATGCCTGGCGATTAAATTCAGCCTGCTTTAATTCGCAGATCAAAGCGTAAACGGTATCGGTGTCGGTAAGGGTGGCGGGGCGTAATTCAACAACATCAGACATGGCGTGGTTCCTTCTGGCAGAATATTTGTGTAACGGCTGGTGGATGTCGCTACGCTAATCCCCCCTACGACTACAACCACAACTGCATTTCGTAGGTCGGATTAGCGTAGCGACATCCGACATTAAAGCTGAAACGCAGCTGGCGTTGCTAGACCCACTAAACGCGTAAATGCTGCAACGGACTCATCCAGACTACCGTCGTTATTGAGCATCATGCAATCGTCCAAATCCGGGGCATACAAGGCGGCACGTTGCAGGCGTTGTTCGATTTGCTGTGCGGATTCGCGCCCGCGCTGCTCCAGACGCTTGCGCAAAACGTCCGTTGAAACATGCAGGCAAATCGGCACCAGTGCTTCACCATAACGCGCCTGAGCCTGCGCCAAATGCTGGCGTGAACCATTCACCACTACATCGAACCCGGAATCAAGCCAGATATCCAGCTCGACTCCCACGCCATAACGTTGGTGATGCGCTTGCCAGCATAGGGCAAACAACCCTTGCTTCTGGCGCTGAGTGAACTCCTTTTCACTCAGTGCGATATGGTTTTCACACCCGGCATCAGCGGCGCGGGTGATGTAACGATGCGCCACCAGTAGTTGATTATTCTCCTGCTGGCGGAGCGCCGCCAGCAGGCTGTCTTTTCCGGAGCCAGATGGCCCCATCAACCAGACTATTTTTCCCATCAGAACACCCGTATTCCCTGGCGCCAGACATGATCAACACCCACATGATCGCCATGCTGATGCACCAATACCATATCGGCGCGTTTACCCTCTGCCAGCACCCCTCGATCGTCCAGATTCAGCGCTTTGGCGGGGTTGCGCGTTACCAACGCGATGGCTTGCGCCAACGTGAAACTGTTAGTTTCGTCTTGCGCGACGCGGAACGCGGCATCAAGCATACTGGCTGGATAGTAATCAGAAGAGAGGATATCCAGCAGGCCGACTTGTGCGAGCTGATGCGCCGCAACGTTGCCGGAATGCGAACCGCCTCGCACGATATTCGGTGCACCCATCAACACGCTCATTCCATGCTCGCGTGAGGCGTGGGCTGCTTCAAGCGTTGTCGGGAATTCGGCGATAACGCTGCCCAGTTCGTGGGATTCCACTACGTGGGCTTTCGTTGCGTCGTCATGGCTGGCAAGTGCGATATTGCGTGCGCGGCACTCGGCCGCAATCGCCTGGCGGTTCGGCTGTGACCAGCGCTCTGCCAGCGCCAGTTGCTCGGCTTCGTAACTGTTCATATCGGCGTCGTTAAGCTGATATTTTCCCTGATAATACTCACGGTATTTGACCAGATTTGAGAACTGGCGCTGGCCCGGCGAGTGGTCCATCAGTGACACCAACGATACGCCATCGCGTTCAATCAACTGCTGAAATAGCGGCAGCGTGGTGTGGTGTGGTAATTCACAACGCAAATGCAGACGGTGCTCGGCGCGGTTTACGCCACGTGCCTGGCTGTGCAACACGGCATCGATCATCTTCTCAAGATTTTCCAGCCGGTCGCCGCCGTCGCGCACATCACCCAGGGCTACGGCGTCCAGCACCGTGGTGATGCCGCTGGCGACCATCATCGCGTCGTGGCTGCTCATCGCCGAATGTGCAGGCCAGTCAACTTTCGGGCGCGGAGTGAAGAACTTATCCAGGTTATCGGTATGCAATTCGATAAGCCCTGGCAGCAGCCAACCGCCTGCGCCATCTTGCGCCTGAGGCAACTGACTAAGGCTGCCGGCAAAATTACGGATAACGCCATCGGCCACTTCCAGTGAGCCACTCACCACTTCATTTTCCAGCACCAGCTTGACGTTATTAATGATCATTTTTGGCCTCAACGGTTGCCATGTTATGCAGTCTGTCTGCGACCTGATTGCGCACACTTTCGTCATGGAAAATGCCGACCACTGCCGCGCCTCGCGCTTTTGCTTCCAGAATTAATGCCACCACGGCGGCAGTGTTTTTCGCATCCAGCGACGCAGTGGGTTCATCAAGCAGCAAAATCGGGTAATCAACGATAAAGCCACGGGCAATGTTTACGCGTTGCTGTTCACCACCGGAAAATGTTGACGGAGCCAGGTTCCACAGGCGCTCTGGAACGTTCAGGCGGGTCAGTAACATTGACGCTTTGTCTTCACAAACATCTCGCGAGACGCCCAAATCCAACAGCGGTTGCATCACCACTTCGAGAGCGGAAATACGCGGGATGACGCGCAAAAACTGGCTGACCCAGCCGATGGTCTGGCGGCGCACCGCCAGTACGTCACGTGCCGGAGCCTGCACGATGTCGAGCCATTGGTCGTTGTGCTGCACCCAGATATGCCCTTCGTCAGGTAAATAGTTGGCGTACAGCGAGCGCAAAAGCGTGGATTTCCCGCTGCCGGAATGGCCGTGCAGCACCACACATTCTCCGGATTTCACTTCGAGCGTGGCATTCGCCAGCACCGGCAAGCGGATGCCGTGTTGATGGTGTAACACAAAGGTTTTACTCAGGTTTTCAACGCGTAATCTGGTCATGAATATTCCTTAAAACATCTGCCGGGTGGTGCCGTTTCTAATAAGCGTCGGATGGCGGCTTACGCCTTATCCGACCTACAAGTGCATCAAGTACGACAGATGTTCATGCTGTTCGTAGGTCGGATAAGCGATAGCGCCATCCGACAAAAATCAGTTCTGCAAAACTGAAGAAACAAGCAGTTGGGTATACGGATGATGTGGGTCATCCAGCACGCGGTCAGTCAGACCGCTTTCCACCACTTGCCCTTGTTTCATCACCAGCAGGCGGTCAGCCAGCAAACGCGCCACGCCCAAATCATGAGTGACAATCACCACCGCCAGGTTCAATTCGCGCACCAGGCCACGCAGTAAATCCAGTAAACGCGCCTGTACTGAAACATCCAGCCCGCCGGTGGGCTCATCCATAAACACCAGTTTCGGATGCGTCACCAGGTTGCGGGCGATTTGCAGACGTTGCTGCATCCCGCCGGAAAAGGTGGTCGGTAAGTCGTCGATGCGCGAGGCTGGAATTTCGACCTCTTCTAACCAGCGCTCGGCGGTGGCACGAATATCGCCGTAATGGCGTGCGCCGGTTGCCATTAAACGTTCGCCGATGTTGCCACCTGCGGAAACGTGGCGGCGCAGGCCGTCCATCGCATGTTGATGAACCACGCCCCATTCGGTGCGCAGCAAGCGGCGGCGTTCACCTTCGCTCATGCCGTACAGCGATGAATCCAGGTAAACCACTTCGCCATTTTGCGGGGCGAGACGTGCAGAAATAGATTTCAGCAGCGTGGTTTTGCCAGAGCCCGATTCGCCCACAATGCCCAGCACTTCGCCTGGGTACAGCTCGAAAGAGACATCGCTGAAGCCTTTTCCGGGCGCATAAAGGTGCGTCAGGTTATTGACGGAAAGTAACGGTTGAGTCATTTGGTCGCAGCCTCGCTGTTCTGGCGGCAAAAATCGGTATCGGAGCAGACGAACATGCGGTTGCCCGCATTGTCGAGCACCACTTCATCCAGGTAACTATGGTGAGAGCCGCAAATCGCGCAGGGCTCATCCCACTCCTGAACGGTGAACGGATGGTCGTCAAAATCGAGGCTTTCCACGCGGGTGAACGGCGGCACCGCGTAGATCCGTTTTTCACGTCCGGCACCGAACAGTTGCAGTGCGGGCATCATGTCCATTTTCGGGTTATCAAATTTTGGGATGGGCGACGGGTCCATCACGTAGCGCTGGTTCACCTTCACCGGATAGGCATACGTTGTGGCGATATGGCCGAAACGCGCGATGTCTTCGTACAGTTTCACCTGCATCACGCCGTATTCTTCCAGCGCGTGCATGGTGCGGGTTTCGGTTTCACGCGGTTCGATGAAACGCAGCGGCTCAGGGATAGGCACCTGATAAATCAAAATCTGATCTTCCGTCAGCGGCGTTTCTGGAATGCGGTGGCGCGTCTGAATCAGCGTTGCGTCGGCCGTGGATTCGGTGGTGGCGACATTCGTGACGCGCTTGAAGAAGTTACGAATCGACACGGCGTTTGTCGTGTCATCTGCGCCCTGGTCAATCACTTTCAGCACGTCGTTCTCACCAATCACGCTGGCGGTAATTTGAATGCCGCCGGTTCCCCAGCCATAAGGCATCGGCATTTCACGCCCGCCAAACGGCACCTGGTAACCCGGAATGGCGACCGCTTTGAGGATGGCGCGGCGCAGGGTGCGTTTGGTTTGTTCATCCAGATAAGCAAAGTTGTAGCCGGAGAGTGCCTTAGTCACGATTACGTTCCTTTTGCAGACGTTTGAGCAATTCCAGTTCGGCCTGGAAATCGACGTAGTGCGGCAGTTTCAGGTGTGAGACAAATCCGGCGGCTTCGACGTTATCGGCGTGTGCCAGCACAAACTCTTCGTCCTGTGCCGGGCCTGCCACGGTTTCATCGTAGTCAGGGGCTTGCAGGGCGCGGTCAACCAGCGCCATCGCCATCGCTTTGCGTTCGCTCATGCCAAACACCAACCCGTAGCCACGCGTGAAGTACGGGGCTTCATCAGTTGGCGCGACAAAACCGTTGACCATTTCGCACTCGGTTATTAGCAGTTCGCCGATGTTTACGGCAAATCCCAACTCTTCGGGTGTGATTTCCAAATCAACATAGCCGCTGCGAATCTCACCTGCGAACGGGTGATTACGCCCGTAACCGCGCTGCGTAGAGTAGGCGAGAGCCAGTAAATAGCCTTCGTCACCGCGCACCAGTTGTTGCAGGCGCGACGAACGCGAGCAGGGGTAAACTGGCGGTTGGCGGGTGATGTCATCGGGCTTTTCGCCGTTATCTTCTTCGGTTTTCGCAAGCCCTTGTTTTGCCAGCAGGCTGAAAACATGCGGCGAGGCTTCAGCATTGTCGTCGGCATTTTTAAGCGCAGGCACTTCGCCGTTTGCCAGCAAAGTGAAATCCAGCAGACGGTGGGTGTAGTCGTAAGTCGGGCCAAGTAACTGGCCACCCGGCACATCTTTATAAACCGCTGAAATGCGACGCTCTATGCGCATCCCGGCCGTGTTCAATGGTTCGCTCACCGCCAGGCGTGGCAGCGTGGTGCGGTAAGCACGCAGCAGAAAGATGGCTTCCACCATGTCACCGCTGGCCTGTTTGATGGCAAGCGCTGCCAGTTCCCGGTCAGCAATGCCGCCTTCAGTCATTACGCGGTCTACCGCTAACCCGAGCTGTTGCTCGATTTGCGCGACACTCAGTTCAGCGAGGTTTTGGTCGCCACGGCGGTTATGCTCCTGAAGCGCGTGGGCGGCGGCAATTGCCTTCTCGCCCCCTTTAACGGCTACGTACATCAGCACACCTCCACGTGAGTGGTGCGAGGAATGGCCAACAGGCGATCGCCACAGGTCAGGATTAAATCAATGCCCAGCGGGAACGGGTGCGGGCGTTCGGTGAGTTCGTGAATGACGCAATCAGGCAGTTGTGGGGCAATCATGCGTTCTTCACGAATTCCGGCGCCGGTTAAGCGCAGCATGCGGCCACCGCTCAGGCTGCTAACCTGCAAAATCAGCGTAGCGCTGGTGTCGGGAGCCACATCGGTCCCTTGCGCCAGCGCGTTGAGTTGCTCAGCTAAAATTGCACCGTCTGCGACGGCAAACTGGGCTTGTTCAGGCGTTGAGGAAACCGGGGCATTGGTATGAAAACGAACGTTTTGCAGTGCCACATCGTTGCTCAACACGTCGCTAATCCAGACCGGCGTGTCGTTATCGGCAAGCGTGAGCAGTACGCTGGTGGACGCAACATTGAGCGGTTTCCAGCCATGTTGCAGCGAATGCAGTGCGACAATCACGCCCGGCTCGCTCATCGCTTTGAGCAGGCGGCGGAAGCTTTGCTGGGCATCCTGCACGGGCAGGTTAAAAGCGGTCATCAGGGTCATGCGTTATCTCCGCGAACCAGAGTGAAGAAGTCGACTCGGCTGCTATTAATTTGTGTGCGGCGGGCAGCAAGACGCTGTTCCCGGTTGGCGGCCAGTGGCGCAATGACTGTTTCTTGCAGCGTCTGGAATTGAATATTTTCCTGCATCAACGCATCGATCACGGCGCAACGCTCGGCGTGGGCTTTGTCGCGGCCTAATAAATAGCTGTAGCCGTAAGTGCCGTTGGCGAGTTGCACAACCGAGCGGGTCAGCGTGGTGTCACCGGCAAAAAAACGTTGTCCGGTTGCGCCCATCCGCGCCTGAATCTGTACCAGGCCGGTTTCCGCCGGGCGAATAACCTGATATTCCGGGTTCAGTTTTTGTTCTGCCCAAAGATCAGCCAGTTCTTGTGGCAGGCTGTGGGCGAGCACGGCCATCCACTGCTGGCGCTGTGCGACATCAAAATGCGGTGCGTCCATTTAGTGCTCCATGGTGAATTCAATCATGTCGGCGCGAGTCAGGCTGACGGAGTATTCCGCAGGTGACGCGTGGCCTTCACGGTGGTTGAGAGTGCGCACGCAAAGCAGCGGAGCCATGTTTGGAATTTCCAGCAGGCGGCTTTCTTTGGCCTGAGCGCGGCGCGCGCTGATGCGTGTTTGGGTACGTTTAAGGCTGATACCGAGCTGAACCTGAATAACGTCGTGCAATGAGCCGCTGGTAAACTGTTGCAGCGCAGGCCACCAGGAGAGGTCGGCAAAATAGTGGTTGATAATGCACACCGCGATCCCGTTAACGCGGCGCAGTGTGCGCAGATGAATAATGTTATCGCCCTCACTGACACCGAGTGCGTTAGCGACATCGCTTGATGCCGGGCGCAGCACGGCGAGCAAGCGCTCGCTAGTAGGGTGGCTGCCCTGGTCGAGCAGGTTCTGGCTAAAACGAGCCTGGGCATTCAGCGGGTAGTCGAACGGGCGCATCAGCACCAGAACACCGATTCCCTGGCGACGCTGGACCCAACCTTTTTCAACTAACTGGTCGATAGCACGGCGCAGTGTGTGGCGGTTGACTTCGTAGCGTGCTGCCAGTTGGCTTTCGGCTGGTAAATAATCGCCACTGCGATAGTTCTTGCGCAGCTCCAGTTCGAGCAGGGCGGCGATTTCCTGATAACGCGTGGGGTAACTGGTCGGATGTCTGGATAAGTGCATCGTCAACAAAGCCTCGTTAGATAAAGTGCTTACGCAGTCGTTGCGACATGAAATCCAGCAGGCTGACGGTGATGATGATGACTATCATCAGTGCGCAGGTTTGCTGGAACTGGAATCCACGAATGGCTTCCCAAAGCGTTACACCAATCCCGCCAGCACCCACCATGCCAACCACTGTTGCCGAACGGACGTTCGACTCAAAGCGATAGAGCGAATATGAGATGAGTAGCGGCATCACTTGTGGCAGCACGCCGTAGATAATTTCTTCAAGTTTGTTAGCGCCGGTGGCACGAATACCTTCAACCGGGCCGGGTTCGATGGCTTCTACCGCTTCTGAAAGCAGCTTGGAGAGCACGCCGGTAGTGTGAATAAACAGTGCCAGCACACCTGCAAATGGGCCAAGACCGACGGCGACCACGAATAACATCGCAAACACCATTTCGTTGATGGCGCGGCAGGCGTCCATCAGGCGACGCATAGGTTGGTAAACCCACCACGGTACCAGGTTGTCGGCGCACATCAGGCCACAAGGAATGGAAAGAACGATGGAAAGTGCGGTGCCCCAGACGGCGATTTGCAGGGTGACGCCCATTTCGCTGAGGTAAAGTTGCCACTGGCTGAAATCAGGAGGGAAGAAGTCGGCGGCGAAGGTGACCATGTTGCCAGAATCTTTAATCAAGGTGAGCGGGGCCATTTCCGCGCCTTGCCAGGAGGCAACCAGAACCGCTAACAAAACCGCCCAGCTCAACAATGAGAACCAGCTACGTTTTGGTGCGGCGACGTGTATCGTTTGTTGCATCAAATGCTCCGTTTGCCGTG
>DASXXQ010000302.1:0-3137 GCA_036502985.1 Buttiauxella sp.
ATACCTTTCATGATTATCGCGTTGACGGGCTGAATGCAGAATTATTGAATACTTTTATCGCGCAGTTGGGTTGGGAAGCATTGTTGAATACCCGAGGGACGACCTGGCGCAAGCTTGACGAGGCACATCGTGCCAGCATAACTGATGCACAGACAGCTGCCGCGCTGATGTTGGAAATGCCTGCAATCATCAAACGCCCATTGCTCTACGCGCCCGGGCAGCCTATGCTGCTGGGTTTCAATGAATCGAACTATCAGCAGTTTATCAACGAGGTATAGTCCTATGTCTTGCCCGGTTATTGAGCTGACGCAACAGCTTATCCGCCGCCCTTCTCTGAGCCCTGACGACGCTGGCTGCCAGGCGCTGATGATTGAGCGACTGCGTGCTATCGGTTTTACCATTGAGCACATGGATTTTGGCGACACACAAAATTTCTGGGCATGGCGAGGAAAAGGCGAAACGCTGGCGTTTGCTGGCCATACCGATGTCGTACCTTCAGGCGATGCCGACCGCTGGATAAATCCGCCGTTTGAACCCACTATCCGCGATGGCATGCTGTTTGGCCGTGGTGCGGCAGATATGAAAGGTTCACTGGCAGCAATGGTTGTCGCAGCTGAGCGTTTTGTCGCACAGAACCCACGCCATAAAGGCCGCCTTGCGTTTCTGATAACCTCTGATGAAGAGGCCAGTGCTAAAAATGGTACGGTTAAAGTGGTCGAAACCTTAATGGCACGTAATGAAAGACTTGATTACTGCCTGGTTGGTGAACCATCCAGCACAGAAGTTGTTGGCGACGTGGTGAAAAATGGCCGCCGTGGGTCACTAACCTGCAACCTGACTATTCATGGTGTTCAGGGGCACGTTGCCTATCCGCACCTGGCTGATAACCCGGTTCACCGCGCAGCACCTATGCTGAGCGAACTGGTTACCATCGAATGGGATAAAGGAAACGAATTCTTCCCCGCAACCAGTATGCAAATTGCCAACGTTCAGGCAGGTACTGGCAGCAATAACGTGATTCCAGGCGACATGTTTGTGCAATTCAACTTCCGCTTTAGCACTGAGCTGACTGCGGAAGATATCAAACAGCGCGTGATTGCCCTGCTCGATAAGTATCAATTGCGTTATACCCTCGACTGGTGGCTTTCAGGCCAACCGTTTCTGACTTCTCGCGGTAAGTTGGTGGATGCGGTAGTGAATGCGGTTGAGCACTATAATGAAATCAGGCCGCAATTATTAACCACCGGTGGAACATCAGATGGGCGTTTTATCGCACGGATGGGTGCGCAAGTGGTAGAACTTGGGCCAGTAAATGCGACGATTCATAAAATTAACGAGTGTGTTAACGCCGCAGACCTGCAACTTTTAGCCCGTATGTATCAACGTATTATGGAGCAGCTCGTCGCTTGATGAGCTTAATTCATTCAACAACGTCAAGTAAAAAGGCGAAATAGAGGTATTGGCATGGAATGGCTTTCGCACTACTGGTGGATAATCGTACTGGTATTTCTTGTCGGCGTATTCCTTAATGTGATTAAGGATATGAAACGTATCGACCCGAAAAAATATATGGCGAACAAGCCCGAACTTCCCCCGCATCGTGACTTTAACGATAAGTGGGATGACGAAGACGATTTTCCAAAGAAAAAACCTTAGTAAACAAAAAGCCACTCCTGAAGAGTGGCTTTTTTATTGCCCGAAGTGTGACTTACGGGTTATTCAAAGAAATTCGACGATACCGTCATCGTTTGGTTTCCCGCCGCTTAGCGCCTCATCAAAATAGTGTTTCGGGACGGTATAACGCAGATGATCCAATGCAATCTGAATGCTTCGCTCATCTATCGCATGGCCTAAATCGTCAATCACATCCAGCGTGACATCGCCGCCGGCACGGGTTAACGCTTCTGATGCCTCAAAGGCGTGCTTCACATCAATCACCTGATCATCATCGCCATGAATCAAGTGAATGGTGGTAGACGTTGTTGCACTTACCGGCAGTTGCGCGTAACGACCATTAAAGGCAACCACACGGGAAGCGAGTTCTGGCTCAGCTTTCACACCTTCAAGCGCCATGATTGCGCCTTGTGAAAAACCAATCAGTGCCGTGGCATTAGCCGTTACACCACTTTGTTTTTGCCAGTAACGCACGGTGTCTATAAACGTTGGCATAATGGCATCAATTCGCTGCTGGCGATTTTCTTCCGTCACTCCCGCAACTGAAAACCATTCACGACCTTGATAGGGGCCGCTGGGTGCAGGTCCACCAACGCTGACCACCAACGCATCCGGGAAGTGTGGAGCAAACCAACCACCAATTTCGCCCATCGCAACGGGATTATCACCAACCCCATGAAAAAATAACAACAGTTGCTTTGCAGGTGTGGCAGGGCTTTGGACGACAAAATGGTCATGTTTCATGGTTTTCTCCTTAAGTTTCTGGAGTTGACTATACGCCGACGAATAACGATGACCATGCCATTTAACTGAATGACTTAGTTGAAAAATTGCAATTGCAAAAGCGTATTTTTCAGTGAAACTGTCTGTTGCTCATCCAGTTTCTCCAGGGCCTTTTGCGCTTCATGACGCATAACGTTAAGCAGTGCTTTACGCCCGGAAATCCGCAATTGCTGGCAAAGCATCTCAATATTCGAACGCTGCTGCACACGCCCACGCAATGCATTGAGCGGCAAGTCACTGGTGAGTAACAGGCGATTCAGGGACCCTAAACATGCCTCAAGAGGACGGTGCCCGAAGGCGAAACCCGCCAGCTCCTGCCAGTCATCACTATTTAGCGTAGCCTCTTCACATGCAATGACCGGGAGCCGGTCTTCAATCCACGGTTGCAACCAGATGACATCTCGCTGTAATCGCCGCCGTTCATGAGCGGTGAGAGCCTCTCCATGCGCTGTTAGGGGCAATAACGCCATCGCGGTATAACAACCGCTGCTGGCCTCGCGATGGCTGCCCACGCGAACTAATACAAAGCCGCAACTTGTCCAAAAATTCCATAATTCATCGGTGAAACCGAAACTGACCGAAAGGTAATCGGCAGTTAGCCCGGCATGTGCTTTCGCCCGGGCAATCATCTGCTGGCCAATTTGCTGACGCTGACGTAGCGGATGGACCGCAACACGGCT
>DASXXQ010000303.1:0-2723 GCA_036502985.1 Buttiauxella sp.
TCGTGATCGTGGCAATACAGGCACAACAGCTCCCAGTTGCTGCCATCTTCCGGGTTATTGGTATGGTCGTGGTCCATATGGTGGACGGTCAGCTCACGCAGGTTCGAATAGACGAACTCGCGGGAACAACGCCCGCACACCCACGGGAACAGCTTCAGTGCTTTTTCACGGTAGCCGCTTTCCAGCCGCGTGTAGTTTTTCGGGATAAGTGCCATGGTTGATACCTGGTAGAAAATAGAGAGTTATAACTAGTTTATATCCCCTCTTTATCAATCCCCAAACGCTTCATGCGCGAAAGCAGCGTCGTGCGCTTTAATCCCAGGCGTTGAGCCGCGCCGCGTGGGCCCGCAACCACACCGTTGGTTTCTTTCAACACGCGCAAAATTCTCTGGGCTTCATCTTCACCTTCACGAATTTCTTCGCTCGCCACCAATTGCATCGGTTTTTCTTCCCGCTGGCTGTAGTCCATTTCCGGCAGCGAAAGATGCAGCACGTTGCCGCGCGTGAGCAACACAGCACGCTCAATCACGTTTTCCAGCTCACGCACGTTACCCGGCCATTCCATACGGCTCAGGGCGCGTAAGGTTTCAGCGGGAATGCTGTCGATATTGCGGTTCATACGATGGGCAATTTTAAAGGTGAAGGATTTCACCAACAGCGGAATATCTTCCGGGCGTTCGCGCAGCGGGGGCAGCATTATCGGGAACACGTTCAGGCGATAATAGAGGTCGCTTCGGAATTCACGCTCGGTCACCATCTCTTTGAGATTGCGGTTTGTCGCAGCGATTAAGCGCACATCCACCTGCTGCACTTTGTTGCTACCGAGGCGTTCAAACTCCTGCTCCTGCAACACGCGCAGCAGTTTAGGTTGCAGTTCCAGCGGCATATCGCCCACTTCATCAAGAAATAGCGAGCTTTTATCCGCCAGTTCAAAGCGCCCGATGCGCTGGGTGTTTGCTCCGGTAAATGCGCCACGTTCATGGCCGAACAGGTCGCTTTCCAGCAGCCCGGCAGGCATCGCCGCGCAGTTAATTTTCACCATGCGGCGGCTGTTGCGCTC
Organism: Buttiauxella sp.; assembly: GCA_036502985.1. Lineage (GTDB taxonomy): Bacteria > Pseudomonadota > Gammaproteobacteria > Enterobacterales > Enterobacteriaceae > Buttiauxella. The sequence goes on from DASXXQ010000303.1 coordinate 1,061, forward strand.
GCTCAGGTTGTGGATAGCGCGTGCAATCAGCTCTTTACCGGTACCGGTTTCGCCCAGTATCAGCACCGTACTGTCGCTTTTTGCCACCATCTCGACTTGTTTAAGCACGTTCGACATCACGTCGCTGCGGCCAATAATCTCGCCAAAATCACTGGCAACATTGTTTATTTGCTCAGTGAGATAGAGGTTCTCATCAACCAGGTTTTCTTTCAGGCGATTAATTTCCTGATACGCCAACGCGTTATCTACCGCAATGGCGATGCGCTCCGCAATCTGGCGCAATAATTTGAGATTTGCCGGGGTAAATACGCCTGCTTCACACTGTGCCAATTTCAATACGCCCAGCATGCTATTGCCAAAAGTGAGCGGCAGCAGGCACAGCGTCTGAATTTGGTTGCCCCACATTTCAAACAACATACGTTCATAGGGTGCCAGTTGGTCACCGTGGTGCAAATTTAGCAGCAGCATTTCACCGCTTTTAAATACCCGCTCCGAAAGCGTACCCGCAAGCGCCACATCGCTTTGATCGTGGATGGGGGATTGCTCTTTCACAAAATGGGTGGAGTGAACGGTAAGACGGTCTTTGCGGTTTCCGCGCAGCACGATGCTGATGGAGTCTATCGAGAAATAGTGGTGGATCTCGTTGGCAATTTCACTGACCAGTTCATCGAGATCGAGCTTCGACAGCACTGCGTTAGTTACAGCCACCAGAATGCGAAAATCATCGCGCTCGCGGCATAAAAGATTGTAGTCCTGATTAGAGCTCAGGCGATTCTGGATTTGCTCGGCCACCAGCCCAACAACTTGTGCCAGCGTATGCAGACGATCCAGCTCTTTGTCAGTCCATGCCACGTCGGCATTACGGATGAATTCACAACCGCCAAAGATCTTACCTTCCGCCGCCAGCGGCAGCAGACAGTAGCGACCAAACGGTGCGTAAAGTTCAAGGTTCATCACCTGCGGCCAGGTGTCATTGAATTCTTCCTGGCTACAAATCAACGCTTCCGGACGCGACAAAACCCGACGCACAGGGCCGTTTGCCAGCACCATCTCGTCTTCGTAATGTAAACCTTTACCGTGCTTATCCATGCCATAAAAACCCACACGCTGATGCAGCGGGTGGTAAAGCAGCACATTAGCCCTGTCTGCCAGCGCGCCCTGCTTCACTATTTGCGTCAGACAATAAGCGAGAGCCGGAAGATCAGGTTGCTGCAACAGGGTACGCGTAATATCAAATAGACCCTGCTGCCCGAGATCGCTCATCGGTGTGTATGGCATTTTGCTTATCCAAAAAAGAGACCCGGTGAATCACCGGGCAAGGAATGTATTTGTCATATGAATAGCGCTAAAGTGTAGCTCGGGCTGCGCGGAACGTTCCTGCCTTAAGTCAACAAATGCGCGGCAGCGGCTCAGAGTGCGGTAAATCTAACGACCGTTTCACGCCATAAAGCCCGGCAACCCGCACACCTTTACGTTCGACGACATCGCCAATAATAGCCGCATTTTTGCCTAATGGATGCGCCTGCAACGCGGCAAGCACCGCATCGGCAGCATCACGTTCTACAGCGAGAACCAATTTACCTTCGTTAGCAAAATTAAGCGCATCAAGGCCCAGCAATTCACACACGCCACGCACCGCTGGATTCAACGGCAACTGGCTTTC
>DASXXQ010000304.1:0-2830 GCA_036502985.1 Buttiauxella sp.
GGGGACTTCTTTGACCATGTCGCCGGCATGGAGGCCGAAGTGGACGCGGCGGACGTTGCGGACAGCGGTGTTGAGGGCGCGGAGGATGAGTTCGGCGCGCTTGAGTTCGATGTGGCCGCGGAGCAGGGAGTTGACGAGCTCAATGAGGGAGGCCTGGATGGATTCCTCGTCCTCGAGGAGGGCGGCGTGGTGGACGCGGGAGGCGGGCGGACCTGGAATGGTGCGGAGCATGCGCTGGTGGAAGTAGCAGAACTGCTCGCCGCGAAGAGCGGGGGAGCCGCAACGAACGCCGCTGACCTTGATATGAGTGCAGGATTTGGGGTTGGGCATGATGGTCCTCTCGATAATTTTTTTGTAGTTACGAGCTAAGATCTTGGCTTCATGGGAGTTAGGGGCGGAGGCGATGACGACGTCGGCGTATAATCTTGGAAACGCGGGACTTGCGAGTAAAATCTTGCGGGCAAAGGACTTAACTTGGTCGACTGGGGTGGAGAGCTTTCCCGTTTTGGGAATCGACCCGGTTTGATTGTGGTTGGCCAATTTAGTCAGAGCCGCCCGGTGGCAGATTGTTTGCGCTATCCCAATTTGGCCTATTCAGTTTTCTCAGTAAAGGTTGTGCGTCACAAGAATGAGAAATATCTCTGTGGAGGGTTATGGAAAAAGGGTTGTGGGTCGGTTGGGTGGTGTCCCGGCAATTCCCTAATCACCATGACACTATCTCCCTACCTGGCAGCTTGCCAGATTACTGCATCCGCGCAGTAATGCCGTAAGACTGCTGAACAGACGGGTATCTGCCGTGTTTAATTCCTACATTGACGACAGCGGAGTGCAAGACAAGCGGGTCTGCGGTATGGCTGGGTTCGTCGGCAGCACACTTCAGATGGACAGGTTGGATAAGAAGTGGAAGGCGATTCTCACTCTGTTCGACGTGCCAGAGGAGCAGGGATTTCACTCCAACCAATTTTTCCATCATCAGGGGTTTTGCAAAGACTGGAACGATGCCAGATACCGCTCATTTCTGAATAAGCTGCTGGATGCTATCTACCAATGCCGGGTCGTTTGTATCGGCTGCATGGTAGATGTCGCGTATTTCAAGTCTCTCACCGAAGACGAGCGGCGATGGTTGACTGGTGGCTACAAAGCGAAACAGTGGGATAGTGAGGGTTCACCGAACAGCCCGTATTTTGCTGCTTTTCAAGGAGCGGTCGTGGGCGCTGCGAAGAATACTCCAGATGGCGAGAAGGTGACGTTTGTTTTTGATCGGCAGACGCAGTATGAGGCTAAAGCGAGACTCACCTACCCGACCATGCTACTTTCTACTCCAGACGTGAAGGACAAGCTGTCTGACGACATCGTATTTTCCACTAGGTTGTCTGCGGTTGTTCTGCAATCGGCAGACCTGATGGCTTACCAGGCTTATCAGCACGTAGTAAGGCGGATCGAAAATGGAGGCCAGTATGTTGCGCCGAATTATGTGATAAAGCAGCTTATGAGAAACAAGTGGGATTTGAAGTTCTGCAACGAGGCATCCGTGTGAAGTGCCCCCGTTTGCTGTACCAGTCCCAATGTGAGTTCTCGGTTGATTTTTGGTTTCAGCGGGTATGAGGCCCGGAGCAGGGGACGGCGTTTGAGTCCCCTGCTCTGGCATCCTTGTACTAGCTCTCCTCACGCTCTCATCTCCGTTCGTGTTCGTGCAAACTCAGCTGGCGGCAAGTAGTTCAACGAGCTATGCGGACGTTGCTGGTTGTAATCTTGCCGCCAAGTTTCGACCTTTCGCCGTGCGTCGCTCAAGCTCGTGAACCAGTTCGCATTCAAACATTCGTCGCGCAATCGTCCGTTGAAGCTTTCGATGTAAGCATTTTGCGTGGGCTTGCCTGGCTGAATGAACTGCAGCCGCACCCCGCGTTCTTCGCTCCAGGCCGTCATCGCCCGACTGCGAAACTCCGGTCCGTTGTCCACCACAATCGCTTCCGGCAACCCGCGCTCGCTGACAATCCGATCCAGCACTCGACGTACCCGTAATCCGCCTAACGAAGTATCGACCTCGATCCCCGGACATTCCCGCGTGCAGTCGTCCACGATGGTCAACAACCGAATCACTGTCCCGCTGCTCACGCAATCACTCACAAAATCCATCGACCAGCGTTCATTCGGCTTCGCTGCCGCTGGGCTTGTTACCACGCCACTCCAGCGGATCCGCCGTCGTTGCCGGATTCGCATGGCCAGCCCTTCCTCGCGGTAGAGCCGGTACACCCGTTTGTGGTTGGCCGCCATTCCTTCCCGCACCAGCATCGCCGTCAGCCGCCGATAGCCAAACCGCATGCGCTGGGCCGCTAGTTCCTTCAAACGTGTTCGCAGGGCTGCATCCCGCCCCGCTCTCCGCGCTCGATAGCGATGCGTCGATCGTCTCAATCCCATCAGCCTGCAGGCGTGCCGCTCACTCATCTGGTACTCGACTTCGATATAGCTCACGGCTGCCCGAAGTCCCGCAGGCACTAGAAGTTTTTTGAGAGCACGTCTTTCAGCGCCCGGTTATCCAGTGTCAGCTCGGCCACCACATGCTTCAGCTTCCGGTTCTCGTCCTCCAACTGCTTCAGCTTCTTTGCATCCCCACTGTCCATCCCGCCGTACTTCGCCTTCCAACGGTAATAGGTCTGCTCCGTGATCCCGTGCTGGCGGCATAACTCCGCCGTTGTCAACCCGGCCTCGCCTTGCTTCAGGATGCTGATGATCTGCTCTTCACTGTGTCTCGTGCCCTTCATCGCAGTTCTCCTCTCTTGGGTTGGGAGAACTCACATTCTAGATGGTCCAGTTTTTGGGGGCTGGGTCA
>DASXXQ010000305.1:0-1624 GCA_036502985.1 Buttiauxella sp.
GCTGGCGACATGTTGTTTTTTCTGCTCAATGAACCATTGTTGTTTTGACACAGGAAAGCACCATCAGGGTAAGTAGATAAGATGGTGCTGATATTACCTGCTGAAATGATTATGAAAATATGAGTTCACCGGAACGACACCACCCATGCCTTCAAGAGCCAGTTGATCGCCTTCACTGGCTTTCTGCGCGAGTGTTTTTATTCCATCCCAGGTATCGCCATCCATGAGCGCATTAATCGAGTCGGCAACTGCCTGGTTTTTACCAGACAGATCACTCATGGCTTTCGTACAATAGCTGTCACCGATAGCACACGCCGTTAACGCCATTGCCGCATCAGCAGCATAGTCCGCTGAACCTAACGCTGTATCACCACTGTCAGCCAGTGCATTAATCGTACCGTTAACCAGTTGAGACAAAGAACCGTCACCGAGGGCTTCACGCACCTGAGCTTTCATTGTCTCAGCACTCTCTTTAACCGCTGCCCGCGCCTTGTCTCCGCTCAGCGAGTTATTCTCAACAACAAATATTAAAACCCTTTAACTCCAAAATATCGAAGCAGAGCAATCCCTATTCCCATGATACCTCCTCCTCCGGCTCCTACTTTCAGATAGTGCCATGCTGATGTCAGCTCAAAGTTAAGACTGCCAAGCATCACGTATTCAATGATAAGTAAAAAAATATATGCAATCTCAGCTAAAAGCATCCCTGCTAAAATTGAGAATAAAGCGATAAGGACATTCATCATTTTTTATCTCCATTATTACTTGGAGATGAAATTTTTTCGATTCCTTTCCCTGTTATCTCAGAGAAAACGGAGCCACCTAAGTCACCAAAAGAACTAGGTATCTTGCTTGGTGTAATTTCTTTTGAAAGCCCCAAATCTCCTTTAATATCAGTATATTTTTGAAGTGTTGGATTAAACTTCGGATCCCAGCCACCTTTCAACCAGTTAGCACCACTATTAACGCCCCATGAAAGACCTTTACCAATGCCATAACCAGCAAAAGAACCTGCACCATTGATCAACGCACCGGATGTTGGGTCTTTTCCTTCAAGCCAGTTTCCTAATGCACCTCCAGCCGCATTCCAGCCAACCGTTCCTACAACTCCATTTCCTGCACTAACCACATTAACCCAACCACCGATAATAGCTGTTGTAGGATCTATAGTCCCATCCGTCAGATAGTTGACACCTGCATTAGCACCAGCCCCCAATCCCCACATGGCCTGAGCGCCACCAGGCAGTAAAGCAACAGAACCTGTTGCTAATGCCCCGGCATAAGCCTTGTTATCGGCAATACCACGCTGACAGGCAGCACCACCCGGATTATCGTTACAGGATAAAATATCAGCTCCATGTACCTGTACAGCTTTGGTTTGTCCTTCTTCGGTGCCACCACCGAGCAGATTATTCTCAACCGCGTTCTTTCCAGCCTGTGCACCCGCACTGGCTGACGATGTGCTGTCTCCTGCTATACCACCCGCCAGACCCGCAGCCAGGGTTCCCAACAGACTAAGCTGCTGCTTGTCCTGCTCGCTCAGGTTCGCACGCTTCTCATCCGTGTCCGCCCCGTAATAATGCTCAGCAATATAACGCGTGGCAAGCTCTCCGCTTGCAGCACC
>DASXXQ010000306.1:0-12494 GCA_036502985.1 Buttiauxella sp.
ACCAGATCACTTTCCCCTTTCAGGAACAGACCATAGGCTTCGCTCCAGCCTTTGGTCACGGTAACGGTTTTCTTCGCCAGTTTTTGCCACGCTTCTGGCGCTTTATCGCCATACACTTTTTGCATCCACAACATCAAGCCCAGGCCCGGTGTGCTGGTGCGTGGATCTTGATAAATCACCTTCCATTTTTGGTCGCTTTCAACCAGTTCCTTCAGGCTTTTAGGTGGGTTTTTCAGCTTGTTTTTATCGTACACAAAGGCGAAGTAACCGTAGTCAAATGGCACGAAGGTAGTGTTATTCCAGCCGCCAGGAATTTTCAGTGCGCTGGTATCCACATTGCTCGGGGCAAAGAGTTTGGTTTGCGCGGCAGCTTCCAGCAGGTTGTTATCCAGCCCCAAAACGACATCAGCCTTGCTGTTTTTACCTTCCATTCGCAGACGGTTGAGCAAAGACACACCATCTTCCAGTGCGACGAATTTAAGCTCGCAATTGCAATCAGCTTCGAAGGCTTTTTTCACCGCAGGACCTGGGCCCCAGTCAGCGGCAAAGGAGTCGTAGGTGTAAACAGTCAGCAGGGGTTTTGCAAAAACAGGGGCTGCGATGAGCGCCAGTAACGGCAGGAATTTTTTGAACACTTTGCACCTCTTGGAATTAGGGGTGGCAAAGGACTTTGAGAATTGAGCCCCAAATCCCTTCGCCGGCGTTATCCGGATCAGGTTCGACGGGTATTATCTCAGCCAGACTTTCGTCTTAGCACCCCGTTGAGAACGCGTGCATTGTAGTGACTTTGTGAATATTTCGAAAGGACTACGGTTCAGGTGGCGCAAACCAGGCTGATTTAAAGTCGAACCATCCCAACGTGTTCATTCTCACCCCGCGCATACTGCGCTGCCCTTCAATGCGCAGCCAGTGGTGAATTAACGGTAAAATATCATTATTTTCAACGCGCTTCTGGCACCACTCAGGCAGGGAAAGTTCTCCGTTATGCCATTTACGGGTATCTGTTTCCCAGTCAATCGCAATACATTTTTGAATCAGTGGCACTTCATAAAGATGAGAATAGAGTGAAAACTCCAGCGGCAGAGTGAAGTTCGCGCTGTTGAGCCAGATATCGCTCTGTGCATCACCCTGATGCCACTCCTCATAACTGACCTCCTGCACGATAAGCTTGATGCCATGGCGAGCCAGCAGCTTCTCCATGACCTTACTGATAACCCGGTGTTCGACATGATCGCGATAAAACGTCAGCGTCACGGATTCAAGCCCGGCAGGTTTCTCAGCTACACACTGCGGACGCGTATGATGCCAGCGAGGGAGTAAACCGTAAGCCGGGAACCAGTACTGCTGATTTTGTTCACCCGTACTATAAAGAAGATGAATCGGTGCCAGAACATGGCTGAGCCAGCGGCGCACTTCACCGTTGCTGCCAGATGTCGAGCGGCTATCAAATAAAATGTAGTAACACCCTTCTTCAAGGCGGCTTTCAACGGCTTTTTCGCTGTCGGGCATACCGGACAACTGCACGGCACAACTGACTTCCTCGCCAATATCCGGCAGCACCCAGAAATTCACTTCATCAATCAGGGCACGATAACCAAAGTAATCGTCGTAAGCCTGAATCTTCAGTTGGTTTGTATTGTTGCGCACGACCGAATAGGGGCCAGAGCCGACCGGTTGGCGGGCGAAGTGGCTTAATGTCTGCCATTCACGCGGCAGGATCATCGCGTTAACACTGCCAAGCAGCAACGGCAGCCATTTGTCTGGTTGTGAAAGCGTGATATCCAGCGTCCAGGCGGTTGGCGAAGTGATTTGTGTGATATGCGAATAAAGCGGCAACGTATTAATACGCTGCAACGATGTCACCACATCAAGCATATCCAGCTCGCGGCCATGATGAAAATGAATGCCTGGGCGAAGATAAAAACGCCAATGTAATGGGGATATTTGTTGCCAGTGGTGCGCAATATCCGCTTCTGGTTCCCCATTTTCCTCATTTATACGGATTAACCCGCTGAAAATTTGCCGGGCAATATGCGTTTCTGAGCGACGTAAAGCCGAGCCGGGTAGCAAATTTAACAGTGGGCGATAGTAGAGCACGCGCAAAATATGCCGCCCCTGGCGGAAGCTGCGCCCGAGATGGGAGATAAGCATCTGACGCACCGCAGCTTTATCGCCAACGATCTGCACCAACTGATCAATACGATCTTGTTCGAGAAGATCCTCAGCCCGCTGTTGCTGGAGCGCAAGGCCGGTGTACAGAAACTCAAGCTTTGATCGCTTGCCACGTCCAGCCTCTGCTTTCCAGCTTAGCCAGCCATTTTCCTGCATCGCACTGAGTAACGTACGCATATGGCGGCGGGAGCAATTCAGCAACTCGGCCAAATCATTCAACGTCGTTTCTTGCGGCTTGCCTTCATAGGATTGCCACAGGCGGATGAACTGTTGTTGCAGACGGCCATTCGACATAAAAGGGGAACTCCCGGGAGAAACTCATCAATTTAACTTTCCTCATATTACGCCAATAATCATCAACGATGAAAGCGAGGAGGTGCATATGAAACGGTCGCCAGTTGTTAAGTTTTATCAACAGTACTTTGCCGCAACACACCGTGTTTCTACTGGATGGCTGGCTCGCCTGACAGTGGCGCAACGTCTGGGGATGCTCGAAGACTTGATGCAGTGGGAGATAACCTCTCCAGTGACTGGGAAGCATTAAATCGCCGTCATCATGTGTGACTGAGTATTGGTGATTTCACCTGGCCAGCAGATTATTACTGCTGGCTTTTTTAGTTTATGCTTTGCTCACGAAACGCCCGCTCGAGTAAAAAGGATCTCTCTGAATGGCCTGGTTTTTGACAAAAGGACGACGCCTCAATCCGGTGTACGCGGCATTTATGGCAGTGGCTTTTATGATGGGGATTGCCGGAGCACTTCAGGCTCCCACTCTTAGCCTGTTTTTAACACGTGAAGTGCAAGTGCGGCCGTTCTGGGTTGGGCTGTTTTATACCGTCAATGCAATAGCCGGGATTTTGGTGAGTCTGGCGCTGGCGAAACGTTCAGATAGCCGGGGAGACAGACGCAAGCTAATTATGGTTTGTTGTGCAATGGCCGTAGCAAACTGCATTTTATTTGCTTTTAACCGCCATTACCTGACGTTAATTACCCTTGGCGTTATGTTCGCTTCAATCGCTAATACAGCAATGCCGCAAATCTTCGCCCTTGCCCGCGAATATGCCGACAGTTCCGCGCGCGAAGTCGTGATGTTCAGTTCGATAATGCGTGCGCAGTTGTCCCTTGCCTGGGTTATTGGCCCGCCGTTATCGTTCATGCTGGCATTAAATTACGGCTTCACCACCATGTTTCTTATCGCAGCGGGGATTTTTGTCATCTCGCTGGCGCTTATTTTCTTCGCACTTCCTTCGGTAAGCAGAATTGAACAGCCTGCCGATGTGGCGCTGACTCAGGTCAGCGGCTGGAAAGATAAAAACGTGCGTATGTTGTTTATCGCATCGATGCTGATGTGGACCTGCAACACCATGTACATCATTGATATGCCGTTATGGGTGAGCAGCGATTTAGGGCTGCCGGAATCTCTGGCAGGGCTTTTAATGGGGACGGCGGCAGGGCTTGAAATCCCGGCGATGATTCTTGCGGGTTACTATGTAAAACGCTTTGGAAAGCGCCGCATGATGGTGATTGCAGTGGCGGCCGGCGTGTTGTTCTACGTTGGGCTAATTTTGTTCCATAGCCGTACGGCGCTGCTGTTGCTCCAGTTATTTAACGCGGTATTTATTGGGATAGTTGCCGGTATTGGCATGTTGTGGTTCCAGGATTTAATGCCTGGAAGGCCAGGCTCGGCGACCACTCTGTTTACCAATAGTATTTCGACGGGTGTGATTCTGGCTGGGGTTTTACAAGGGACGCTGGCGGAGAGTTTCGGGCACCACTCGGTGTATTGGTTGATTGCCTGCCTTGCGGTACTGGCACTGATTTTGACCAGTCGGGTAAAAAATATTTAGTTAATGTCGGATGTCGCTGCGCTAATCCGACCTACAAAAATAGATAACTCCATGACCTTGTAGGGTGGATTAGCGCAGCGACATCCACCGCAGCGAGTTCAGGAAAAATATACTGCGCTGGCCTTGTAGGGTGGATTAGCGTAGCGACATCCACCACTTAACTTATTCAGCCAAAAAAAGTTCCAGCAACGAGTTAAGGAACAACTTACCGTGCTCGGTTATCTGCCAATATTCCTGTGTTTCTACCAGAAAATTTTTTGCAATCGCATCATCTAGCTGTGCACGAATCACAGACTCGTCCAACCCGGTATACAGGCTAAATTCATTGCGTGGCGCGGCTTCCAGTAAACGGAAGCGATTCATAAAGAACTCGAACGGCTTGTCGGCTTGCTCAACATCGTGCTGACGGTCGAGATACTTCCCTTCCATATAGCCGCGTGGATGGCGTGTTTTAGCGGTGCGCGTAATACGCCCATCTTCAAATGTCACTTTGCCATGTGCACCGCAACCAATGCCCAGATAGTCGCCAAAGCGCCAGTAATTCAGGTTGTGTTGGCACTGATAGCCCGGCTTCGCATAGGCTGAGGTTTCGTATTGCTGATAACCCGCCGCGGTCAGTAATTTATCGCCTTGCTCGAAAATATCCCACAGCGCGTCATCGTCCGGTAACTTTGGCGGACGCGAGCTGAACAAGGTGTTCGGTTCAATCGTCAATTGATACCAGGAAAGATGCGGTGGATTCAGCTCAATTGCCTGACGCAAATCATCCAGCGCTTCTTCAAGCGATTGATCCGGCAGACCGTGCATCAAATCCAGATTGAAACTACGCAGCCCTAATCCGTTTGCCAGATTGGCTGCGCGTTTCGCTTCACCAGAATCATGAATACGACCCAGACGCTTGAGCTTTGTCTCGCTAAAGCTCTGCACGCCGATGGATATACGATTCACACCGGCGCGTTGGTAGCCAACAAAACGATCGGCTTCGACAGTGCCAGGATTGGCTTCCATAGTAATTTCTGCATCCGCGGCCACCGGAAGACGTGCGCGCACCCCGTCAAGCAACGTTTGCATTGCCTCGCTTGAGAGCAGGCTAGGCGTACCGCCACCAATAAAGATGGTCTTTATTTCACGTCCTTGTGCCATCGGCGCGTCGTTATCCAGATCGCGCAGCAGGTGGGCGACATACTCGTCGTGCGGAACGTCGCCTTTAAGTGCATGAGAATTGAAGTCACAGTAGGGGCACTTCTGCACGCACCACGGGATGTGAATATAGAGACTTAGTGGTGGCAAATTAGCCATTTTTCATTGCTTCCAGTAATAGTTTTAACGCTCGTCCACGGTGGGATATGGCGCGTTTTTCGTCGCGAGTAAGTTCTGCGGCGGTTTTCCCCTCGGTAGGGACATAGAAAATCGGGTCATAACCAAAGCCACCAGCCCCTGCTGCTTCGTGAGTAATTTGGCCTTCCCAACTTCCGTGACACACCAGTGGCGTCGGATCTTCTGCATGACGCATGTATACCAGTACACAGTGGAAACGTGCCTTACGTTGTTCGTCCGGCACATCTTTCAGTGTTGCCAACAGCTTTTCCAGATTCTGTTGGTCCGAGGCATCAACGCCTGCGAAACGCGCAGAGTAAATTCCCGGCGCGCCGCCAAGCACATCAACCGCAAGGCCGGAGTCATCAGCAATGGCTGGCAAACCGGTGACTTGCGCTGCGTGGCGAGCTTTCAGAATGGCATTTTCGATAAACGTCAGGCCTGTTTCTTCAGCAGACTCCACACCTAATTCGGTTTGTGCGACAACATCCAGACCAAAATCGCTCAGTAAATCAGCGAGTTCACGCACTTTTCCGGCGTTACCCGTCGCGAGCACAACTTTTTGCATAATGAGAAAATCCTGTGAAATTCGATAATTAATCAAGCAATGCCGCGACTTCCGTCGGGATTTGTTGCGGGTTGATAATTTTAATTTGCTTGTGACGGCCTAGCTCACCTTTCTCAACTAATACCTGGCTTTTGGCGACTTTGAACTGCTTAGCCAGATATTTTACCAGATGAGCGTTGGCTTTGCCGTCTATCGGCGGGGCGGTAATGGCGACTTTTAGCTCGTCGCCATGTAACCCGATAATGCTATCGCGGCTGGCTTTAGGCTGAATAAACAACCGTAAAACCAGCCCATCTGCGGTTTGGCTTACTGCACTCACAGCAAATACCAAAGCCCCGGGAACAAATCCATGCCGAGGTAATTCAGCATATAGAGAATTAAAATTACCACCATTGCTGAAAAATCGATGCCGCCCATGGCCGGAATAATACGGCGGATAGGTGCCATCATCGGTTCAGTCAGTTGCATCAGCACATATTCAATCGGGCTGCGGCCCTGGCTAATCCAACTCATCAGTGAACGGACAATAATGACCCAGAACACTAATGAACCGGCAGACTTCAACAGCGATAGCAGGCCGACCAGTAGGTTCATTGGGTCAAGCGATAACGCGCCAACCTGAATGAGCAGCAAAAGCGGATACTTCAGCGTGGTGAGAATAAAAGCCACCAGCAATGAAGAGGTATCAATCGGCCCAATTGAAGGGATTATCCGGCGCAGCGGCCCGACAATGGGTTGCGTAATTTTGACGATAAACTGTGCAAAAGGATTGTAAAAATCACAACGCGACCACTGCATCCAGATGCGAATCAATAGCACCATCACATACAGTTCAATCAGTGTTTTGACCAGGAAAGTCAACGTCAGCATGGCGTTCCTCAATAATTATGATGATTAACGAGCGGAGTAATCCCGCGCGCCGAAAATAGCGGTTCCAATGCGCACCATGGTGCTGCCTGCGGCAATCGCGGCGTCCATGTCATCGGTCATGCCCAGGGACAACGTATCAACCGTTGCATAGCGGTTTTTGAGCGATGCGAAAGCTGCTGCCATTTTCTGGCAAACCGCTAACTGATGCTCGTAATCAGGTTCAGGGGCCGGAATCGCCATCAAACCTCGTAATACCAAACCCGGCAAAGCGGCTACATCCGCCGCAAGCGTTTCAAGCTCACTCAGCGCAATGCCAGATTTGCTTTGCTCATCACTGATGTTGATTTGAATCAGCACGTTAAGCGGTGGTAATTCAGCCGGACGTTGTTCGCTTAAACGAGTTGCAATGCGCAAACGATCGACGGTATGGCACCAGTCAAAATGCTCCGCAACCAGGCGGCTTTTGTTCGACTGCAATGGGCCGATAAAGTGCCATTCCAGCGCTTCTTCACCGTTTTCAGCAAAATAACGAATTTTGTCCACGCCTTCTTGCACGTAGTTTTCACCAAACGCTCTCTGCCCGGCTGTAATCGCTTCTGCGAGGGCGCTTACAGGTTTTGTTTTGCTTACTGCAAGCAACGTAACTTCTTCTGGAGCACGGCCGCAGCGTTCAGTTGCCGCTAAGATTTTGTGCTGAACCTGTGCCAGATTGTGCGCTATCTCGTTCATAGGTTGGGAAGTGATATGGATATCGAAGAAATTGTGGCCCTTAGTGTAAAGCATAACGCCTCTGATCTACACCTGTGCGCACAGCTTCCTGCTCGCTGGCGCAGGCAGGGGCGGCTTGAACCCTTGCCTGAGAGTGCACCAGCGCCAGAAACATTGCTGGATGCCTGGATTACTAGCGAGCAACGAGAACAGTTGGAAGTGGCTGGTCAGTTAGATTTCGCGATCACCCTTAAAGAGGGCGCGCGGCTACGGGCGAATGCGTTTCGCCAGCGGCAGGGGTATTCAATCGCCTTACGGTTACTGGCTTCCCATTGCCCAAAACTTGAGGCACTAAATGTTCCTGCTATCGTTCCTGAATTACTGGCATCCGAGGACGGCCTGATTCTGGTGACCGGTGCCACGGGTAGCGGTAAATCCACCACGCTTGCGGCGATGGTGGATCATCTCAATCATCAAATCGATGGGCATATTCTTACCCTGGAAGATCCCATTGAGTTTGTTCATCACTCAAAACGTTGTCTGATTCAGCAGCGCGAACCTGGAGAGCATTGCCGTTCTTTTGCCGCAGGTTTACGTGCGGCATTACGCGAAGATCCAGATGTGATTTTGCTTGGGGAATTACGTGACAGCGAAACCATACGCCTTGCACTTACTGCCGCAGAAACCGGGCATCTGGTACTGGCGACACTCCATACGCGCGGTGCGGCGCAGGCTGTGGAACGGTTGGTGGATGTTTTTCCCGCAGAAGAGAAAAATATGGTGCGCAGCCAACTGGCAGGTAGCTTAAAAGCGGTGCTGGCACAGAAATTAATACCAGAGACAAACGGTGGAAGGGTGGCGTTGTACGAGCTGTTGGTGAATACGCCCGCGGTGGCAAGCCTTATCCGTGAAGGAAAAACGCATCAGTTACCAGGGGTGATACAAACCGGGCAACAGCATGGCATGCAAAGTTTTGCTCACAGTGAGGCGGTGCTAATGGCGTGTCTTTCACCCTCTCAAAACAGAGAAGGTGAAACGAGGATGACCCTGACTAAGGATTATAGTCAAACCAGCTTTCAAGAATGATAACGGCTGAAGCGGAGTCAATACTGCCTTTGTTCAGGGCGCGGAAGCCACCATGTTCAAACAATCCCGCGCGTGCTTCGACGGTGCTAAGACGCTCATCTTGCAAAGAGACTTTTACGCCAAAACGGCCATGTATGCGGTTAGCAAATTTACGGGCGCGGGCGGTGAGCGGTTGCTCTGTGCCATCCATATTAAGCGGCAGGCCAACGATGACTTCATCAGGTTGCCACTCTTTAAGGATTTTCTCGATGACGTTCCAGTCAGGTGTTCCATCTTGCGCTTTAATCGCAGCTAATGGACGTGCGGTGCCCGTAATGCGTTGGCCAATGGCGACACCAATGCTTTTGGTCCCGAAATCAAAGGCTAATAAGGTTCCACTGCTCATCAAGCGTGCCCCGCTTCGCTTGGCATATTATAGATATCTATGCCGATTAATTTCGCGGCTTCACGCCAGCGTTCAGAAATTGGGGTGTGGAAAAGAATGGATGCGTCGGCAGGTGCCGTAAGCCAGGCGTTGTCCAAAATTTCTTGTTCCAGTTGCCCTTTTTCCCAGGAGGAGTAACCGAGCGCGACAATCACATCCGTTGGTTGTTTTGCGGTGCCAATGGTTTCAAGCACATCGCGGGAAGTGGTGATCACGGTGTCATCAGAAATGCGGATGCTTGAAGCAAAACAGTCCGGTGGCGAGTGCAAAATAAAACCGCGATCTTCTGCCAGTGGGCCACCGATAAAGACGGGTTTATCAAGGCGGATATCTGGGTCACGAGGTTCTGGTTCGATTTTTAGCTTTTCCAGAACACCGTCAACCTGAAGGTTTTCAAGGGGTTTATTAATGATTATCCCCATAGCGCCTTCGTCGTTGTACTCACAGATATAAACGACCGCGCGCTTAAACAAAGGGTCCTGTAGCGCCGGCATGGCAATTAGAAAGTGATGCTGTAAATTCATTGTCAGAGGTTCTGGTTCCGGTTGAAAAAGCGGCATTGAACGCGCGAAGAACAGCCAGTTTATCACTATTGAGCGGGACGAGTCCCGCTCACGAGGATCATTTAGCCAGACGTTTTTCGATAGCGTCAAACAGCATACCGGTGATAGATACCGGGAATTCGGCTTCGATTTCGCGGATACAGGTAGGGCTGGTGACGTTAATCTCAGTCAGTCGGTCACCGATAATGTCCAGACCAACAAAAATGAGCCCCTTTGCTTTGAGTGTTGGGCCAACGCGGCGGGCAATTTCCCAGTCGCTTTCTGTCAGTGGGCGCGGTTCGCCACGACCACCAGCAGCCAGGTTGCCACGGGTTTCGCCGCCTTGCGGAATACGTGCCAGGCAGTAGGGTACGGGTTCGCCATCAACAACCAGAACACGTTTGTCTCCGTCGACAATCGCAGGCAGGTAGTTTTGTGCCATGCAGTAACGATTACCAAGTTCGGTCAGCGTTTCAGCAATGACACCGATATTAGGGTCGCCTTCTTTAACGCGGAAGATTGAAGTACCACCCATACCGTCCAGCGGTTTAAGGATAATGTCGCCGTGTTTTTGCCAGAACGCTTTAAGCTGTGTTTTATTGCGTGTGACCAGCGTTTCCGGGGTTAAATCTGCAAACCAGGCGGTGAAGAGCTTTTCGTTACAGTCGCGAAGGCTCTGCGGTTTGTTAACGATAAGTGTGCCTTGCTCTTCAGCGCGCTCAAGAATGTAGGTTGCGTAGATAAATTCGGTATCAAATGGCGGATCTTTACGCATCAAAATCACGTTAAGATCGGCAAGCTGGATATCTTGCTCGCTACCAAACTCGTACCACTTATCGTAGTTCTGCTCGACGGAAACCAGACGGGTACGTGCCCGCGCTTCGCCGTTAATCAGGTAAAGATCCGCCATTTCCATATAGTGGAGTTCGTAGCCGCGGCGCTGAGCTTCCAGCAGCATGGCAAAACTGGAGTCTTTCTTGATGTTAATGTTTGCGATGGGGTCCATCACGATGCCGAGCTTGATCATTTTGTCTCCTTTAGCCCAGGTCGCCAAATCGCACTTGTAGCGCGGTAATGGCGGTGAGCGCGGTAGTCTCAGTACGTAGAACGCGAGGTCCCAACAGAATATCAGTAAACAGATGACGTGCGGTCATGGCAATTTCATCAGACGTTAAACCGCCTTCAGGGCCAATCAACAGGCGAACACGTTCAACCGGTTGCGGCAATGTGTTGATACTAGCACTGGCGCGGGGATGCAGATTCAGCTTTAAACTGTCATCAACTTCAGCACACCAGTCTTCAAGATCCATTGCCGGGCGAATTTCCGGAACGATATTGCGACCGCATTGTTCACAGGCCGCAATAGCAATTTTCTGCCACTGTGAGAGCTTCTTACTCAGGCGCTCGGCATCCAGTTTTACGCCACAGCGTTCAGAAAACAAAGGTGTAATCACATTCACGCCGAGTTCTACGGCTTTCTGAATAGTGAACTCCATCTTCTCACCGCGAGACATGACCTGGCCCAGATGCAAATGCAGTGGAGATTCACGGTCATCAATGTTCGCCGCAATAATTTTGACGCGCACATTTTTCTTATCGGCCTGCACGATTTCCGCGTCAAAGACCTGATTGCTGCCGTCAAATAGTTGCAGTGCGTGGCCGGCGCTCATGCGCAGTACTCGGCCCACATGATTTGCGGCATCTTCACAAAGCGCCACTTCCTGGCCGACGGAGAGTAAATCTGGGTGATGAATGCGGGGGATTCGCATGAAAATTAGAGTCCAGTTTCTGAATGCTGGCGTTTCCCCACGCCGTTGAGCATGGGGATTAAAAGCAGCACAGTGTTAAACAATTGCCGCTAGTGTAGGTTAGCTGTTTTGTGCCTGGCAAGCCCGTAGCACGTATGGGTTATGATTGCCCTGTAGTTTGGCAATGCGCTCATCACGTTCACATTCCCAGGTTGTGACCGGATATTGTTTATTCCATGCCTCAAACAGTTGAGTTTGCTGGCGAGAAAGGTTGAGCTGGTATTGGTCGCGCATATAGAAGTAGGTGCGAGCGATGGCCCCGCGAGCACGGGCTGGCGGCTCGGCAACTTTCTCTTTAAAGTCCACTTTCATTGCACATTGGCCGTACTGGCCTTCACCGCCATTCCACTGGCTGTACATGAAGTTATTACGGTCCGCGTTCACTTCACCTACCGCGGGTTGAAGGTTGTGCATATCGCTTTCCATCTTGCGATATTCCGGGTCTTTAGCGCAGTTTTTCCGGCCTCCATCTTGCCAACACTGGCGTTGATGGCCGAATTGCCAGGCCGGGACGACATGTTCCCATTCAATGCGTGATGCACGGTTTTCATTCTTGCGGACTTTGTAGCCGCAGGACTCAAGGTCAGGAATCCCTTTTTTGCCTTCCCAGCTAATTTTGCATCCGCAATAGAAGTCGCCTGGAGCATCGGCATTCACCTTAACACCAGCTGCTTTTGCCTGAGAGAAACTATTGATGCCACTACTGAAAGCAGAGAAAGAGGACAGCGCTGCAATAACTGCAACAACTGAAAGATATTTGCGAGACATTTCCAG
The DNA here is from genome assembly GCA_036502985.1 of Buttiauxella sp. Classification (GTDB taxonomy): domain Bacteria; phylum Pseudomonadota; class Gammaproteobacteria; order Enterobacterales; family Enterobacteriaceae; genus Buttiauxella. The sequence continues at coordinate 12,117 of DASXXQ010000306.1, forward strand.
AATCCTTACTAAAACGTGCCCGCACACTACTTGAAGCGTTATTTGGATTCAATAAGCCAAATCAGGAAACTTTAAGATTAATATTTTTAATTACAGTGAGTTGTAGCGTCGGGTTTTAACAGGTCACCACAACGCACGCAGCGGTATTCCGCTTCGCCTCGAACCACCCGATTATGACGGCGGACGGTGAGTTGATGTAGTTGGCAGTTACAGCGATAAGGAAAGGTATTTTTACGAACGGATTGTACTTCGAACTGATGGGTACGACGGGCGGGAACACCAAGCACGGTTTCCATCATCCACTTCCACTCTTTGCCGTGAGGCGCTACGCGGCCAAAGTGTTTCCAGACCAACAGGTGCGCCAGTTCATGCGGCACA
>DASXXQ010000307.1:0-10697 GCA_036502985.1 Buttiauxella sp.
TCTAAGGTGTTCACTTGCCTGTCCAGATATAAGAAAAGCGGCCACGTAGGCCGCTTTTGCGTGTCGTGTTGTTCGGTAAACTTATCAGGCAGTCTGCGCCAGGTCTACACCTTGAATTCGATTCTTCCCATCGTACAAACGTGCATGTTGCAGACCCACGAACAGGCGTTCACCGCGCACCGGAACATGATTTTCACGCAGAACAACCGTTAACGGTTCGTCATACCAGCCAAGCGGCTGCACAACTAATTGCATGTAATGCCCGCGAGGGCTGATTTCCAGTACCTGCACCGGCAGAGGGGAATCCAGATTGGTACGGCGGCTGACATCCACTTCCCACGGACGCAGGAACAAATCTACCGCGCCCTGATGTGCTGGCGTAAAGCCCAGAGGCCAGCGGTGCGCACCCACATGGAACTGGCTTCCACGCACAGTGCCTTTCATGCGGTTAACCTCACCAAGGAATTCCAGCACAAAGCGAGTCGCTGGTTCGCGCCATACCGCTTCAGGCGTATCGACCTGTTCGATATGCCCCTGGCTCATTACCACCACACGGTCCGCGACTTCCATCGCCTCTTCCTGGTCGTGGGTCACGAATACGCTGGTGAATTTCAGTTCTTCATGTAATTGACGCAACCAACGGCGAAGCTCTTTACGAACCTGCGCATCAAGAGCACCAAATGGTTCATCCAGCAGCAAGATTTGCGGTTCAACCGCCAACGCTCGCGCTAGTGCCACTCGCTGTTTCTGCCCACCGGAAAGCTGTGCCGGGAAACGATCCGCCAAATGCGACAACTGCACCATTTCCAGCAGACGAACCACTTTCTGTTTGATTGCCGCAGCGGAAGGACGCTCGCGACGCGGTAAAACCGTCAGGCCAAAAGCGATATTATCGAACACTGTCATGTGGCGGAACAGCGCGTAATGCTGGAACACGAAACCGACTTTACGGTCACGGGCGTGGATACGGCTCACATCGGTGCCGTGGAAACTAATACGCCCGCTGTTCTGATGCTCAAGGCCCGCAATAATGCGCAACAGCGTGGTTTTACCGGAACCGGACGGCCCGAGTAATGCCACCATTTGACCAGAAGGGATATCCAGAGAGATATCATTCAGCACCTGGGTGCGACCAAAAGATTTCTTAATATTGGTAATATCAATGCTCATGATTTCCCTCCTGTTGCAGGCGTTTTTCCTGGTTATTCAGGCGCCACTGCAACGCACTCTTGAAGAACAACGTAACGATTGCCATCAGGGTCAATAATGCAGCGGCGGTAAATGAGCCGACCGTATTGTAATCCTGTTGTAGCAATTCAATCTGTAACGGCAGCGAAAACGTCTCGCCGCGGATAGAACCGGAAACGACCGACACCGCACCAAACTCGCCAATGGCGCGAGCATTGGTTAACACCACGCCGTAAAGCAACGCCCAGCGAATGTTAGGCAATGTCACGCGTCTGAACATCTGCCAGCCGGAAGCACCGAGTAAAATCGCCGCTTCATCTTCCTGGCTGCCCTGGCTTAACATCACCGGCACCAGTTCGCGCACCACAAACGGGCACGTGACAAAAATCGTGACCAGCACCATGCCCGGCCAGGCAAACATAATCTGAATGTTATGTTCATCCATAAAGCCCGCTAGCGGGCCATTGGAGCCGTAAAACAGCAGATAGACTAAACCGGCGACCACCGGAGAAACGGCAAAGGGAATATCCAACAGCGTCAGTAATAGCTGGCGGCCAGGGAAATCAAAGCGCGTGACCAACCAGGCTAACAAAATACCGAATACCAGATTTACCGGCACGGTAATCAACGCAATCATCACCGTTAGCCAGATAGCGTGTAGCATATCCGGGTCAACGATGTTGTTGAGGGCTGGCATCAAGCCTTTGGAGAAGGCTTGAGCAAAAATAGAGGCAACAGGCACCACCAGCAGCAAAAACGAAATCAGCACACCGAGGCCAATTAGCGTCCATTTGCCCCAGTTAAAACCTGTGCGGCGATAGCTTTTCAATTCAGTTACGTCCGTCATCAGTGACCTACCACGCGCCGACCAAAGCGACTTTGCAACGTGTTAATGGTGAACAGCAGCAGCAGTGATGCGGCGAGGATCACCGAGGCAATCGCACTGGCTGCCGGATAATCAAACTCCTGCAAACGCACAAAAATCATCAGCGACGTCACTTCGGTTTTCCAGGCGATATTACCGGCGATAAAAATCACCGCGCCAAACTCCCCCAGACTGCGGGTAAATGACAACGCCACGCCCGCCATTAATGCCGGAGAAAGTTCCGGTAAAATCACGCGGCGGAAGCTCTGCCAGCGCGTCGCACCCAGGGTTTCTGCCGCTTCTTCATATTCCGGGCCTAGCTCTTCAAGCACTGGCTGAATAGTGCGCACTACAAATGGGATGCTGGTAAACGCCATAGCCACCGCAATACCCAGCCAGGTGTACGTCACCTTAATGCCAAACTGTGCCAGCCATTCACCATACCAACCGTTGACGGAGAACAGCCCGGCAAGTGTTAAACCGGCCACAGCCGTGGGCAACGCGAACGGTAAATCCATCAAAGCATCAAGCAGGCTGCGCCCTGGGAACTGGTAGCGCGTTAAAATCCACGCCATCAACATGCCAAAAAAACCGTTGAATATTGATGCCACACCCGCAGACAGCAGCGTCACTTTATACGCGGCGACAACCTGTGGATTGGTGATCACTTCCCAATACTGCGCCAGCGTCATCTGTGACAATTGCATCACCAATGCGCTGAGCGGCAGCAGTAAAATCAGGCATACAAACAGCAAACTGGTGCCGAGGCTTAAGGTAAAGCCTGGCAGCACGCGTTTGGAAGAAACGGCTAACATTTACTTGTGCCCCGCCGCAACCAGCTTGTCGAACTCACCGCCGCTGGCAAAATGGGTTTTCATCGCTTCCGGCCAGCCGCCAAATTCATCTTCCACGCGGAACAAGTCAGTCTGCGGGAATTTATCCTTCAGCTTGTCCATCACCTGCGGGTTATTCACGCGATAGTAATAATCCGTAATGATGGTTTGCGCGGCCGGGCTATACAGGAAGTTCAAATACTCTTTTGCTGCTTTTTCAGTGCCGTTGGCTTTGACGTTTTTATCCACCCAGGCCACCGGGAACTCAGCAAGAATATTGACCTTCGGCACAATCACTTCGTAGCCGTCTTTCGCATACTGATTGCGAATGTTGTTAACCTCTGACTCGAAGCTAATCAGCACATCCCCCAAACCACGTTCAACAAATGTGGTTGTTGCGCCACGGCCACCGGTATCAAACACTTCCACGTTTTTCAGGAACTGCGTCATGAACTGCTCGGTTTTGGCTTTATCACCACCGTCAGCTTTATTTGCCGCCCCCCATGCCCCCAGGTAGGTATAACGCGCGTTACCGGAGGTTTTGGGATTTGGGAAAATCAGTTTTACGTCCGGGCGAACCAAATCACTCCAGTCGTGAATATTTTTCGGGTTACCTTTGCGCACTAAAAACGCCATGGTGGAATAGAACGGTGAGCTATTGTTCGGTAAACGAGTCTGCCAGTCGGCTGGGATAAGCTGGCCTTTGTCATGCAGAATTTGCACATCAGAGACCTGGTTATAAGTTACAACGTCTGCTTTTAAACCCTGTAAAATCGCCAACGCCTGTTTTGATGACCCGGCATGAGATTGTTTAATCACCAGCTTGTCACCGTTATTTTCCTGTGCCCACTGTTTCTGGAAGGCAGGGTTCAGGGCGGCAAATAGCTCGCGAGACACATCATAAGAGCTGTTCAGCAGTTCTGTGGCGTGAGCTGAACCTGCCAGCAGTGCAGAAACAACGATCGCACTCCAGACTTTTTTAACGGACGTTTTGGCCATTGGGCACCCTTATAAATGTGAAACCAGCGAACTTCATGGTTACCAGTGTATTTATAACGAGTGTCAAAGCTGTAACGGTTTTATATATCGTTTGGTGATTTGCAATAAGAAAGGGATATAAGACTTCACAGGGAGGGCGTTAGCGGCGAAGCCAGTCTGACGACGGCCAGCGCGCAAAAATCGGAGCGTACACAGAGTACGTGAGGATTTTGAGCACTGCCCGGTGCCAGAATGGCGAGTAAGGTAGCCCTTACAGGTTCAATAACTTATCCAAAGAAGGCGCAAAGTAGTACCCGCCGGTCACAGGTTTTGTGAAACGCAACATGCCGTCACGCTTACCGTCGGTTTCACCAAACATGCTCAGCAATTGCTGCTCAATATTATGCAGACGCGCACAATAGGCGATGAAATACAGGCCGTGTGTCCCGCTGGCAGTACCATACGGCAGGCTCTGGCGAACAATCTTCAGGCCTTTACCATTTTCTTTCAGGTCAACGCGAGTCAGGTGAGATGTTTCCGGACGTTCGTCGCCATCAATTTCTTCATTTGCCGCTTTGGTGCGGCCAATGATCATTTCCTGGTCGGTCACGCTCATGCGATTAAGCTGCTTGAGATTGTGTTCCCAGCGCTGAACCAGCACATAGCTGCCGCCCGCATCAATACCCTCATTAATAACGGCCACTTCGCGGCGCGTTGCTTCGCCCTGCGGGTTTTCGGTTCCATCGACAAAACCGCTCAGGTCACGTTCTTCAACCCAACGGAAACCGTGAACTTCTTCTTCGATTTTCAGTGCATCGCCAAACGCGGCGAGTGCGGCTTGCGCCACAGAGAAATTCACGTCATGGCGTAGCGAAAGAATGTGGATCATCACATCATGTTGCGTTGCCGGTGCCAGGCCTTTACCTAATGGTGTAAAGTTTTTCAGTTCTTCTGCGCCCACGCCACCGCTTAAATCGCGCCACAGGTCATGGCCAAATGCCACTACTGCACCTAAGTTAGCCTCAGGGAATTTATCCTGAAAAGCACTCAGTGATTGATTAAAGGTCTTACAGCCCTGGCGTATAGCGTCGAAATCGCCCTGAAAACTCGCTTCCAGCCAAACAGCAGCGCGACAATGTTCTGGCAAAATACCAGTTTGAACACGAGACATGAATCCTCCTAAAAAAGAACACGCCACTCTACGTGGCGTTTATTTCCTTATGATACCCAATTACCGCTGCGCCTTATTGAGAAGACGCAAACCAGGAACTATTTTTTTATCGACGCCAGATAATTTTACTGATTTTCCAACTTTTGAGCGCATCGTCAGAAGGCATTAACCCTTCCGGGCCGTGCCATTCACCGCTAAATAGATAACTGATATGTTGGCTGTTTGGCGCTTTACATTCCACAGCATCGCTGTCATCGCCCGTTGCTTTAGTACACGACCCAAATGCTTTGCTATACAACTCGCTAAACGGTGTGCCAATTTTCACGCCGCTGTCGGTTTTAATCGCGCTATCCAAAACATCGATACGGCTCACGGTGCCTTTTTCGCCATTGACCACAACCATCACAGTTTTGTCATCCATCGCTTCGTAGAAACGCACAATTTCGCCATTGTCGGTTTTCATGCCACTGCGCAAACGGTAGTTATCGTTCAGCGCACTGCTGACGGCTTTTTCATCCATCGGCGTGCTGGCAGTTAATTTGCCCACACCCTGTTCGCTCACTTCAAGCGACGAACCAAACCAGTTCCACGGATTTGCCGCTGACCAGTTAACGGATGACAGTGTGGAACAGCCGCTCAGAACCAGTGGCAACCCTAACAACATCAGGCGCAGAGTTTTCATCAGAAATTCCTTTGTTAAACATGGATACGCGCTTTGGAGTGCAAACTTTCCCAAAAGTGCCAGGTCATTCATGGCTAAGGGTGAAGTAATCGCGAATGCGGCGGCTGGTAAACAGCCACCATAAAGCAAAGATATCGGCAATCAGCAGCGCCAGCGTTACGCCAGTCAACTCTTCGCCCTGCCCTAACAGCAGCAGTTGTAAGATCAAAAGCGCCCCTTGTGCAGCAAGTAAAACCCAGCGCCAGGCCGCCCATAATCGAGGGTATAAATGGCGACGGCCGCTTATCATAAATGCCAGTGCGGCAGGAACGCCCGGCAATAATCCAAACCAAAAGTTATCACGGTCGGGATAGAACACGCCGAGGATGGCATCGCCCTGTTGACGAGATGCTGCAGCCAATACCAGCACAAACCAGGTTCGCGCCTGCAACAAGAGGATGCACCAGAATAAAAAGGGTGTTTTCAGATTAACGTGAGCATCGTAATCTGAAGGTGGATACAGATAAGACATTAATATTCTTGATCTTCAATTAGACGCTTGCCAAGCAGCATCACGTCCTGCTGCTCGTACTCAAGACGCTCATACATCCCAATCACCAGCTCGTTTTCTTCACGCACCATGATCTGAATTTTTGGGCAGCCACGCGCGATAAGTTTTTTTTCCAGGCGGCTGAGCAATGCATTGGCGATACCACGCCCACGAAACTCTGGGTGAACACCAAGGTAATAAGCCGAGCCACGATGCCCGTCGTAGCCACCCATTAGCGAACCAACTACTTCGCCACCCACTTCAGCCACTAAGAAAAGATCCGCGTCATGATTGAGTTTGCGTTCAATATCCATTTCAGGATCGTTCCACGGACGCAGTAAATCGCAACGTTCCCAAAGCGTAATGACTTCTTCGAAATCATCCTGGCGAAAAACTCGTATTTCCATGGTATTAGCCACCTGAAAAGTCTAAAAAGCTGATTATGGCGGGAACTGACAATTAACGCAAAAGCAGGTAAAAAATGGCATACTTACGCCTCATTCATTTCTTGAAATGAAAAGATAATCATTTCAAGAAAATGCTGGTCGTTAAGCTATTGCCGATACGCTATAAATGCCTATCGAGAATTTTTAAGATAAAAAATTAGCCGCATGAGCAAAATTAAATCACTGACGCATCTGACTACCCGCCGCCAGTTACTGCTTACTGGTTTGGCTGCATTAACGTTAACGGGCGTAAATAAGGCTTTGGCCAGCTCCGAGACTAAACCCCTTAAAACCACCACTAACCACAGCAAACCGGCAAAAAAATCCGGTGCTCGTCGGGTAGTGATGCTCGACCCAGGCCACGGCGGTATTGATACCGGCGCGATTGGCCATAATGGTTCTAAAGAGAAACATGTGGTACTGGCCATTGCTAAAAATGTGCGTAGCATTTTAAAAAGCAATGGAATAGAGGCCAAACTCACACGCTCCAGTGATGAATTTATTCCGCTCTACGATCGCGTAGAAATCGCCCATAAACATGGCGCCGATCTCTTTATGTCGATACACGCAGATGGATTCACAAGCCCGACAGCTGCCGGTGCGTCGGTGTTTGCCCTTTCCAATCGCGGCGCAAGTAGCGCGATGGCAAAATATCTTTCGGATAAAGAAAACGCCGCCGATGATGTCGCGGGCAGCAAAGTGAAGCATAAAGATCAGTATCTGCAACAAGTGCTTTTCGATCTGGTGCAAACGGACACTATCAAAAACAGCCTGACGCTCGGCTCGCATATTCTTAAACAGATTAAGCCGGTGCATAAACTTCACAGCCGCAACACTGAACAAGCGGCGTTTGTGGTTTTAAAATCACCGTCGATTCCGTCTGTGCTGGTTGAAACCTCATTTATCACCAATCCTGGCGAAGAGAAGTTATTAGGCACTCCAGCCTTCCGCCAGAAAATCGCGAGTGCTATTGCCTCGGGCATCATTAGTTACTTCAATTGGTTTGATAACCAGAAAGCTCACAGTAAAAAACGTTGATACCTATGAACTTGCCAGATATTCACGCCGTAAAACAATTCTTGCTGCAATTGCAGGACACTATTTGTCAGCAACTCAGCGCCGTTGATGGCGCCACATTTGAAGAAGAATGCTGGCAACGCGAAGGTGGCGGCGGTGGGCGCAGCCGGGTTTTACGTGGCGGGAATATTTTTGAACAAGCGGGCGTTAATTTTTCCCACGTTCATGGCGATGCGATGCCCGCATCAGCAACCGCGCACCGTCCGGAGCTAGCCGGTCGCAGTTTTGAAGCCATGGGTGTGTCACTGGTGGTGCATCCGCTTAATCCCTACGTGCCGACCAGCCACGCTAACGTGCGCTTTTTCATTGCTGAAAAACCTGGCTGCTCTCCCGTGTGGTGGTTTGGTGGTGGCTTTGACCTGACGCCATTCTACGGCTTTGAAGAAGATGCAATCCACTGGCACAAAACCGCACACGACCTGTGCCAGCCGTTTGGTGAAGATGTCTTCCCGCGTTACAAAAAGTGGTGCGATGACTACTTCTTCATTAAACATCGCAACGAGCAGCGCGGCATCGGCGGCTTATTTTTTGACGATTTGAATACGCCAGATTTCAACCACTGCTTTAGCTTTATGCAGGCAGTAGGCAACGGTTATCTGGATGCGTATCTGCCGATTGTTGAACGCCGTAAAGCTTTGCCGTGGGGTGAGCGCGAGCGCGACTTCCAGCTTTATCGCCGTGGCCGATATGTTGAATTTAATCTCGTGTGGGATCGTGGAACGTTGTTTGGCTTGCAGACCGGTGGGCGTACAGAGTCGATTTTAATGTCGATGCCGCCGCTGGTGCGATGGGAATATAACTACCAGCCAGAAGAAGGCAGCCCGGAGGCTGCCTTGTATAGTGATTTCTTACCGGTTAAAGACTGGGTTTAAATTCCCGTCGGATGTCGCTTACGTTAATCCGACCTACGAAACCAATCGGGTTATACCGATAACTCACAACGGAACGGTTTGCGCTTCAACAACAGCCAACGCCACCATATTCACAATACGACGCACAGAGGCAATCGGTGTTAACACATGCACCGGTTTTGCCACGCCCATCAATACTGGCCCTACGGTCACCCCTTCGGAACTGGAAACCCGCAACAGGTTGTAGCTAATGCGCGCCGCTTCCACGTTCGGCATGATGAGGATATTAGCCGAACCTTTCAGCGGGCTGTCAGGCATACGTTCGTTACGAATGCTTTCTACCAGCGCCGCGTCACCATGCATCTCGCCGTCAATTTCCAGCTCTGGCGCACGCTCGCGTACCATCTCCAGCGTTTTACGCATTTTGCAGGCGGCTTTCGAATCCGAAGAACCGTAGTTGGAATGCGACAACAGCGCGACCTTCGGCTCGATACCAAAACGACGCACCGTTTCAGCTGCCAGCAGAGTAATTTCTGTCAGCTCTTCTGGTGACGGATCGTCATTCACGTAAGTATCTGCAATGAAAGTGTTGCCGCTTGGCAGCAACAGCGCGTTCATCGCACCAGCCGCTTTCACGCCTTCGCGGTAGCCGAACAGTTTTTCAAGGACAGCAAAGTGTTCGTAATATTCACCGATAGTGCCGCAAATCATGGCGTCAGCTTCACCACGGTGCACCATAATGGCACCAATAACCGTCGTATTGCTGATAACCGCACGCTGCGCTTGTTCCTGCGTAATACCACGGCGTTTCATGATGTTGTAGTACTCATTCCAGTACTCTTTGAAACGCGGATCGGACTCGTTATTCACGATTTCGAAATCAACGCCAGCACGCATTTGCAGGCCAAGTTTTTTCAGGCGCATCTCAATAACCGCAGGGCGACCAATCAGAATCGGTTTCGCCAGGCCTAACGTGATGAGCTCCTGAGTCGCGTGGAGTACGCGGGCTTCTTCCCCTTCTGCCAGTACGACGCGTTTCGGATCTTTACGTGCCTGAGAGAAGATAGGTTTCATAAACAAGTTCGTTTTGTAGACGAACTCAGTCAGTTTTTCTCTGTAGGCATCGAAATCCTGAATGGGGCGTGTTGCCACACCGGTATCCATCGCCGCTTTCGCCACTGCTGGCGCAATCTGCACGATCAGACGCGGGTCGAATGGTTTTGGAATCAGGTATTCCGGGCCGAAAGTCAGCTCTTCTTCACCATAAGCAGAAGCCACAACATCGCTTTGCTCAGCGTGTGCCAGTTCAGCAATGGCGTGAACCGCCGCCAGTTTCATCTCTTCGTTAATTGCCGTTGCACCCACATCCAGCGCGCCACGGAAAATGAACGGGAAACACAGCACGTTGTTAACCTGGTTTGGGAAGTCAGAACGCCCGGTACAGATAATCGCATCCGGGCGCACTTCTTTTGCCAGCGGTGGCAGGATTTCCGGCTCTGGATTTGCCAGCGCCAGAATCAGCGGTGAACGCGCCATTTTCTTAACCATCTCCTGGCTCATGGCTTTCGGGCCAGAACAGCCAAGGAAGATATCCGCGCCTTCAATCACTTCATCGAGCGTACGTTTACCGTTATCGTCCACTGCGTATGCAGCTTTGGTTTCCGCCATGTTTTCTTCACGGCCTTTATAGATAACGCCTTTGGAGTCGCACACGACGATGTTGTGCTTCTGAATCCCCAATTGCACCAGCAGGTTCATACAGGCAATTGCGGAGGCACCCGCGCCAGAAACGACGAGGCGGACATCAGAAATATTCTTCTCTACCACACGCAAACCATTAAGCACAGCGGCAGTACAGATGATCGCAGTACCGTGCTGATCGTCATGGAACACCGGAATATTCATGCGCTCGCGCAGTTTTTTCTCGATGTAGAAACACTCTGGCGCTTTGATATCTTCAAGGTTGATACCGCCAAACGTCGGCTCAAGAGCAGCAATCACATCAATCAGTTTGTCGGGGTCCATTTCATCCACTTCGATATCGAACACGTCGATACCGGCAAATTTCTTGAACAGA